>NZ_JBQHWC010000020.1:0-66111 GCF_052064155.1 Blautia sp. HCP3S3_C12 | reverse complement strand
AACCGCATTCGCATCTTTCGATGCTCATGTGTAAAGAATTTTCGAGAATCGTATGTGTTTCACTGTTTAGTTATCAAGGTTGTCTGTCTTTGCGACAGCTTTGCTATTTTATCATGTTGTTTTTAACTTGTCAAGAACTTTTTTAAGTTTTTTCAAGTTTTTTCAACATTTTCTTCTCAACAGCTTTTCAAGTTTATCACAACTCTTTCTTCCTGTCAAGAACTTTTTCTTCTTTTTTAAGAAGAACGGAGAAGGAGGGATTTGAACCCTCGCGCCGCTATTAACGACCTACTCCCTTTCCAGGGGAGCCCCTTCGGCCAGCTTGGGTACTTCTCCAAATTGCCCTAGAGTTGTTATCCTTCCGGATAACTCTCTTCACACTTTCGTGTTCTTTATAAGATTGTTTCGATGTTTTCTCATCGAAAAACCTTGTATATTATATCGCATTTCAAAGCTGTTTGTCAAGTGTTTTTTTAAGTTTTTTCCAAGACTTTTTTATCAACCTGACAAGCGGAGAGAGTGGGATTCGAACCCACGCGCCCTTGCGGACAAACGGTTTTCAAGACCGCCTCGTTATGACCACTTCGATATCTCTCCGTATTTTCGACGCTTTTCTCTGTCAGCGCAAGTGATATTCTATCACCTTATTTCAGAACTGTCAACAACTAATTTGATTTTTTTTATTTTTTTATTCTCACATTTTTTCAGATCGCAAAAATGCCTCTGCAATCCAAAGATCTTCCGGTGTAGTAATCTTAATATTCTGATAAGATCCTTTCGCCAACGCTACTTTTACCCCCGTCTCCTGTTCGATCACCATGGCATCATCCGTAATATTGCTCATATCTTTCCGGCGAATTTTGTCATGGGCAGTTTTGATTAATGAATATAAGAAAATCTGAGGTGTCTGAACTGTCCAGACATAATTTCTCTCTGGAGTTGATTCTACAAAAGCATTTTTATCGGCCAATTTAACCGTATCCTTAGAAGGCATTCCCAATACACAGGCACCCGTTTTCCGCGTTCTTTCCAGGCCTCTTTCCAACATTTCTTCCGTAATAAATGGTCTGGCTCCGTCATGAATAAATACATAATCGCATGGTATTTCTGAGCAGGCGCAAAGCCCCGCATAAACAGAATCATAACGTTCCTTTCCACCGGCGATCACATTGGTAACCTTGGTAAAACCATACTTATCTACAATCTCTTCTTTGCAATAAGAGACCATTTCCTCCCCTGTCACCAAAATAATATTCCCAATCAACGGACTTTCCTGAAAACAACGCAGAGAATAATACAGAACCGGGTAGCCCTGTATTTCCAGAAACTGCTTCTGTATTTTACTTTGCATCCTTTTTCCCTGACCTGCTGCCAGAACAATTGCTGTATTATTCTCTGTCATTTTTATCTTTCTCCTAATTTTAGATTTGGAACCGCATTCAAATCCCAACCACTGCGGGTTCCTTTCATGTATTCATAATACGCAGCAACACCGATCATAGCTGCATTATCTGTGCAGAAGATAGGTGATGGCCTGAAGAAACTGTAACCATATTTCCGGCAGGCAGTCTCCATGGCATCCCTGAGTGTTCCATTAGATGCAACTCCACCGGCAATAGCAATTTTTTTCATTCCAAAATCTTTTGCTGCTGCCATTGTATGTTCAACCAGCACATCCACAACTGCATTCTGAAAAGAAGCAGCAATATCTGCCCTGTTGATCTCCTCTCCAGTCATCTGTGCATGATTCAGATAGTTCAATACCGCGGACTTTACCCCGCTAAAGCTGAAATCATAGGGACAACCCTCAATTTTCGCCCGTGGAAATTCAATTGCATTTGGATTTCCTTCTTTTGAAAGCTTATCCACCTTGGGTCCTCCTGGATATCCCAGGCCTATTGCCCTGGCTACTTTATCAAAAGCTTCTCCTGCTGCATCATCATGGGTACGTCCCAGAATCTCAAATTCTCCATAGTCCTTCACAATTACCAGGTGTGTATGTCCGCCCGAAACGATCAGACACAAAAACGGTGGTTCCAGATCCGGATGTTCAATATAATTTGCAGAAACATGACCTTCAATGTGGTGTACTCCTACCAATGGCAATTTCTTTGCGTATGCAATTGCCTTGGCCTCTGCTACGCCAACCAGCAAAGCACCAACCAACCCTGGTCCATAGGTCACTCCAATAGCATCCAGATCATCCAAAGTAACTCCTGCCTCTGTCAATGCCTGTTCAATTACCTGATTAATTTTTTCTATATGCTTTCTGGATGCAATTTCCGGTACTACTCCTCCATATAATGTATGAAGTGCGATCTGTGATGAGATCACATTGGATAATATGGTCCGTCCGTTTTTTACCACAGAAGCAGCAGTTTCATCACAGGAGCTCTCAATTGCAAGAATCAATGTATCTTTCATTTTATTATCCTCAATATTTTCCATGCTATCAATTGTTTTGCTTTTCATCTTCAAAATTAAGTTCTACACTTTTTCCGTCTTTTCCCGGAAAAGCATTAGGGAAAATTTCCCTCACCTTATCCATATAATCATCGGGTCTTACCAGTGAAGGACTGTAATGGGTCAGCCACATTTCCTGCACATTGGCATTTCTGGCAAGAACCGCTGCCTCCCGAAATGTCATATGCTTATATCCTTTTGCCTTATCAGCTTTATCATCCTCACCGTACATTCCCTCACAGATAAACAGGTCTGAATCTGCTGCATTTTTCAAAATCGAATCCGTTGGTCTGGTATCTGTAGTGTAAGTAAGTTTAATCCCCTTACGCTCCGGCCCCAAAACCATATCCGGAGTATAAATTTTTCCCTCTGCTTCAATGGTCTGTCCTTTTTGCAGAGGATTCCAGAATTTCAACGGAATTTCCTGTTCCTTAGCTCTCTCTGCAGAAAATTTTCCCTGTCTTAAAATTTCCAGGGTATAACCATAGCAGACTACATTATGATTCACCTTAAAGGCCGTAATTCTGTACCCATTTAATTCTATCACCTGTTCCGGCTGTGTAATTTCTATAAATTTTATATCAAAAGGAAGCTCCGGTGCAATTACACGCAAAGCATTTACTACTCGTTCCAGACCTCTTGGCCCTATCAAAGTCAGGGGCTCTTTGCGGTCCGCATTACCCATAGTAAGAAGCAGTCCCGGCAATCCACTGATATGATCCCCATGATAATGAGTAAAGCAAATCACATCAATAGGTTTAAAGCTCCACCCTTTCTCCTTAATTGCAACCTGAGTTCCCTCTCCGCAATCAATAAGAAGGCTGCTTCCGTTATACCTTGTCATAAGTGCAGTCAGCCATCTTCTCGGAAGAGGCATCATGCCTCCGGTTCCCACTAAACAAATATCTAACATATATTTCCTCCTGTTTTCCGACATAGAATAGCTGCCAGACAATATCTACCCAAAAATTCTTAATTATTTTCAGGATGTCTGGTCATAAGTAATGCATCCTCTGTCGGATCACTGTAATATCCCTTTCGGATACCATCTCTGGTAAAACCATTGCGTTCATAAAGACGGATAGCCCTGTCATTTCCTACCCGAACCTCCAGATGAATCGTAGTAACCCCTCTCTCAGCAGCCAGCCGGATAAGACTCTCCATAAGAAAATTACCAATTCCTTCCTTTTGTCTGTCTCTGCGCACTGCCACATTTGTGATGTCACCTTCATCCAGCACCATAAGAAGCCCGCAATATCCCAATATCTGTTCCTTTTCCTCCACTACAAGAAACATAGCATCTTCTCTGGTAAGAAAAGTAAAAAAGCCCTCTCTTGTCCAAGGTACATGAAACAGTTCCCTCTCGATCTCCATGACCTGTTTCAGGTCATCTATCAACATTTCTCTTAGAATCATGCATTTATCCCCTTTTAAGCCTGTTTTGCTTTCTCTCTTTCTGCCCGTTCCCGTTCTGCCTGAGAAACTCGAAGATATTCCGGAACATGTTCCATGGCAGTCTCTGTTCTGCCCTCTTTGTAATAGATCATTCCAAGTGTACCCACCGCCGCTGCCCGCTGCTTATTCACATGTGCAGGCGCAAAGGAATAATGTACCTGCAGCTTTTCTTCGATCATACTGCGGAACACAGGGACTCCATCTCCCAAAAAAGTCACAGGTTCTCCAAGCTTATTTAATTCTTCGATCAGTTCCGTCACCGGAGATGCCCATTGTTGTTTCACAGCCACAAGCTTATGCTCTTCAAATCTGTAAATACCTGTATAAACCTGGCTTCTTCTGGCATCCATAATAGGGCAGATCAGACCACTGACATCATAAAGATTATATGCCAGTGCATCCACTGTAGGAACAGCTATCAAAGGTTTCTTCAATGCCAGTCCTAATCCCTTCGCTGTGGCAGAGCCTATCCGGAGTCCTGTAAAGGATCCAGGACCTGCTGCCACCGCAATTGCATCTATGGTTTCCAGATCCAATTCTGTCATTTTTACTACCTCATCCAACATAGGCAGAAGTGTCTGGGAATGTGTTTTTTTATAATTAACCGTATATTCTGCCAGCAGAATATCATCTTCAATAACTGCTACAGATGCGACAATTCCTGAACTGTCCAATGCTAAAATCTTCATTTACTATTTACCTCATTTTCTGACCATATCACTCAGTCCAAAATTTTATATCAGCTTTTATTAATTCTTATCAGTCTGAACATAGCCTGTTTTATTCTAATCCTGTCACTGTGATTCTTCGATAGTCAAATCCTTTTTCCAGGTCTTTTTCAATGGTGATCTGAATAAGATTTTCCGGAAGTATCTCTTCAATAAGATTTGCCCATTCAATCAGGCAGATTCCCTTTCCAAAAAAATAATCATCATAACCGATTTCTTCCATCTCCTCAATGTCACCAATACGATAAACATCAAAATGGTACAGTGGAAGACGTCCGGTCTCATATTCCTGTATAATTGTAAAAGTCGGACTACTGATAGGTTCTGTAATTCCCAGTCCTGCCGCCACTCCCTGAGTGAAAACAGTCTTTCCCACTCCCAGGTCACCGGTCAGGGTATAAATCTGTCCCGGTCTGGCATTTTCACCGATTTTCTTCCCTACACAGAAAGTTTCCTGCGGGGTATTTGTCTCTATAATCATGTTTTCCACCTTTTTCTTGCAGAATTATTCTGTGCATATTATAATAGAGCGAACAAGGAAATACAATACTTTTTGAAAAGGAGAATAACTATGGCAAATCCAATCGTTACTATTACCATGGAGAACGGCGATGTGATGAAAGCTGAATTATATCCTGAGATCGCCCCAAATACAGTAAATAATTTTATCAGTCTTGTAAAAAAGAACTTCTACGACGGACTGATTTTTCACCGTGTGATCAATGGCTTTATGATCCAGGGCGGATGTCCCAACGGAAATGGAATGGGAGGCCCCGGATATAGCATCAAAGGCGAATTTACCCATAACAAATTCAAAAATGATCTGAAACATACTGCAGGTGTACTGTCCATGGCAAGAGCTATGAACCCAAATTCTGCAGGCAGCCAGTTTTTTATCATGCATAAAAACGCTCCACATCTGGATGGAGAGTACGCAGCGTTTGGCAAGATCACAGAAGGCATGGATGTGGTAAACCGAATTGCAGAGGAAGATACCGATTATAATGACAGACCTCTGGATGAGCAGAAAATCAAAAGTATGACTGTGGATACTTTTGGAACAGAGTATCCGGAACCGGAAAAATGCTGATCCTGAATATGTAGTAAAAAAATTCCAGGGAGCAGTCCTGCAGATACTTATTATCTGCAGGACTGCTCCCTGTTACTTTATTCCTGAAAAATTTTTATTTCACCATTTACCGCTGCATAATATAAATCTCTGTCTTTTTTTAATCTGGCACGTCCATTGGTTGCCTGAGTAATCTTTTTTTCTGTAATCTGGATCTGGTCAGAAGGGACAAGGAGATGAACAACCACTTTATCTGTATATTCTGTGTCCAGAATAGGAAGCCTTTGTTCTCCGGCTATATATTGGATTTTTCCGATCCCTGTGTAATCTGTAATTATTTCCATGGAAATCCCATGGGTTTTCTCAATTATTGTGCTGACCGCCAAACCTTCCTGGAGACTTTTGGAATAAGCACGTACCAAACCGCCGGTTCCCAGCAGAACCCCGCCAAAATATCTGGTAACTACTGCCGCCACATTATAAATATCTTCTCCCAGAATCACATCCAGCATAGGCCGTCCTGCAGTTCCTGAGGGTTCGCCATCATCACTGCATCTGGTATATTCTCTGTTTTTTCCTACAGAATACACATAACAATTATGTCTGGCATCCCAGTATTTTTTTTTCATTTCTTCTATAAATGCCAGAGCCTCTTCTTCTGTATTCACCGGACGCACAGTAGCAATGAATCTGGATTTTTTTTCAATAATCTCGCCTTCACCGCCTTCGTATACCGTTTTATATTTTTCAAGCATTTAGGATTCCTCCGTTTTTACTGTAAGCAAAGTGTTTTATGATTTACAGTTACTATTCACACACCACTATCCCGAGACATACGAGCCAAAATTCCATTGCCGCAGGCAATCTGGAATGAATTTTGGCTACGTTACTGTGAACGGAGTGACCAGTAACGATTTACAGTGTATCACGGATTACAAAAAAAAACCAGTATTGTATATACTAATGAACAGATAAAACGACAGACCTGATAACAGATTATCTCTATTTTTTTATTTTATGCTTTATTTACTTATTCTTATTTGATATAATTAAACGGATTATAAAGGAGGTCTAACATGAACTATGGTAAAAAATCCGCAGCGCAGAAGCGAAATTCTCTGATTTCCCGTTCCTCCATGATGGGAAAACGTGCCAGGGTTTCGTTCATCAGATTGCTGTTTGTATCTCTGATCGCACTCTGTATCGGAGTGACCTGTCTGGGAATCGGATCTTTTAAAGGAGTTATTGATAATGCTCCTGATGTAAATGACATTGATATCATGCCCTTAGGTTATGCAACATTTCTCTACGATGATCAGGGCAATCAGATTCGTAAACTGGCTGCTCCCGATGCCAACCGACTGCCTGTAACCCTGGAACAGATTCCGGTAGAATTGCAGCATGCAGTAGTTGCTATCGAGGATGAACGATTTTATGAACATAATGGTATCGATGTCCGAGGTATTCTCCGCGCAGGCGTAAAAGCTCTCACAAGCGGCGATTTTTCGGAAGGTGCCAGCACGATCACCCAGCAGCTGCTTAAAAATAATGTTTTCACCAACTGGACCAGTGAATCTACCCAGCTTGAACGTTTCACACGTAAATTCCAGGAACAGTATCTTGCCATTCAGGTTGAGAAAAAAACTGATAAGGATGCCATTCTTGAAAACTATCTGAATACGATCAACCTTGGTGCCGGTGCATATGGTGTACAGGCTGCTGCCAGACAATATTTTGATAAGGACGTATGGGATCTTAACCTTTCTGAATGTGCCACTTTAGCAGGTATCACCCAGAATCCTACAAAATTTAATCCTATTCTTAACCCTGACAGCAACAAAAAACGTCGAAAAGAAGTTCTGCAACATATGCTTGATCAGAACTATATTACTGAAGAACAGTATAAAGAGGCTCTTGAAGATGATGTATATTCCAGGATTCAGGCTGCCCAGGAAAAACACTCCGACAATTCCAATACCATTTATACCTATTTCGAGGATGAACTGACAGACCAGATCATTAATGACCTTATGAATATTAAGGGTTACACAAAAACCCAGGCTACCAACCTGCTTTACAGCGGCGGTCTTAAAGTCTATACCACCCAGGATTCTGCTATCCAGAATATTCTGGATGAGGAATATACCGATCCTTCCAATTTCCCGGATCAGACACAGTATGAACTGGATTTTGCCCTTACTGTTACAGATCCCGAAGGCAATCAGGTTAACTACAGCAAAGAAATGCTGCAGCTTTATTTCCAGAATGAGGATCCGAATTTTGATCTTCTCTTTGATTCTCCTGAAGAAGGCCAGACTTATGTAGATCGTTATAAAGAAAACATTCTGGCTGACGGCAGCAAAATAGTTGCAGAACGTGTAAATTTCGCACCACAGCCTCAGTCCTCTATGAGTGTCATCGATCAGCATACAGGTTATGTAAAAGCCCTGATTGGCGGGCGCGGCGAAAAAACAGCCAGCCTGACCCTAAACCGAGCTACAGACACTACCCGCCAGCCAGGTTCAACATTCAAAATTGTATCTACCTATGCTCCTGCATTAAATGAAAAGGGCATGACACTTGCTACTACTTTTGAAGATGAACCATATACCTATCCGGACGGATCTCCAGTCAATAACAGTACACGTTCCTACGAAGGAACAACTACTATCCGTACAGCAATTCAGAACTCCGTTAACGTTGTTGCGGTAAAATGTCTGGAAGAAGTAACCCCTGATCTGGGACTGAAATATCTGGATAATTTTGGATTTACCACCCTGGCACACGGAACAGAAGCAGATAAGGATGCCAATGGCAATATCTGGAGTGATGCCAACCTTGCCACAGCACTTGGTGGTATTACCAAGGGTGTCACAAATGTAGAATTATGTGCTGCCTATGCATCTATCGCAAATAGCGGTAATTATATCAAACCAATTTACTATACCAAAATCCTGGATCATAACGGTAATGTACTGATCGAGAATACCTCTGTAGAGCGTTCTGTAATCAAGGAAAGCACTGCTTATCTCCTTACAAGTGCTATGGAGGATGTTGTCAAATACGGTACAGGTACCGCCTGCCAGCTTGATAATATGGCTGTAGCCGGTAAAACCGGTACTACTGAAGCTTATAACGATGTTTGGTTTGTGGGATATACCCCTTATTATACCTGTGCAATATGGTCCGGTTATGATAACAACGAAAAGCTTCCTGATTATGCACGTAAATATCACCGTAATCTTTGGAAAAAAGTTATGACAAGAATCCATGAGGGACTGCCTCAAAAAGATTTTGAGAAACCTGCAAGTGTAGAAAAACTGAGCATCTGTGCTATCTCCGGACTTCTTCCAAGAGCCGGCTGTCCTGTAACCACAGAATATTTCGATGTAGGTACTATGCCAACAGAATACTGTGAAGAACACTTCTACGACGAAAGCAGTTATGATTATGATACTTCAGATCAGACAGATTCTTCCAGCACAGACACTTCTGATGCCGAAAATACGGACACTTCCGATGCCGAAAATACAGACACTTCTGATGATAGCACTGATGGCACCGAAAACACGGATGGCACTGACGGTGACAACACCGGAGATAATGATTATGATAATACTGGTGATACCGATGATGGCGGCGATGATAGTCAGTATCAGATTGATTATTAATTACTCTTCAAAAAAACCGCATTCTGCAAAAACAGAATGCGGTTTTTTAATTTTCTAATTTTATCTATATCTTCTTTATCAGATCACCATTCTGGCAGAACCATAAATTCCTGCATCATTTCCCAGCTTTGCCAGAATGATCGGAGTTTCCTTGCATGCTGAAAATGCATACTTTTTATAATGTGTTTCAATACAATCGATCAAAGGCTGTCCTGCTCTGGAAACACCACCACCTATTACAATGGCCTCTGGATCAACAACGCAGGCAAACACAGCAAGGGCACTTCCCAGCTTCTCTCCAACCTCATCCATAACTTTTGCAGCCAGCTTATCCCCTTCTTTGTATGCATCCAGAACATTTTTCGCAGAAAGTCTGGAAAAGCCACGAAGAACACTCTCCTCATCAGTAGCTTCCATAACTCTTTTTGCCACACGTACAATGCCTGTTGCAGATGCGTACTGTTCCAAACAGCCTCTGTTTCCACAGTTGCATTTTTCTGTCTCATCATGCTGAACAGCTGCATGACCAATCTCTCCTCCAGCTCCATGGGAACCGGAAATAATTCTGCTATCCAGAATAATTCCGCCTCCAACGCCTGTGCCAAGGGTAACCATAATTACATTTTTAGCTCCTGCTGCCGCGCCCTTCCAGGCTTCGCCGAGAGCAGCTACATTGGCATCATTGCCTGCCATAGATGGAAGACCTGTCAACTCTGTCAGCTCTTTGGTCACCGCTTTAAATCCCCAGAAGAGATTTACTGCACACAAAACCTCCCCTTTATCATTGACCGGTCCCGGAACGCCAATTCCCACACCATCGATTTCCGCCTTATCCAACTTTCGTTCTTCGATCTTATCCAAAATTGTTTTCGCAATATCCGGAAGAATGGCCTCGCCGTTATTCTCCTTACGCGTAGGAATTTCCCACTTTTCCATCAAAATACCATCCGTCTGAAAAAGTCCGCATTTTACCGAAGTACCACCTACGTCAATTCCAAAACAATACTTTCCCATATTAGCCTCCATTATTTATCTTTTTCAGTATTTATACCGTACCTTCTTGCCCGGTCATACTCATGCATTATTTAGTCTCCCGTTTCTTGGCAATATTAGCCTGTACTCGCTTATAAAGCTCCTCCGCCGCATTATAGCCCATTTTTTTCTGTCGATGGTTAACTGCCGCAGATTCAACGATAATTGCCAGATTTCGTCCCGGACGAATTGGCAGGGAATGGCATACTATCTTATTGCCCAGATATTCCGTGTATTCCTCATGAAGTCCCAGACGATCATACTCTTTATCTCTGTCCCACTCCTCTAGCTTGATCACCAGATCCACCGACTGTGTATCCTTAACACTCTCAACACCAAAAAGAGTCTTTACATCAATAATTCCAATACCACGAAGCTCAATAAAATGTCTGGTAATATCCGGTGCAGAACCAACCAGAGTAACATCACTAACTTTTCGAAGTTCTACCACATCATCGCTTACCAGACGGTGTCCTCGCTTGATCAGTTCCAGAGCAGCTTCACTTTTACCGATTCCACTCTCGCCTGTAATAAGTACACCTTCACCATATACATCCACCAGAACACCATGAATAGAAATACAGGGTGCCAACTGAACTCCCAGCCAGCGGATAATCTCAGCCATAAAACTTGATGTTATTCTCTCTGTCACAAATGTAGGCACATGATATTTCAACGCCAGATCAATCATATCCTGAGATGGTCTGGTCATCGTGCTGAAAATCACACACGGAATCTTGCTTGAAATAAACCTCTCATATTTAAACTTACGTTCTTCGTCACTGAGCTGCATCAGATAAGTATACTCCACATATCCGATAATCTGCACACGTTCATTTGCAAAGTGCTCCAGATACCCTGTAAGCTGAAGTGCCGGTCTGTTGATCTCAGCAGTTTTTATCCAGATCTCAGCCAGATCAATTTCGGGAGTAAGATTGTGAAGTCCCAGCTCCTGTACTAATTTTGTCAACTGCACACCCTTCATTTGTTTTCTCCTTTTCAGTTAAAATCTCCTGTTTTTTATTATAGCACACTCCTATATATAATGTAACCCTTAACCTGATTACTTACTATTTGACACATGAAAAAAATCATATACCTGCTGTGCACTTCCTGCGTTCATACTCTCTGTCTCTGTCAGTTCTTCCAGGGAGGCATCCCGGATATTTTCCAGGGATTTGAATTTCCGCATCAACGCCTTACGTCTGGTTTCTCCGATTCCCGGAATATCATCCAGCAGAGAATGTACCTGTTCTTTGCTTCGCAGAGACCTATGGAATTCTATAGCAAATCTGTGGGCTTCATCCTGAATTCTGGTGATCAGACGAAAGCCCTCGCTTCCTGCATCAACAGGAATTTCCGCATTGTTATAATAAAGCCCCCTGGTCCTGTGATGATCATCCTTTACCATACCACATACCGGAATATTAATTCCCAGTTCTTCCAGAACCTTCAGTGCAATATTCACCTGTCCTCTGCCTCCGTCCATCAGAATCAGATCCGGCAAAATAGAAAAGCTATCAAACTCATCCTTTCCTTCATGGGTGAAACGTCTGGTCAATACCTCTTCCATACTGGCATAGTCATTGGGGCCCTGCACCCACTTAATCTTAAACTTACGGTAATCACTGCGTTTTGGCTTTCCTTTTTCATAAACTACCATAGAGCCAACAGATTCAAATCCACTGATATTAGAAATATCATAAGCCTCCATCCTTCTGATCCCGGAAAGTCCCAGCCAGGTCTCTATCTCATGGACAGCACCGATTGTTCTGCCCTCCTCACGCCTGATACGTTCTCTGTCTTTATCCAGAACCATTCTTGCATTTTCTTCTGCAAGCTCCACCAGTTTTTCTTTGGTTCCTTTTTTCGGCACCCGGATATATACTCTCTGTTTTCTCCTGGAAGTCAGCCATTCTTCAATAATCGAAGCATCCTCTATTTCTCTCTGGAGCATGATCTCCCTGGGAATAAAAGGCGTCCCTGCATAAAATTGTTTGATAAAACTGGATAACACCTGTGATCTGGTATCACCCCTTGCCACTCTAAGAAAGAAATGTTCTCTGCCGATCAGTTTACCTCCTCGGACAAAAAATACCTGCACTACCGCGTCCTGCTCACGCAGATCCAGACTGTCATCCATGGCAGCTGCAATAATATCCTTATCTTCTTCCCCGTAGCTTGTAATTTTCTGTCTCTCCCCAATCTTCTGAATACTGCGGATAAGATCCCGGTATTCCATAGCATCTTCAAACCGCATTTCTTCGGATGCTGTCACCATTTTCTCTGTAAGCATGTCAATGGTATCCTGAAAGTCTCCATTTAGAAATTTCAACAGTTTACCGATGCTCTTTTTGTACTCCTCAGAAGTTACATATCCCTGACAGGGAGCAGCACACTGTTTCATATGATAATACAGACATGGTCTGTCCTTTCCACAGTCCCTGGGAAGAACACGGCTGCATGAACGAACTTTATACAGCTTGCGCACCAGTTCGATCACATCCTTTACTGCCCCTGCACTGGTATAAGGGCCAAAATATTTAGCTTTATCCTTACGCATTCTCCTGGCAAACAGTACTCTGGGATATTCTTCATTTACCGTTACTTTGATAAAAGGATAACTTTTGTCATCCTTAAGCATGGTATTATACTTTGGCCGATGCTCCTTGATCAGATTACACTCCAACACAAGGGCTTCCAGTTCAGAATCTGTAATGATATATTCGAATCTGGATATATGTGTTACCATCTGTTCTATTTTGGCCCCTTTATTCCGGCTACTCTGAAAATACTGCCGAACCCGGTTTTTCAGGCTTACTGCCTTTCCCACATAAATGATCTCATCCTTCTCGCCATGCATAATATAAACCCCCGGTTTCCCCGGAAGCTTTTTTAATTCTTCCTCTATCTGAAACAATATCTATTACCTGTTCCTTTCACTTACCATAATATCAGAAGCATTCATTAGATAGTCATAATAATTGTAAATTATGACTCTGACTTCGTCAATCATCACCGCAATATTTCCGATTAAGAAAAAAGGCTGTGTTACTGTTCACTCCGTTCCCAGCAACACGCTTCGCGGGATGTTACCAGCGAACAGTAAAAAGGCTGTTACATCATTTTAACGTAACAGCCCATTTTTCACCTATTCTTCTGTTTTATCTTTCAGTTCAAACTCGTCCAGATTCTCCGGAATATCCATTCCCATCTCCACGGCACGAAAAATCTTCATAAACTCTTTGCCTGTGATTGTTTCCCTTCGGATCAGATATTCAGCAATCCTGTCCAGTGCTGCTCTGTGACTGCCAAGAAGCTGCTTCGCCTCCTCATAAGAATTATGAAGAAGTATCATTACTTCATGATCTACCTCTGTTGCTGTATCATCTCCACAATTCAGCACAGCTCTTCCGCTTAGATACTGATTCTCCTGTGTAGCCAGTCCCATCAATCCAAATTTCTCAGACATACCATATTGCGTAACCATAGCTCTTGCTACCTTGGTAGCCTGTTCAATATCATTTGCCGCACCTGTAGTCACTGTATCAAAAACCAGCTCTTCTGCCGCACGGCCGCCAAGATAACCTACAAGCATAGCTTCCAGTTCCTTCTTGGTATTAAGATACTTCTCTTCCTCAGGTACCTGCATAACATATCCCAGTGCTCCCATGGTTCTGGGCACAATGGTAATCTTCTGTACTGGCTCTGCGTCTTTCTGCAGTGCACTGACCAATGCATGTCCCACCTCATGATAAGAAACAATCTTTCGCTCCTGAGCACTGAGAATCCTGTCTTTCTTCTCCTTGCCCACCAGAACTACTTCCACTGCTTCCAACAAATCTCTCTGAGATACTGCACGCCGGCCATTTTTCACTGCCAAAATCGCAGCTTCATTGACCATATTTGCCAGGTCTGAGCCAACTGCACCGGAAGTTGCCAATGCAATGTTTTCAAAATCCACAGTCTCATCCAGACTGACATTTCTGGCATGTACTTTCAGAATCTCAATTCGGCCTTTCAGATCCGGACGGTCAACAATCACCCGCCTGTCAAAACGTCCCGGACGGAGAAGAGCAGGATCCAGAACCTCCGGACGGTTGGTAGCCGCCAAAATCAGAAGCCCCTTGGAAGTGTCAAAACCATCCATCTCCGCCAGTAACTGATTCAAGGTCTGTTCTCTCTCATCATTTCCGCCGCCGTAATGGGAATCACGACTCTTTCCTATGGCATCAATTTCATCAATAAAAATAATACAGGGAGCATTTTTCTTTGCTTCCTCAAACAGATCACGAACACGGGATGCACCCACGCCTACAAACATTTCTACAAATTCAGAACCTGATAAAGAGAAAAACGGCACATGCGCTTCTCCTGCAACAGCCTTTGCCAGAAGGGTTTTACCTGTTCCGGGAGGTCCAACCAGAAGCGCTCCCTTGGGAAGCTTAGCTCCAATAGTTGTATATTTACCGGGATTATGAAGGAAGTCCACTACCTCCTGCAAGGATTCCTTGGCCTCATCCTGTCCTGCCACATCCTTGAAGGTTACTCCTGTATCCTTCTGGATATAAGCTTTGGCACGGCTCTTACCAACTCCCATCATTCCGCCGCCTTTATTCATTCGGCGCATAAATATCATGAGAAGTGCAAACAGCAACAGTGTTGGAAGCAGAACACTTACCAGCATAGCCACTACTTCACTGACAGCGTCCGGCGGCTGTGACTGAAATTTAATTCCTGTCCCTTCCAGACGTTCTGTGAGCTTATCCTCTGACTCCATCTGATTGGTATAATAAACCTTTTCCGAAAAGTCCGAATCCTGCTGCTTGGGCACAATCGTCAGGGTATCTGATTGCAGTGTGACTTTTTTCACTTCTCCGTTGTCTACCATTTTGATAAATTTATCATAACTGATCTCACTGGAATTATCTTTGAGCATATTGGTAAACATAGCAAAACACACCAGAGTGATCAGAAGGCACACCAGAAAGGCAAGGATCGACTGATGATTTTTATTCGGATCCATTTTACCCGGACCCTTATTATCAGGACCATTGCCATTTGGGTTATTGTCCATGTGATTATCCATTTTGTTCCTCCTATTTATTATCTATTTTATTATAAAGAGAATTTTCCTATAAATCAACCTGGATATTTGGAAATCCTGTCTGTTTTTGAAAAAAATAGAAAAATATATTTATTTTTAATTTAAATTTATCGTTACAAACCTGTTCTTTTGTAGTATACTAATGGCAAAGTGTTTTTAAACATAGGAACAGATAGAAATAATAGGGAGAGGAAAGGAAACGAACAAATGAAGATAGGATTTGACAACGACAAATATCTGAAAATGCAGTCCGAACATATTCGGGAACGTATCAATAAGTTTGGCAACAAGCTTTATCTGGAATTCGGCGGCAAGCTTTTTGATGACTACCATGCTTCCAGAGTTCTTCCGGGATTTGAGCCGGACAGCAAACTGCGTATGCTGATGCAGCTTTCTGATCAGGCAGAGATCGTTATTGTAATCAGCGCCGCTGATATTGATAAAAATAAAGTCAGAGGTGACCTGGGTATCACTTATGATGAAGATGTACTCCGCCTTATGGAAGTCTTTACAGAGCGCGGACTTTATGTAGGAAGTGTCTGCATCACCCAGTATTCCGGACAGGAAAGCGCAGATGCGTTTAAGAAACGTCTGGAGAAGCTTGGAATCAAAGTATACGTGCTTTATCTGATCCCGGGTTATCCGAATAATACTTCCTTTATTGTAAGTGATGAGGGATATGGCAAGAACGATTATATCGAAACAACAAGACCACTGGTTGTCATCACTGCTCCAGGACCCGGAAGCGGAAAAATGGCCGCCTGCCTTTCTCAGCTTTACCATGAATACAAGCGCGGTGTCAAGGCAGGATATGCCAAATTTGAAACTTTCCCAATCTGGAATATTCCTCTGAAGCATCCGGTAAACCTGGCATATGAAGCAGCTACTGCAGACTTAAATGATGTGAACATGATCGACCCGTTCCATCTGGAAGCATATGGAGAAACTACCATCAACTACAACCGTGACGTTGAAGTTTTCCCTGTTCTTCAGGCTATGTTTGAAAAGATCATGGGCGAGTGCCCTTACAAATCTCCCACAGATATGGGCGTTAATATGGCCGGTAACTGCATCGTTGATGATGAAGTCTGCAAGGAAGCTGCACGTCAGGAGATCATCCGCAGATATTATAAGAGCATGGAAGCTCTGGTTCGCGGAGCCGGACGTGAGGAAGAAGTTTTCAAAATCGAACTTCTGCTGAAACAGGCTCATGTAACCATCGAAGACCGCAAGGTGGTTCCTGCTGCGTTGAAACGCGAAGAAGAAACAGGTGCACCTGCTGCTGCCCTGGAACTTCCTGACGGACGTATTGTTACAGGTAAGACTTCTGAACTTCTCGGGGCATCCTCAGCACTGCTTCTGAATGCACTGAAAGAACTGGCAGGAATCGATCATGACAAACATGTTATCTCTCCGGAAGCATTAAGACCGATTCAGGCACTCAAAACAGAATATCTGGGAAGCAGGAACCCAAGACTTCATTCTGATGAAACTCTGATCGCGCTTTCCATCAGTGCTGCTGATAACGAAGACGCAAAGCTTGCGCTACAGCAGATTCCGAAATTAAAAGGCTGCCAGGTTCATACTTCCGTACTCCTGTCTCAGGTGGATATCCTGGAATTCCGTAAGCTGGGTGTTGAACTTACCTGTGAGCCGAAATCTGAGCATGCTAAGAAACTGCAGAAATAATTTCTGAAATGGTTTTCAAATAGCAGCAGAAAACTCTGAAAATCCACAATATCTATATAATGATACAAGAAAGAATCCTGCCTGAACATATGACAGTTTCATATGAACAGGCAGGAATTTTTTATTTCTCTATAATCTCAATCGCTCTGTCCGGATAATTGGTAATGACTGCTTCTGCACCTGCGTCTTTTACCAGCTGGATGTGTTCTGGTTTGTTGGCAGTCCATACGTGCATTTTCAGTCCGGCACGTTTGACTTCTTCTATGAATTGTGGGTATTTCAGGTGATAAACTGCAGGGTGTACGGCGTTGATTCCGAGATTTTTGGCGTACATGGCTGGATTTACCCATCCGTCACTGAAAAGGATTCCGGTCTGTACCTGATTGTCTAACTGTTTTAACTGCAACAGGCTATAATGATTAAAGGAAGAATAGATCAGTTGGTCTTCCATATTCATTTCTTTTACCAGTTTCAGAATCTTCTCTTCCATTCCCGGATAGAAGCAGATGCTGTTCTTTAGTTCAATGTTTATCATCATGTCTGTGGTGCGCATGAGCTCCAGTACTTCTGCCAGAGTTGGAATGTGATAAATTCCCGATGGTTCTGCGGGTGTGCTGACTTTTAATTCTTTCAATTGAGCCAGTGTCATATCTTTGATCAGTCCGGTTCCGTCTGTGACACGATCTACGTTTTCGTCGTGCATAACGATGAGTTCGCCGTCTGCGGAAGTATGTACATCCAGTTCGATTCCGTCTGCGCCCTGTCTGATAGCAAGTTCAAATGCTTCCAGAGTGTTCTCCGGTCTGTATCCGCTGGCACCCCTGTGTGCCCATACTTTTGTTGTTCTCTTTATTGTTTCTGTCATTTCCATATGCCTCTCTTATATAAAATTCATTTACAATATCCCCCAATAATATATTTCACCTTTTCCATCTCCGCTTTTTTGCAAAATACCCAGACAGCTAGGCTGTCATATTGTGGAAATTACCGTAAATCTTCATAAACAGGGAACCGCATACGCAGCCCCCTGTCCTCATTTAAGTATAAATATTTTTCCTGTGAATGATTATAACACCTCTCGGTATACTGTTTTCAATATTTTTTATTCATTCAGCAAGTTATAATCTTCGATAGATTTGTTCATATCAGAAGCCATTTTGCTCACCGCATCCTCTGCAGATTCTTTTCCGTTGAGCATATTCTCTACTTCTGTCTCTACAATCGCACGTGCTTCCGGGAATACACTGAGAAGTGCACCTGCATATTCCGGTGCAGAATCATGAAGCTGGTCAATGGCTGTCTGGAACTGTGGGTATTTTGCAATGTTGTCTTTGAATACCTGCTCGTCATGTGCTGCTGTTGTTACAGGGAAGTATCCTGTCTGTGCATTCCAGTATGCCTGTGATTCCGCAGATACCAGATATTTTACAAATTCCCATGTAGCTGCTTTCTTTGCATCATCCTGGTTGTCAAGCATCCAGAGAGAAGCACCACCGATGGATACACCACCTTTATCATCATCTGTAATGGATGGGAAGTATGCGGTACCTACTTCAAAGGAACCGTTTACATCCTGCAGAATCTGTTTCAGGGACGCTGTGGAACCTAATGTCATAGCTGCTTTTCCGGAAGAGAAATCTGCAAGTCCGGAATCTCCGCCTCTTCCTACGTTTGGTGCATAGCCTGCGTCATAAAGTTTCTTCCACTCATTAAGAATATTCAGTGCACCTCCGTTTTCATCGAATGCAACCTTTGTAGCTGCTGCCTCACGTCCGTTTCCGTTATCTACATATGGCAGACCCTGTTTGCACATAAACTCTTCGAAAAACCATCCATAGATTCCCATGGATAATGCTTCTCCCGCACCGCCTTTGTTTACAAGGTCATCTGCAACCTCTGCGATTCCCTCAAGGCTTGTAGGTACCTCTGTCACACCTGCTTTGTCAAACATATCCTTGTTGTAATAAAGAATCGGTGTAGAGGAGTTAAATGGCATGGAATATAATTTATCATCTACTATATAATAAGCTGTGATATTTGGTTCCAGATCAGATACATCATATCCTTCGCTGTCAATCATGTCCTGCATTGGGATCACCCATCCGGAATCGATCATGAAACGGGTTCCGATATCATAAATCTGCACCAGATCAGCTCCCATATTTCCAAGCTGGGCACTTTTTAACTTATTGATCTCATCGTCATATTCTCCCTGATACTGAGAATCCACTTTAATTCCATATTCATTTTCTTCATTAAATTTATTTACCAGATAGTCCAGTGCTTCCCCGTTGACACCGCCCATTGCGTGCCAGAATGAAATCGTTGTTCCCTCCGGAATGTCTGCCTTTTTCTCTGCTGCCATGCAGGTAGTTGGAAGAATTGCGCTGAATACTGTTGCTGCTGTTAATAATACTGCGAGTTTACGCTTCATAACTTACCTCTTTCTTTTCATGTTGTTTGTTTTTGTTTTCTCTATTTCTCAGCCTTTTACGGCACCTGAGAACATACCTCTGATCAGCTGCTTCTGTCCTGCAATGAATATGGAAATGGACGGAAGGATAATCAGTACTACGCCTGCGATCATCAATGTAATAGACTGGGAGTCTACGCTGTCCAGCATACCGATACCGATCTGCACAGTACGCATCTTGTCTGATCCTGTCACAAGTAATGGCCACATGTACATATTCCATGCATTAATAAATGTGTACACTGCCATAGCTCCCATTGCTGATTTTGTCAGCGGCATCAGAATCTGCCAGATAAATCGCAGATTGGAGCAGCCGTCAATCTTCGCTGATTCATACAGCGAAATCGGAAATGTAAGATAAAACTGTCTGAACAGGAAGATTCCCATTGCAGATGTGAGATAAGGCACGATCAGTACCTGATAGGAATCCAGCCAGTTCCATCCGCTGACTGTCAGGTAATTGGAAATAATCGTTGCCTCTCCCGGAATCATCATAGTTGCCATCACCAGCATAAACAGCACATTTTTTCCTTTGAAATCCAGAAAGGAAAAGGAAAACGCTGCCAGTGAACAGGAAATGATCTGTCCGAAAGTGATGAGACCTGCTACCAGGAAAGAGTTTACTACAAAACGAACCAGTGGAACCTTCTGCAGTGCCTGTCGGAAATTCTCCAATGTCGGATGTTTGGGCAGGATATTCATATCCAGAGTAAAAAGTTCACCGGATGGCATAAATGCAATACTTACTGCGTATAAAAGAGGCAGAAGAACAATTAACGCCACGACAATATTTAATGCAATGTGTCCGGCAGTTCTGGCCACTCTTTTATATTTCTGCTGCGCCAGCATTTTTGCTTTTACTTCCTGAAACCTCTGGCGTTCCAGAGCCATCTGTTTTTCTTTTTCAGCAGTGATGCTGCCTATCTGTGACATTAATATTTCACTCCTTTTTTCTCGATTTTAAACATTACCAGTGTAAGTACCAGCACGATCAGGAAAAGTACAACTGACTGGGCTGCTGCACTTCCAAAACGGTAGTTAAAGAATGCATCTCTGTAAATAGAGTACACGATCAGGTTTGTAGATTCTCCCGGACCGCCCTGTGTCAGGATCTTGACCTGTCCGAATGACTGAAATGCCTGGATGATGTTTACTACTAATGTATAGAACATCATTGGTGCCAGTCCCGGAAGTGTCAGGCGGTAGAATTTCTGAAATGAACTTGCTCCGTCTACAGAAGCCCGTTCATAAATAGTTTCATCAATGTTACTTAATCCTGCTGAAAAATACAGGAAGTTGATCCCGCTATTGAGCCATGCAGTAAGAACTGCTACGCAGATCAGTGCATATTTCGGATCACTGACCCAGTTGATATCCAGATGGAAAATCTTGTTGATGATTCCCACGGACGGATGAAGCATGATCTTGAAGATCATAGCTGCTGAACTGGATGCGATTGCCATTGGCAGTGCATATGCAGTACTGAAAAAACGGATTCCCGGAAATGTTTTGTTGCAGAGGACTGCTGTTGTAAGTCCCAGGATCATACTGACTGCAACTACGATCACAACAAAGATCAGAGTAACTGCCAGACTGTTCCAGAATGAGGATGACTGTAATAATTCTTTGTAGTTGCCAAGTCCTACGAATAGTTTTGCCTGTCCCATCTTATTCGTTTTAAAAAGACTTAAGTATAAAGTCTTAAAAAACGGGTAGAATAAGAAGATTCCAAAGATCAGAAAGCTTGGAAACAGGTATGCGTAGGCACCTGTGTTTTTTAACTTCTTCATGTATTGAACACCTTTCCTGTTTTTATGAGTTTTATATTGAACTTTTGAACAATATCATTGCTTATGAAAACATCCCTTTTCTCAGAGTGATATTCTCCTGAGTTTCCAGATCAAATGCTGAAATGTATGCCATGTCGATCCAGAGTGTTACTTTATCGCCTTTATCAAGCAGACTGTCACCGGAAACTTTTGCACAGCAGTCCTGACCATCGTGATTGAAATGAAGGATTACTTCTGCCCCAAGCAGTTCTCTGGCTGTGACTGTGACTTCCATTTTCCACTCTCCTCTGGTATCTGCTTCTGCGGGTTTTTCCAGGAAATGTTCCGGACGGATTCCGAGTTCAATGTTTCTTCCAACATAGCCCTGACGTTTCAGGATTTTCCATAAGAAATCCGGGATTGGGATGTCTCCGTCGTTCTCTGTACGGAATGTAGGGATTCCTACCTTTTCCATTGCCAGACCTTTGATAAAGTTCATAGATGGAGAACCGATGAATCCTGCAACAAACCGATTTACCGGATAAGCATACAGATTCTGCGGAGTATCTGCCTGCTGTACCACTCCCTGATTCATCACTACGATCCTGTCTCCCAGAGTCATTGCTTCTGTCTGATCATGAGTAACGTAAATAATGGTGTTTCCAAGGGCTTTGTGAATACCTGCAAGTTCTACCCTCATCTGGGTACGAAGTTTTGCATCCAGATTGGATAATGGCTCATCCATAAGAAGTACTTTCGGCTCACGGATGATGGCATTTCCGATAGCTACTCGCTGACGCTGACCGCCTGAAAGATTCTTCGGTCTTTGTTTCAGCAGATTTTCCAGTCCCAGAAGTTCTGCCACATGGTGAACTCTTTTATCAATTTCTTTTTTCGGTACTTTTCTTACCTGCAAAGAGAAAGCAATGTTATCGTAAATATTCATCTGTGGATAGAGAGCATAGCTCTGGAAAACCATTGCAAGGTCGCGCTCTTTTGGTTCCAGATAGTTGACCAGTTTGTCTCCGATCCATAATTCACCGTCGCTGATATCTTCCAATCCTGCGATCATTCGGAGTGTGGTTGACTTTCCGCATCCGGACGGACCAACGAAAACTACCAGTTCCCCTTTTTCTATTTCAAGATTAAAATTCTTTACTGCCTGAAAGCCGTTTTCATAGCTTTTGCAGATGTCTCTTAATATGATTTCCGACATTTGATTTTCTTTCCTCTCCTGCTTTTACAATTAATATTTTTCACTGATATTTTGGGGTCGGGCTGTTTTGGCAATGTAATACCTTTTCAGTTATCTTTATGAAAAATATCCGGCAAGTTTCCCCAGTGACTGGCACCGGAAACCGTTTTTCCATTCTTCTGCACTGGCTTCGCCTGTCAGTACCAGACAACTGTCAATGCCTGCCCGTTTCCCGCATTCCATATCTGTGTAGATTCTGTCACCGATAAGCAGGGTCTGTTTCGGAGTGCATCCTGTTTCTTCCAGACAGGCATATACCATTCCGGGTGCAGGTTTACCGATATATTCCGGTTCTCTGCCAACAGATGCCGTAATCATCCGGCAGATGGAACCGCAGTCCGGTACCATTCCGAAATCAATGGGGCAACGCAGATCCGGATTTGTTGCAAACCAGGGAACCTTTGTCTCTGTGAGCTGTTTGCAGACCTGAACCAGTTTCTCATAGGTAAGCTCTGTATCATAAGCGCAAAGTACGCAGTCTACATCATCCCCTGCCTGATCTGTGATGTTCAGGCCTGCTTTTCGCAATTCGCTGCAGTAGGTTTCGGTAGCTGCTACCAGGATTTTCTCGTTTCCGTAATATTTCTTCATGAAATCTCTGGCGTAAGTTCCTGCAGTGATAAATTCCTCTTCCGTAGTTTCAATTCCCCAGTCATGAAACTGCTCTACATAATCACTGACTGCTTTGGACGAGTTATTTGTCAGAAACCGGAAAATTCCACCGTTTTCTTTTACTGTCTGAAGAAAGTCTGCTGCACCCGGAAGAAGTTCACTTCCCAGAGCAACAGTTCCGTCAATATCCAGGAGGAACAGCTTTTTTTCTTTTATCATTGATGCAAGATTGTTCTGCATATTAATATTTCTCTCCTCTTTTTGAGCTATATTTCTTTTTATTGTCATTGCACTGTTCACCGATATTTTGCTTTTGACCACTAGAGCGTGTTTGAAAAATGCTCTGGTATTATTATAAAAACTTTTTGGCATCACCAACAATCTTATTTTGGTCAAATGAATGTTAAATGCGCATAAAAAAATCACGACTGTTCGCCGTGATTTTTTTACATTTTGATTTTATTGCTGTTGCCTTAATTACCTGTTTCTGCCTTATTCAGGTATTGAGAATGAGCTCTTTTCTCATTTTACTTAGATTTTATTTGTTTATTTTACAGAGATTCCGGTCTTTCTACCTCATAGTTTGACCAGTCAGTCAACTGTAGTAGATGCAGATGTATCTGCACTGTCCTGATAAGAGCCTACTGTGATTGTATAATCACTGTCGCCTTTTACATAAGTTGTTCCGTCTGTTTCTACGATGGAGACTGTTTTGCCGTCTGCATCTGTGATAGTTCCTGTGTTTGACAGGGATGTGATGGTGCTGTTGCCGTAGAGCCCACAGATATTGCTGTTATCATAACTCCCATGATCATTGCCAGATGTTTATATTTCATAGTAATACCTCTCTGTTCTTTCTATTTTGAATTTTCTCTGTTTCTTTTGTTTTTGTTGATGGTATTACTATATCTAATAAATATGTTTGATCTATGGTCAGTCTGCGAAAAAAATGTGTTCTCCTATAAATGGTACATTTCAGATTTGCGGTGTTTTAATAATGGAAGCTGCTCTCTGATCTGGTCTTCCCGGTCCAAATCTATTTCTTCTATTAAAATGCCCTCTTTCTCATCCAACTGTTTCATGACCCTTCCCCAGGGATCTGTTACAATAGAATGTCCCCAGGAAATATATCCTGCCTGTGTATCTCTGGCAGGAGCACATCCAAGCATATATATCTGATTGTCAAGGGCTCTTGCACGGAAAGTCAGTTCCCAATGTGCAGGGCCTGTAGTCATATTAAATGCTGCAGGGACGAAAATCATCCTTGCATCGTCCAGTGCCATTGTGCGGGCAAACTCCGGGAAGCGGATGTCGTAGCAGATCATGACACCCATTTTCCCAAATTCAGTATCAAATACTGTGGCATGATCTCCCGAAGTCAGAGTATCTGATTCTTTAAAGTACTGGCCATTTTTTACATTGATATCAAAGAGATGAGCTTTTCTGTGCTTGCCAATCTGTTTTCCATCTCTGTCAAAAATATAAGAAGTGTTGTAAACATTTCCCACATCATCTGCTTCCGGCATGGAGCCAGCGATCAGATAAATATGATACTTTCTGGCATAATCAGACATTGCCTGCCAGGATGGACCACCTTCTTTTTCTGCATAAACTGGAAAATTTTCGGTCTGATACGGACAGCAGAACATCTCCGGAAGGATTACAAAGTCCGGATTTTCTGCCTTTATTTTTTCTATATAAGTGCCGGCAGTACGGATATTTTGTATTTTATCTTTTACTGTGGGCATCTGAATTGCTACTACTTTCATATGCGTCCTCTCCTTTCTTTTATCTATTATAGCCGAAAAAAATCACATCGCCAATCCTACATTAAAACATCCCCCACGCATGAACAGTCTTTCCATGTGTGGGGGATATTGATTTTCCGCAGGCAAGTTGTTAAATGCACCTGCATTCAGTTGATTTAATTAATTATTCTTCATAACCATTCGGGTTATTGGACTGCCATCTCCAGGAGTCGGCACACATTTCTTTAATTCCGTTCTCAGCTTTCCATCCCAGTTCTCTCTCTGCTTTGGAAGCATCGGAATAGCAGGTTGCAATATCACCTGCACGGCGTGGTTTGATTACATATGGGATCTTAACACCTGTAGCAGCTTCAAAATTCTTCACAATGTCAAGAACGCTGTAGCCCTTTCCTGTACCAAGGTTGTAAATGCTTAAACCGGAATTATCTTCGATTTTCTTAAGAGCTTTTACATGTCCTTTTGCAAGGTCAACTACGTGAATGTAATCTCTCACACCAGTTCCGTCCGGAGTATCATAATCATTTCCGAATACACCAAGTTCTTTCAGTTTTCCAACTGCAACCTGTGTGATGTATGGCATCAGGTTGTTCGGGATTCCGTTTGGATTCTCTCCGATGGTTCCGCTCTTATGAGCACCAATCGGGTTGAAGTAACGAAGAAGAACCACATTCCATTCCGGATCTGCTTTCTGAATGTCTGTCAGGATCTGTTCCAGCATGGATTTTGTCCATCCGTATGGGTTTGTACACTGTCCTTTTGGACACTCTTCTGTGATCGGGATAATTGCCGGGTCTCCGTATACAGTTGCAGATGAGGAGAAGATAATGTTCTTTACATTATGTTTTCTCATAACATCTACCAGTGTTAATGTTCCTGCAATGTTATTCTCATAATATTCCCATGGCTTTGCAACAGATTCTCCTACTGCCTTTAAGCCTGCGAAATGAATACAGGAATCAATATTTTCTTTATCAAAAATTTCATTTAAAGCATCACGGTCCAGGATATCTGCTTTGTAGAATTTCACTGGTTTGCCTGTGATCTTGGATACTCTGTCCAGTGATTTCTCGCTTGCATTGCTTAAGTTATCCAGAACTACAACATCATATCCTGCGTTCTGCAATTCTACAACTGTATGGCTTCCAATATAGCCTGCTCCACCTGTAACTAAAATTGCCATAATAATTCCTCCTAACCTGTCTTCCTGCTACAATACTTGTTTTTTTGCAATTTCTGTTAATTTTTTCTTTTTCAACAATACCTATATTAGTTCACAGCATCAGAAATATCCTTGATAATTCTGAGTGTAATCTATAAAATTCTGCGATATCCTGTTTCACATCTGCAAAATTTACCTCTGTATTTTACAGCACCCTATATTCAGAACTGTAAAATACCGTTGCCTGACACATCATGTATTGTAGAAAATCCTGCGAAAATATGATTTCTCTCATATCCCCGCAGGATAATTCTATCCGAATCAGTTCATAAATACAAGTCTTTATGGACATGTACATTTTTTTATACCTGTTTATACTTATTTACAATCTCTTTCATCCGGGAAAGTTTTTCTTCCATGTCTTTCACCAGTTTGAACTGTGTTCTGCAGCGATCCAGATTATGTCCCTCTCTATGAATCTTGAAATAATGATCTCCCTCCAGATAGTCTGTGAGGAAACGCATCCCACATGCAAAGGTCATAAGAATTGCTCCCATGGGAAGCATATCCAGTTCTGTCCACCGTATTATGAAAATTTACGATGGTTTCATGAAGAGTTTCTGCCGGATAGTCCGCAAGCAGCCTCTGGAAATGTCCGAAAGCAACTGCACTCTGGTAAAAATCTTCCTCATCTTTTACTATGTCATAGCATGTGGCATTTTCAATAAACAAATATACTCTCCAGTATTCCCCATCCTCATCTACATAATAAGGAAGTCCATCCTTTGTCATCACAAGATTCAGAGTCTCTCTCCACATCTCCACCGTTTTCCTGAATCTTTTTCTTCAGCCAGGCAGTAACACCTCTGACATTCTCCATCAGTTCCACGGGTTTGGTAAAAATACTCCTGTTCATTTTCTGAAGAATATAATGTTTGCCTGTATCATAAGTCAGGCGATAAGTATCATTGATATGTCCGCTTCCATAAGGAACACATTCTGTCAGATTATCTTCCAGAACAAATGCACTGGTGATATTCTTTATCTCCCGGTTAATTTCCACTCAATTATTCCTCCCATAATTTCTGTGGATACAGCCCTCCATCTTTTAAATTCTGAATGGCAGCTACTACCACAGGTTTATCTTCTTTGTAGGTTACGCCATACCATTTATCCATAGATTTCAGAACCTTTACAGTTGCTCTCTTCTCACCGAGAAGTTCATCTACTACAAATGGCAGGAAATATTCACATTTCAGCGGGTTTACTTTCAGATTCTCATCCAGGAATTTAGGGAATCTGTCTTTCAGCTCTTTTAGGATACTTGCGGAAAATCCCCACATATTCATGGATACTGTACTGCCTTCCGGAAGCATAGTCCATGTTTTTCCATCGTCTTCTGTATAAGCTGTGCCGCCGTCATGCTTTTCGATATGGGTACGCTCGTTGATCTTAAGAAGATGTCCTTCTTCATCTGTAACGCACACACCTCTTGCCACATGGCCATTCTCTGTCAAAGTATTTTCCAGTTTATAGCCGACCATCATATATCTGTAAGTATCTGCGGTATCTTCGTTCTCTGTCAGGAAATCATATGCCATCTTAAATGCATGGCTTCCATAATAGTCATCTGCATTGATTACAACGAATGGTCCGTCGATTTCATTGATACAGCTTAATACGGCATGTCCGGTTCCCCATGGTTTCACACGTCCTTCCGGTACTTCATAGCCTTCCGGAATATTGTGAAGATCCTGGAAAACATATGATACTTCCAGCTGATTACTGAGGCGGTCACCGATGGCGCTTCTGAAGTCTGCTTCATTTTCTTTTTTGATAATAAATACTACTTTTTGGAATCCGGCCTGTACTGCATCATAAATGGAGAAATCCATGATGATGTGTCCCTCTTTGTCCACCGGATCGATCTGTTTCAGACCGCCGTAACGGCTTCCCATACCTGCTGCCATAACTACTAATACTGGTTTCTTCATAATTTTTTTCCTCTTTTCTTTAAATGTTTTTCGTTACTCTCAGATTACCTGGTAACTTTTTACATTCATCTTATCATACTATGATTTCGAGGTCAAAACGTGTTACATAATACCTTTCACAATCGCAAACAATTGGTATTGTCCTGCTGTCCTCTAATATTATCCCTTAATACCACCGGTAACACCACCGATGATCTTCTCAGACAGGAAAATATACAGAATAAATGTCGGCAGGAATACAATGATTACCGCTGCGAACATTCCGGCCCAGTCACCTGTATATTTCATGGAGTTGATCATTCCATAAAGTCCAGGTGCAACAGGTTTCAGCTTGTCTGAGCTTGCGAAGATCAATGACAGGAAATACTCGTTCCAGATATTAATAAAATTAAAAATTGTCACTGTTACAATTCCTGACTGTGCCATGGGAAACATGATTTTCCAAAAAGTACGTATGGGAGGGCATCCGTCGATTGCTGCCGCTTCCTCATAGGTTCTGGAAATATTGCTGAAGAATGTAAGCAGGAAAATGGTCGTATAAGGTACATTAATTCCTACATATAATATAATCAATACAGTTCTTCCTGCTGCCACATTATTCAGGATTCCCATACCGGAAATAATGCTGAAAAGGGGAAGAACAACCATGATTGCCGGAACACCCATGGCAGATACGAAGCTGGTCTGGATAAATTTATTTGCAATAAAATCAAATCTGGACAATACATAAGCTGCAGGTGCACACACCAGAATCAGAATTGTACAGAAAATCACGGAATAGATCAGAGAATTTCCGAAGAAGCCTGCGACTCCGGCACCGTTCCATGCTTTAGCATAATTTTCAAAATGTAATCCGGACTCAAACTTCAGGGCTTTTCCCTGGAAGATTTCTGCTGTTGTTGAAAAGCTTGCCCCGAATACCCATCCCAGAAGCGCAATGGTAAAGATTACCCAGAGCAGCAGGATGATGTATCCCGGCAGGAGTTTGACTTCTTTTTTCAGATTAAAGGGTCTGCGTGCCTCTTTTTCTTTTGCCATTTCTCATCCCTCCTTAGAATTCCAGATCATCATCTTTGATCACTCTGTTACAGATTGTAAATACAATGACTACGCAGACACTGAGCAGTACACCGATGGCCGCTCCCAGACCTGCATTTCGTTCTGTAACTGTATTACCGCCGCCAAAAATCTGCATATACATATAAACATAAGGGGTAATTGTCTGTGTGTCTGCAGTTACTGTGGAGAAAAGCTGTGACCATACAAAAAAGCCTACACTGCTTACAGACCACACGATATCTACCATCTGACAAGTGGGCAGCTCATCTTTCACAGACCAAATGAATTTCATAACCTTATTGCCATAGGAAATACCGCTCCTAATATTGTGGTAGTTTCTTTTGAATGCGATTCTCCATGTATGAAATTCTTTGAGAAAAAGTTGCTGAAACTTTCTGATTCTGAGAGAAATCTCATGGGAATGCTGATCGCTGAGGCCCGCCGCTGTATCGCAACCCCTCTGGATGACCCTTATACAGAAAAGATGGAAAAGAAAGAAGATTTTTTGTTTGGTTCTCAGCAGCTGATCCGCGAAAACCAGATGAACTTCGCACAGATTTCGGAATTTCTGGGATACTCTTCCATCCATTACTTTTCCAGACAGTTTAAAAAAATTTCCGGAATGACACCTACAGAATATATTACATCAATAAAGGCGCTCTCAGAACGAGAGCGCCAGTAATACCAGACAGCTTTTTTCTTATTTCATATTACTGAGATTTTCAATAAATTCCTCCGGTGTTTCCTCCAGTTTTGTGAGTTTTACAAGTTCTCTCTGTAACCCGTCTTTATAATCTGCCGTTTCCAGTCCTGCTGCCCACATATAAGTTTTTTTCATTTTATCCAGATAATCACTTGCCTCCGCAATGGCTTCCGGCCATTGGGCATTCTCTGCATCTGCCGGAACAGACTGCACAGCATCAGTGATTTTCATATCATTTTCTCCAGTGCAAATGGAATAGGCAAAATCAAAGGCTTCCTGCTTTTTCTCAGATCTGTCAGTAATTCCAAAGCCCTGGGCACCTGCCATAAGCCCCTCAGTGCCATCCACTCCATCATTTACAGAGGGCCAGGGAAAAAATCCCCATCGAATATCACAACGTGTATTCTCCATCACTTCATTTGGTCCCCATGACCCCTGCAGGAACATAACAGCCTCTTCATTGCCAATCTGATTTTGTCCCTCCGGATACTCGGCCGGAGAAATTTCGCTCATATACCCTGTCCAGAATAAGGTTCTGATATCTTCTGCTGCCTGTAACGCCTCCGGAACCTGATCCCAGGTATCATTCTTAATAATCCGCGCTACTTGATCCTGTCCTACATATCTGGCCAGCTGATACCCAAACAATAAATCAAGATAGGCAGAATCACAGACCATAGGGCTGGCACCAATGTCACTTATTTTAAGCTTTCTGCACACTCTGAGAAACTTTTGCCAGGTTTCCGGAATATCCTCATCTGTAAGACCAGCCTTCTCCCAAAGATCCTTGTTATACCACACTCCTGTTATATAAGGCTGATAAGGCATGGTCAGAAGCTTATCCTTTCCCCACCTTTCAATCTGTTCCAAAAGTATGGGCATTACATGTTTCTCATAATCTACGGAAGCAGCTATTTTTTTCAGATCAGTGAGATATATTCCATGCTCCTGCACCATTCGCTGATAATCATCATCAAAAAGATCTATTTCTTCTCCTGCGTCTAAGGCCGGTCCGATCAGAGATCTGATCTCCCTGCCCTTCCACTGGATCTCCACAGAAATACCTGTAGCCTCCTGATAGGCGTCTGCTGCTTCTCTGATCACCTCTGCCTGGGGTTCATCCTCTTCCCACATAGACCAATATATAATACTCTGTTCCGGGATTTCATCGGATGCGGATGCAGGAATCTCTCCTGCTGCAAGCAATATCGAAAGGCAACTCAAACCAACCAAAATGCTTTTCCATTTTTTCATACTGAAAATACCCTCCATTGTCTCTGCCACCATAAAAACATAACTGTATTATTCTATTTTCCCTAATATTCATCTGTCTGTCAATCCCCAAAAAGAAAACGCATTACCATTTATCCCATTCCTGGTAATGCGTTTTATATTTTTTTAATTTTTAAATAAAATCTCCATCTTTGTTCCCCGTCCGGGTTCACTGTCAAGGAGTATCTTTGCATAATGTAAAGCTGCACCATGCTTTACAATAGAAAGCCCCAGACCTGTACCTCCAGTTTCACGGGAATGACTTTTATCTACTCTGTAAAAACGTTCAAAAATCCTCTGCTGTTCGTTTTCCGGAATACCGATTCCGTTATCTTCCACACGGAAATAAGATTTTCCATTGAGTTTTCCCACAAAAACCTTAACCTCTCCACCTTCTGATGTATAACGTATAGCATTGTCCGTAAGATTATAAAACATTTCATACAATACATGACGTACTCCCTGAATCTGTGCAGAGTCTCCTGCATATTCCAGCCTGATTTTTTTCTTTGCCGCACGATTCTGGAGATTATTGATCACATCTTCTCCAAGTTCACCCAGGTCAACAGGCTCAAACATAGTTTCCCCATTTTTCTCATCCAGTCTGGAAAGCTGGATAATATCTGCAACCAGATTGGATAACCGTTCAGACTCATGATAAATTCTTCCTGAAAAATCCTGCATCTTATCCTGTGGGACCATTCCGTTCATCATAAGCTCTGCATATCCGGAGATTGACATAAGAGGAGTTTTCAATTCGTGGGAAACATTTGCTGTGAACTCTTTTCTCGCACTTTCTGCATTCTTCAGATCTTCCAGCTGCTTCTGAATCTGTCTGTTCTGCTGATCCAGACGAAAAAGCAATGGCCTTAATTCTTCGTAACATACATGCTCCAGAGGATGTTCCAGATCAATCCGGTTGATAGGCTCTATCAGCTTTCTGGTCTGTTTCTGTACAAGAAAAAGTTCAATTACAAGAATCACGCATACCAGTCCGCCAAGCAAAAGAAAGCTGGTTAGCATTGTTAACAGAAGACTATCTGTAGTCCTGGCTACTCGCAGAACCTGATCATCCTTTAATTTTACAGCATAATAAAACGTCTGTTTGGATAATGTGTCTGAATAGCGGACCATCTCACCGGATCCCTGCTTCTCAGCTTCAATAAATTCCGGTCTGTTACTGTGATTTTCCATTTCTTCCGGATTCTCAATACTGTCAAACAACACCTGACCATCTTTTCCCAGAAGAGTGATCCTGCTGCTGGTGGCATCTCCGACCCTGTCTGAGAGAAAAGCCTCTCCGTCTTCTTCCAGACCGGTTTTAATATATGCAGCCTCATCCCTTACGCCCTGCTTCATATATATGTCATATCGGTTATACATAACGGTTCCTGCTGCCAGAAATGTAAGTATTACTGATAGGATAATAAGCAAACTTGTATGACTGAATATTTTCTGTTTCATCTCTTCCCCTATTCTCCAATCCTGTAACCCACTCCACGGACTGTCTCGATCAAATCTCCGGCTTCACCCAGCTTCTGTCGTAAAGTTCTCACATGAACATCCACAGTTCTTGTTTCACCATCAAAATCATATCCCCACACATGGCAGAGAATCTGGTTTCTGGTCATGACCAGACTTTTATTTTCCATCAGATACTGAAGAAGTTCAAATTCCTTTCTGGTGAGTTCAATCTTTTCTTCCTGATATCGCACTTCATGGCGCCCTACATTCAGATAAAGTTCCCCATAATGAAGTTCCCTGTCCTCATTCTGACGGGCACTTCGCCTGAGTACAGCTTTTACTCTGGCAATAAATTCCATCATTCCAAAAGGCTTGGTAATATAATCATCTGCTCCGCCTTCCAGTCCTTTTACTTTATCAAATTCCGCTTCCTTGGCCGTTACCATGATCACCGGAACATCTTTCACCGACGACATACTTTTCAGCTGTGCCAGGATTGTATAACCATCATCTCCCGGAAGCATGATATCCAGAAGGATCAGCTGCGGTATCTCTTCCTTAAGTGCTTTCATCAGCTCAGCACCATTCCCAAACCCCTTGGCTTTGAATCCTGTTGTTTCCAGTGTATAAATAAGAAGCTCTCTGATATTACGTTCATCTTCCACACAATAGATCATCTTTTCTTGCCCTCCTCTTTATTTTTCAGTATACTTATTTTTTCATATTTACACAAGTCTGTAACCTGTATCCTCCCCAAATTCCATTACCCCAGTCAAGAAAATCCATTGCTGTGAGTAGGTCAGTAACATGAAAAATCCGGTGCATCTCCCAGAGTATATTCCAGGGTGCCCGGACTTTTCTTTTTCTGTTATTTTTTATACCAGTTTCTATCCACCATTCAGATAACTTCCATATGATTATGACAACTGATATTTAATCCGTGCATCCTCCAGCTCGTGATAGAAGGCTTCGTCTGGATGGGTTTTCACTGTATTCAGATGGCTGTGCGTATCATACAGATCTTCACTAACCTGTGTTACACAGACACCGATATTGGAGCAGTGATCTGCCACACGTTCCAGACAGGTGGTGATGTCCGAAAGGATAAATCCCATCTCAATGGTACATTCGCCGTTTCGCAGTCTCTGTACATGACGACGTTTCACTTCTTTGGAAAGCTCATCTATTACTTCTTCCAGCGGTTCGATCTTCTCTGCAAGCTGCGTATCCTGTGTATCAAAAACTTTGTATGCCATATTGATAATATCTTCCACTGCCTGTCCAAGCACCTCCAGGTCCTTCTTTGCATTTACGGAAAACTTCAGTCCTTTTTCATAAAGCTCCTGTGCTGATTCCATAATATTTACCGCATGGTCGGAAATACGTTCAAAATCCCCAATACAGTGAAGCATAATGGAAAGGCTGTGACTGTCTGCTTCTGAGATATCTTTGTGGCTCAATTTCACCAGATAAGTTCCAAGTTCATCCTCATAACGGTCAACCTTGGCTTCCATATTTTTTACACAATCTACACCTTCTTCACTGTACTTATCCACCAGATCCAGTGCTGTAAACAGTGCATTGTGGGATTCTTCTGCCATTTTTCTGGCTGCATTGCGGCTCTGCTCTACTGCAAATGCCGGTTTCTCCAGAAAACGAGGCTCCAGGATCATAAACTCTCTGTCCTCTGCTGAAACAACAACGTCCTCTTTTTTGTCCCGGATTGTAAGACAGGCAAGTTTCTCCAGTCCCTTTGCAAAAGGAAGGAGAATGATCGTTGCAGTAACATTAAATACACTGTGGATAACAGCAATTCCTGCCGGTGTTGCTACCTGATGGAAGAAAGAAAATCCAACAACTGCATTTATAAGATAGAATACAGTCATAAAGATAACCGTACCGATCAGGTTGAAATACAGATGTACTGCTGCTGCACGTTTTGCATTCTTCTTGGCTCCGATTGCAGAAAGGATTGCAGTAATACAGGTTCCGATGTTCTGTCCCATAATGATCGGGATTGCTGCACTGAACGGTACTGCACCTGTAAGACACAGGGCCTGCAGAATACCTACGGATGCAGAAGATGACTGGATCACTGCAGTAAGAAGGGCACCTGCTATAACACCTAACAACGGATTTGAAAATTTAAGTAACAGGTTTGTAAATTCCGGCACTTCTGCAAGGGGTTTTACAGCAGAACTCATCATATCCATACCGTACATCAGGATTGCAAAACCAATAAAAATACTTCCGATATCTTTCTTCTTTGAATCATTGATAAACAAAATAAAAATCACACCAATGATCGCAAGCACAGGGGAAAATGATGTTGGTTTAAACATCTGAATGATAAAATTATCACTCTGTATTCCTGTCAGGCTTAAGATCCAGGAGGTGATCGTAGTACCAATATTGGCACCCATGATCACTCCTACTGCCTGTGATAATTTCATGATCCCTGAATTTACAAAACCTACTACCATAACAGTCGTAGCTGAAGATGACTGGATCACTGCTGTTACTCCTGCTCCCAAAAGCACTGCTTTTATGGGATTTGAAGTAAGATTTTCAAGAATCTTCTCCAGCTTTCCGCCGGAAACCTTCGCAAGGCCATCTCCCATTGCATTCATACCATACAAAAATAATGCAAGGCCTCCGATCAATGTTAATATACTGAATAAATCCATGATTATTCTCCTTTTCCCTTTTCATAAGTATATGGTTATTTACTTTCTGCCATCTGATGGCAGTCTCAGACATGTGCAGGCATATATATATATGTTTTTTTGCGATACATATCCCTGACTTGCTTCTCATCATAACCATGCTTTGTAAAATCATCCCTATGAGAATGTTAAATCCATGTAAAATTTCCAGTCATCCTATTCATTCTGTGTAAGGTTCCCATAAATCCATCCGTATTTTTGATATAAAAATAAAAAGAACCATTGCAGGAGATATGACACTAACCGGTGTTCATCTCTTACAATAGTTCTTTTATCAATCCGGATCCTGTATTTCGACAGTATTATTATCAGAATCCGCGGATCTCTTCATCCTCGGAACCAGTCTTATCAATAGAACGGATTTCCAGGAAGTAACTGTAGTTATCATTTACCTTTACTTCCACTCTGTCTCCAACCTTGTGACCTTTCAGAGCCATACCAATGGGAGATTCAATGCTGATGCGGTTTTCCATGGAGTTTCCTCTTATGGAAGTTACCAGCTTATATTTCTCAATCTCATCGTCTTCCTCGAAATATACCTCTACAATATCATCCATTCCAACTTCATCGTCTTTGGAATCATCAGAAACAATGGTTGCTGTTTTCAGCATATTCTCAAGGTAGCGGATGCGGCTTTCATTCTGGTTTTTGTGCTTCTTTGCCGCATAATACTCAAAGTTCTCACTCAGATCCCCCTGGGCTCTTGCTTCTTTTACAGCTTCGATTGCCTCTTTTCGTACAACCAGCTTGCGGTGGTCAATCTCCTGCTGGATTTTCTCAACATCCTTCTGTGTAAGCTTTTCTTTCATGACTGCATCTCCCTTTTACTGTTTTCCAAGTCTTTTCTCTTTCATATATTGTGCCATTTCATCAGAAATATTGTCGATCAGATAATTTTTACTGCTCTGACGTTTCTCATGCCATTGCTGGCGGATCTGATTTTCTGTAGCTTTTATTTCGTCCCGAAGACCTCTGGCAGACATACGGTGGGCACCCTGTCCCATGATGATAATCTGCTCCAGTCCATCGGAGGTAGCTACCGTTACCTGGTTTTCACGGCCGATCTTATGGACCGTTTTCTCGATATACTGATCTGCTGTCTCAGCTTCTTTTGTGTAGACTACGTGGATGTTATGATAGGTGATCACTTCCTCTGCATGGCCCTCTATCTTGTAAGCGTCAAATACAAGAATTAACGTACATTTCTTAAAGCCCTGATAGTTGCTCAGAATATCCATCAGTTTTGTCTGAGCTGCATGGAGGTTTGCATCTGCCAGCTCTTTTAAATCTTCCCAGGCATAGATGATGTTATAGCCATCTACAAGGAGATATTCTTTTTCTTTCTTCTTAGCAGAAGAACTGTTGCGGTAATAGCTGCCGCTGTCAGATTTTGCAGAAAATGTTCTCTTAAACTGTGGTTCTTTGTAACGCTTGACCGGTCCGAAAGTTCTCTCAAAAATAGCTTTCAGTTCTTCCTCATCCTCATAGCTTCCTACGCCGGCATTCTTTGGCGGGCAATAACCTGAGTCTCCCTGATTCCTTCCATTCCTGTTTCCTGCTGTACTTTCTTCACTATCCGATATGGTATCACTCAGCTCAGACTCGTCAACCCCTTCTAAGTGCATATAATCCTCTACTTCATACCATGGCACCACAAATCCAGCTCCATGAGCACAAAATACAGAACCCGTGGGATTGTCCAGGTCACGTTCGGAATCATATCCAATCTCCTCTACAATTTCATCCTGATTCTGACATGGGGCATAGCCCTTCAATGAACAGAATAATCTGCCCCGTCCCTTTGTATAGGAGGTTACCTGTGTCTGATAATCTCGCATCATTGATACAGGCGCACTCCCCTTCAATACCATCATATCATCCTCATCCGCTTCCGGCTGCTGGAAGGTTCCATTCATTTTCTGAATATCAGTCATAGCACGCCCGATCATATCTCCCGGAATCTCAAGTCTGAACTCATAATATGGCTCAAGCAGGACACTCTTTGCTTTCTTTAATCCCTGCCGCACAGCCCTGTACGTCGCCTGCCGGAAATCGCCGCCCTCTGTGTGTTTCAGATGGGCACGTCCTGTGATCAGTGTGATCTGCATATCTGTGATGGGAGAACCGGTCAGTACTCCCGGATGCTCCCGTTCTTCCAGATGAGTCAGGATCAGTCGCTGCCAGTTACGATCCAGCACGTCCTCACTGCATGCAGTAAAAAACTGCAGTCCACTTCCCGGCTCTCCCGGTTCCAGAAGCAGATGTACTTCTGCATAATGACGCAGTGGCTCAAAATGACCTATCCCTTCTATCGGCTCTGCAATCGTTTCTTTATATACAATATTTCCTGTGCCAAACTCTACTGCTACATGGAAACGCTCCCAGATCAGATGCTTTAATATCTCGATCTGAACCTCACCCATCAGCATGGCATGGATTTCTCCAAGCTGCTCGTTCCATACAATGTGAAGCTCCGGTTCCTCCTCTTCCAGCTCTTTGAGTTTCTTCAGCATCTGGTGAACATCACAGTCCTCGGGAAGCAGAATTCTGTAATTTAATACAGGTTCCAGAACCGGCATCTCAGATTCCCGTTCAATCCCAAATCCCTGTCCCGGATGTGTCTGGGAAAGGCCGGTCACTGCACAGATAGTTCCTGCAGGAGCTTCCTTTGCAAGCTCAAATTTCGCACCGGAATAAATACGGATCTGATCCGCTTTCTCTGTATCTGTAAGAAGTTCCTTTACCTTCAATGTTCCTCCGGTGATTTTCATATAGCTTAAACGATTGCCCTGATCATCTCTGGCAATCTTGAATACTTTTGCCCCGAACTTAGACGGATATGTCGGTGTCTCGCAGTATTTTTCCAAACCATGGAGGAATTCTTCTACACCTGTCATTTTCAGCGCAGAGCCAAAGAAACATGGGAAAAGTTTTCGCTCTTTGATTACTTTTTGGATATCTGATGTTGATATTTTCTCTGTTTCCAGGTATTTTTCAAGCAGTTCCTCATCGCAGACAGAAACATCTTCCAGAAACTGAGAATGCAGAGCTGATATTTCATCTTCTGCTTTCTCCGCTGTTTCGTCAATACTATTTTCCATTCCACTTGTGTTTTCCCAGGTGAAATCAACGCAATTATCACTTAATCGCTTCTTTAATTCTGCCAAAAGTTTCTCTTTATCAGTTCCGTCCTGATCCATTTTATTGATAAACAGGAACGTCGGGATCTGGTATCTTGCCAGAAGTCTCCATAAGGTCATGGTATGTCCCTGCACACCATCCGCTCCATTGATTACAAGGATGGCATAATCCAGAACCTGCAGTGTCCTCTCCATCTCTGCCGAGAAATCCACATGTCCCGGCGTATCCAAAAGAGTTATCCCCCTGTTCCCCAGTTCAAACTCTGCCTGTTTGGAAAAAATCGTGATTCCGCGCTCCCGCTCCAGGTTATAGGTGTCCAGATAAGCATCCTTATGATCCACCCGCCCCAGCTTACGAATCTTTCCAGTCAAATACAAAATCCCTTCCGACAACGTAGTCTTACCGGCATCTACGTGCGCAAGGATACCTACAACAAGTTTCTCCATAGTATATTTAAAAGCTCCTTTTTCTTTATGAATTGATATATAAGTATTGGCTTAAATAAAATTAATCGTTTGTATCAATTAAAGAACTATTTTAACATAAGAATCTATATAATTCCAATATGGTTCTACTTTAATTTCCTGTGTCTCCGCCGGTGTTGCTTTGTCGGTTCTTTACATTCCAATATGGTTCTACTTTAATGATTGTGCCAAGAAACTTGCTCGTACATATAGTTACTTTACATTCCAATATGGTTCTACTTTAATCCAAGTGGCGTACTGATATCTACATTGTTTGCCTGCTTTACATTCCAATATGGTTCTACTTTAATAGAGTATAGCCGCTAACCCAATACCTTGACAATTACTTTACATTCCAATATGGTTCTACTTTAATCTATAGCTGTCAGTTCCGCATATTTTTTATGCTTATTTGCTCATTTTTGCCGACTTCACTATATCTGTTCTATTTTCCCATTCATTTTATCATGTTTTTCATCAAAAAACCACTCATTCCCTTTATTTACATACCATTGTCGACCTCTTCGCATTTTTATTTTATCGAACATCGACAGAACTTTTCATTATTAATCTACATCATCTACAATTCTATAATATCCCATTTCATCATATCGACATTGCATAACTTTAATTTTTTCGCCTGGACTCAGATTAATTGATTGATATTGATGCATACATCCTTTTTTCATAGCCTTTTCATAAGAGTTCCAGTGATAATATGGAATTTCAAGCGAATACTGCAAAATATTACTTCTTAAACATTTTCTTTCAATTGCAGTTAATCTTTCTGAATTTAATTTCTGAGATATAGTATCTATTTCTTCTTTATATTTTTCATATACTGTTTCAGGAATGATCGTCTCACTTAAAATATTTCTCAATTTATTTTCATTTTTCTTAAAAGAATATATACTAATAGAATCTATGAAACGATACTTTTCCCTAAATTTCTTTATAAAATGACTTTGAGAAATATTTTCCGTTGTTAAGTATCTGTTAATCAACTCTTGTTTCTTACTTTCAGATAGTTTTCCATTAATATCATGGATTGATTTATTTGACAACTCAAATATTGTTTTATCAATAAATCCTTTATTCCCCAATATGAAATCGCCCTCATCCAATTGCGTATATACATAACAATTGTACATGGTCACATTTTTTGCGCCTTTTCTATTGCATCTTCCAAATCTCTGAAACAAAGAATTTAAATCAAGAAGCTCTGTAAATAAATAATCAAAATCAATATCAAGGCTTGCCTCTACAATTGATGTCGCAATCCAAATTCCCGATTGTTTATCCAGATTCCCATTTTTGTCATAAGTCTTTCCAAATTTTATAATTTCTTCTTCAAGTTTAGTTCTGTCTTTTTTTATGAAACGACTATGAAAAATATTTACAGTAACTGATATATTTTTACCTGCTACTTCTGCCTTCACTTCTTCCATAAGTTTTTGTGCCGTAGCAATTTTATTACAAACTACCAGTATTTTATTACTGATGCCTTTTCTTTCATTTTCTTCATATAGATCCAGAATATCTTTTGCATTAATTTTTCTATCCCTGACTTCTACATTATGGCGAATGGAATCATTAATAAATACTTTTTGATTGTCCTTTGAAAATCCAACATATTTTTCTAATAACTCTTTTACAAATGGAGATAATGTTGCTGTCATAATCGCTATTTTTCCACCCATCTTTGCAATATGTTCCAGTCCATATATTAGATAGGCCAACAAATCAGGGCTATACATTTGAATTTCATCAATTACAATTCTTGAGTAAGACAAGGTTGTCAATTTCAATTCATATCCCTGATATTTAAATACAAAATTAAATAGCTGATCCATTGTTGAAATACTTAATGGAATAGAAAATGCTTTTCCCCTTTGCTCATACTGAAATATTTCTTCATCTGTTCCCACATTCTTTTTGACATAATACTCCAACGATTCAGAATGAAGAAGACTGACTTTCTCAGACAAATTTTCATTTTCCAGTATATCTTCGCACACTCTGTCATAGATTGCATTAATCGCAGTTCGTAACGGTAACACAAAATATCCTTTATGATTTCCAATCCACCATAAACCGCCCTCCGTTTTTCCCATTCCTGTTTGAGCTATGGCAATAATATTCTGATTTTGTTTTTCCATACAAAATCGTTGTAGTGAATTCCATTCCACATTGGGATTTTTTCTTTGCCACTTTCTCATACAATTTTCCAATCCCTGTTCCAGAAAATCATGAGGATACTCAATCATATAATTTCCACTGGCACTATAATCACATTTATGTAAATACCCTTTAATTTTTACTGCTCGAGTATCTTCAATATCCTTAACCATAGCCAATTGAGTATAAAACTTTTTGGATAATTTGAAAATTTCATTTTTAACCTCGGCTAAATTTTCCTTAATTGTATCTTCTCTCTCCAAAATAGTCTTTATCGGATCACAATAATCATGATGATACATTACTGCAAAGCAGACTCGTGCATAATCCCGTTATCATGCCCTTTTATCTTTTGAACCTGGTCCTCATTTACAAAATATACTGACAGTACATTATGTGGGATTTCTCTATCTGGATCAAAATATTGTTTTTCTTTTGCGAGAACTCTCTGTTGAAATCTTTCCGTTACTTTTCCAATATCATGATAATAACAAGCCTGTTTTACCAATTCGTATAAGTCATCTGAGTCAATATATCCCATTGTTTTTAATGTTTCTAAATGCGTCAATAAATCATTTATATGTTGTTGAATCGTTTTATCTGGCTTTGCCCAATACCTTTCTAAATTCATCCTTTGTCTCCTTCATTTCCCAGAATGCATTCCTTTATTATAGAAGCAAGGCAGCAAACTCCCATTTGCTGCCTCAATTTTAAAGAAAATTAACAATATAATTTTTCCCATCTTCCTGATCCAGGTATATTCCATTTCCAATTTTATCGATACCATATTGTGAAATATATACTACAGATTTTTTTTCAAAAATTCTTTTTCCATCTTTTAACTCATAATTTTTATTCAGATAATATCTGGTTCCATTTGCTTTCATACGATTTCGTATTTTATATGGATAAACCTTTCTCTCATCCGTTTCTTCATCCAGTTTCAGAGCTTCAGAATCTATATAAGCAGAATACTCACTTGTCGCCGAAATATTTCCAGTTTCAACTAAATCTATAACTTTTGCCTGCTGTATATCTACCATGTCTTCACTTCTTCCAATAGATTTTATGTCAGTCCAATGCTGTTCCAGATCATGTAAAACCGCATCATCTGCCTGTATATGAATAATCAATTGAATATTATTCAGAACTTCATAAAATTTCATAGACTTAGTTAATGTCCGAAAATAAGAAATAGGTTTCGTATAGTTTTCTCTTACATATTCATCATATCGCTGCTTTATTTCTTTCTCATACTTTTTAAGCTCATTTTCTCTCTGAAGTACACTTTCATATGGAATGCCCGCTGCTTTTGCCTTTTTTCTTTTCTCTGCTAATGCTTTTTTTCTTTTCTTCAAATGATTTAAAACTGGCCCAAGTCTATTTTTCTTGAATTCAGAAATAGTATCATTTAAATCCTTTAACTGTTGATACTCTTTCAATAATGTTTCATTGTATACCTGAATTGTTATATTTTTTCGAAAACTATTTCCCTGTGGTTTCTTAGCTACAGCAACCTTGTCAAACGCAGTCGACAGCATTTCTCCATTTTTCATTTTTACAAGAATTCCTCTGTCATCTTGTAAAGAATTCAAGAAACAATAATCGGTATACGGTTCACGATGCATAGATTCATACTGTCCTTGTATACTTACATTCATTGGATGGTATTCTGTGTATCCACATGCTTTATGCAACGCTCCAATTACTGTTGAAAAAGGGGGGAGCGGATATGTCATTTTATTATCCACACATTCTGGTTTCCTGTAATTTGCGCTCGTCTGACGGATAACCAGTCGAAATGCTTTCATAACAGAATCTCTCCTTTCTGTTAAACGCCATAGTATTCTCTTACTTCTTCTTTTAAAGCCTGGAAAAATTCCGGCATATTCATTGTTTTCAGAGTTTCTTCTATTTCTTTTTCATTTTCCAGTGTCTGCCCTTTTAATAATGCCGCATGAAATCCCTGATTTTTCTTTATAATTAAATCCTCCGATAATTCCAGTCTGTCTTCTTTTACATGTACTACATTTTCAAAATAATGTGTTTTCCTCTCTGACAATCCACCTACTGCAAAAACAGGTTCCGCATTATCCATGTTTCCTTTTACTATCAGGCTTAACGTTTCTACTGCATTAAGCAACATGCATACTCTTTCAGCTTTTTCCTCTGCTTCTGCTTCCTCCTGAAAGTTATCATCTTTTCCCACCATTTCCAAATCTATTGTTATACTGTAAATTTTTAAAGATTTATCATATTCGTACTGATATGGCATTAATCCTACCTGATCTGCATGATTCTGCACATTTAATCCATTTTCTTTTGCATAATTCGTGGCCATATAAAGGTTATTGTGAAATCTTGGCTGACTTACAAAGCTTTCGCAGGAAATGGCATCTGTTACGTAAAATGAACTATTTCTGATATATGTAGTGCCGTTTGTATTCATATATCCACCTTCTAAAGCTCTGCAATTAGATGCATTTGATTCTTCTGTAACTTTTTTCTGCACTGCTCCATCAATCTCTGTTTTCAAGTCTTCATATAAACCAGATTGAGTCATAATTGCATTTTTAAGACTCTCTCTGCTTCGAATTGTATACACTTTTCGATTTCTAAATACCTTTTGTACACTGGCGATATTTCCCAGAGATTCCGAATAATTAGATGTCATATTGGCTACTATTGTAATTGTCAAAGCTTTCTTATTCATTCTCCTTACCTCCCGTTTGCTTATCCTGAACTTTACTTTTCTTTGTCATCGCATTAGCAAATGTATAAGCTAATTCCTTGTTATCCTCAAAATTTTCAAATAAATCATAAACAAAATCAAATTGTATATCTGTATAATTGGACAATTGGGCAAGAATATCCAAAAATGCACTATAATCTTTCAGTGCAAGTGAACTTGTCAACCTCTGACGATAACTCTTTCTCTTATTCTCTGGTAATCTTTCAGCTACTTTTTTCGCACACGCATATGCAACAGTCATTCCTTTTGTCATGTTTTTTCCTCTTTCTTTTATCAACAAATTTAACTTAATCAATAAACTAACCAAGTATTCCGAGTCTCGTTTTAAAAAGAATTCTATCAATTCATCTGCATCTTTTAGGTTTAATATGCAATCCATGACTTCTTTTTGAACATCCAGATAATATTCTTTTCCTAATTGAACACTAAAACAAAAAGGTTCATATACCTCCAATTCAGACAGAATATCAATGCTACGTTTTCGAATATATAAAGTTTCAAAAAAATCTCTGTTTCTGTTTTTAGTTATCACTTCTACATCGTAATCTATGAAAGCAGAACTTTCTTGGATAGATTTAAATAAAATTTTTCGGGCAGTTTGATATTTGTCCGGTTTTTTTTCCTTTTCTTCTCTAAGTTTGTCTATTAACTGCTGATTTGTATCTATAAGTTGTTTGACAGAATAATTATCATTAATAAATAAAGATTCACGTTCTCCACAAAAAGCAAATGGGATAAAATCAAATAGCTGGCAGTCTTCAGATGCAAAGCTTTCTGTTCGAAATGCAAAAGAAAGATTTTTAGATTTTCTCGCACCATCTATATAATATCCCCAAAGTCGGCAACAATCTCGTTTTTCCTCAAACAATAAATTCGGGTTGGCAAAATCAGCATACATATCCGATTTGTTTCGGAATGTTTCCTGTGTCAATATTAACCTGTTTTTTCTTATACATTCTAATATTTCTACCTTATTATCTCCATCAAATTTGATTTTCCCAAATATTTTTTTCATAATCGCATTGCTTTTAAGTAATTCATTAATCTGCTTTTTCTCTTCCTGTGAAAATTCATCTTTTCTCAATTGAATTTCCAGTCTTTTATGCGGAAACGATAATGAATAATACTCCTCTGCAAATTCCAGAAATCTTTCCCGAGTAATATCTTCCTGATTGAATGCAAAATACTCGTCCTTAATCTCATATTCCAGATTCTGGTTATATAAATATTTTTCCAGACCTACAATTGCAGCAGAATATCTCCAATCTGAGGGAATAACATGCGTATTAAAAAGTGCATCATTTACTTTTTTTATCATTCTGCCCTCCTATATCTGCTGAATAATCTGCAACAAGCCATATCCCATCGACGAGTGTCCACCAACCCCTACCTGATAAAAATATTGCAGAATTTCAGGTTTTGCTTCTATAAGGAAAAATCCGATTGATATATCTATAAATTGTTTATATATGCGTGTTACAACCTTTTTTCCTGATATAGTTTTTATTTTTATCTCCTGCACCTCATTCTCAGCAAATCCCGCATAAATAGCTTGTCGCTTTAAACTATCGCCTGCTTTTTCTTCAAACTCTTTATCATTGATCGTATAATAATTGTCTGTATTGTTCTCTCTGAAATGTTCTCTAATAATCAATCCACCACCTGGAACAGTACGAAAGATTACTTTATCACTCGTAATCACTTCTTCTTGTACTTTTACAATTTTCTTAAGTATCATACTATTTTTATCTGGCAAAGGAAATCTTTTATGCTTCATTCCAATAAAAGCAAAATAAAAAATCTGCCCTATTTTGCTTTTATCACTTGCTGAAAATATTAATTTCAATCGAGGAGAAGCCAGAATAATTTTTTCTTTCTCATATTGCGGTTTATCAAATAATGGAACAAAACAATAATCTTTTCTGTCAGTCCCGGTAAAATAGTGTTCATAATATTTTCCCTGATTGCATTCTTCCAATGTTTTCTTCAAAAAAGAAACAAACATTGCCCGATTGTCAGACGGAATAATGTTCTTCTCTAGTTCAAAATATAATTCAATACGCACTTGCTACTCCTTCCTTACCATTTGCACATTTTTCCTATATTTTGATATTACTACATTTATTATCTATATACAATAGTTTTATTATTAAGTATAATTTTATAATACTTGGTTTATATTTGTTTTTTATTTCTTGCACTTGTTTACTGATTTGTTATATACTTTAATTGTATCTGTTGTTCCACATTGGAATGTAAAAAGTATTATAAATTTTTACAGAATTAATAGTTGTTCCACATTGGAATTTCTCATTGCCAAAGTTAAACAGGTATCTATATCTTTAACTGGCATCATTGGAGTAACAGAAAAGAGCGCGCATAGCAAATGCACGCTCTTTTCTGTTACTCCACCTTTATATCCATTTTTTCATTTACCCATCCTCTGATAGTTTCTTCACTTTCGCAAAGAATCCTGGCTACCTTTTCAATTGAATCTCCCTCTTTAAAAAGGGAATTTGCAATTTTACGCTTTTCCTCTTCTCGCCCAATCTTTATCCCATCATTTTTTCCAGCTTCATACTCAGCTTTCCGAAGTTTTCTTTTTTCCTCTTCCTCATTGTATTCAAATATACTCATAGCGACTACCTCCGCTCGATTCTTTTGCAGAAATTCTTTGAGAATTCCCTCCTGGATGCTTTCGCTCACTGCACGTTCTACTGCCGTATTCAGTTCCATTTCATTAGAATATCTGCGTACTTTGTCAACATACTGAGCATATTCTCTTAGTGTCCGGCATTCTTCCATCAGTTTTTTATTATGCCCTACATTGATATTTAATGTGATGACCTTTAATTCAAGATTTGGCTCTCCTGACATATTCTCATACGATTCTGACAGATAATCTACCCAACGGTCTTCTTTTTTCTCTGTTCCGTTATAGAATACGATAAAATTCGGTGTGGGTATTCTCAGTCTTGTTGATGTATACAGAGATTTCCAATCCACCAGTTTCTGATATTCACTGGAAATGTAAAACAAATCTCTTAAAGGCATGTTCGGGTTATACGTAGACTGATGTTCATACAGAAACAGATTCGTATTTATAATAAAAGCCAGATCATTCTTCATTCCCATATAGATTGCGTTCTCAAGTGTCACAATCTCTAATTGAGCAGCATCTGTATAAGAAGTTTCATTGATTGCATTATACAGCGACAACAGATTCTTTCTGTCTGAAAACAGCATACGGAAGACTGTATCTTTGTACTTACGGTTTGCAGTTGCTGTGTTGCCTTTCAATCGGTTTCTTTTCACAGTAATTTTTTTGTTCTTTCTTTTTGCCATTGGCAATACCTCCTGTTTTCCGCAGGAGTCAAAGAACATATCGTGCTATTCTTATCACTTCTCAGCTCCTGCTTTTCATAATTAACTGGAATTAAAAGCATGGATTTCTGAATTGAGATTAGAATAATCAGACGGCAAAAATGCCTTGAAATATAAGAGAAATATGCTTTATACTTATGTTAGCATTACTTACTCTTATTTTCAAGGCATTTTATATTCTTTTTATTTTATAAATTGTATGGAAGTTACTGTTCACACGCCACTGTCCCGCGAGGTGTTTTGGCATGAATATGCCAAAATCCCGAGACATACAAGCCAAAATTCCATTGCCGCAGGCAATCTGGAATGAATTTTGGCTACGTTACTGTGAACGGAGTGAACAGTAACGTATGGAAACTTTTTTATTCCTTATGTGTCCCTCTGACTACTTTGATTCCACGTTTTTCTATCATATTGCAGATCTGTGTGTCATCCTTGGACATTCATGCTTTCCATCCGGGAGACGACAGACACCTACGTGGATGGCACTGATCTTTTCGCTGACCAGTCTGTCTATCTTTTCCAGGATTCCTTTGTCTTCTATGGGGTCTGTCGGGTTGGCGCCTTTGCATCCGTTACAGGTCATCATTGCTGCCAGACAGGTATCTTCCGGATAATCCTGAAAGAAATCGGTTCTGTTCTGAAATGCTGCCAGGCATCCAACTCTGGCGCATACATTATTAGAATGAATACACGTCAAAATTCCTATTTTATTCATCTTTTTCCTCCATATATAGCAGGCCAGAGTCAAAATTTTTTCTGACTCTGGCCTGTCAATTCTCATATTATAAAAATAAAATATGCATCTTCCCGCGGCTGTCATTTACCACTTCCGAATCTACCTGGTAAATCCTTTTGATCAGCTCCGGAGTGAGTACTTCCTGTGGAGTTCCATATCCTTCCAGCACACCATCTTTCAATACATAAATCTTATCGCAGTATGCCGCCGCAATATTCAGGTCATGGATAGCTGATATTACAGTTACGTTAAGTTTCTTTACCAGTTCCATCAGCATGATCTGATGTGTGATATCCAGATGGTTAGTCGGCTCATCAAGGATCAGTGCAGGTGTCTGCTGTGCAAGTGCTCTTGCCAGAATAACCCTCTGTTGCTCTCCACCTGACAGCGTAGAAAATGTGCGATCCGCAAATGCATCCATCTGTACCGTTTTCAGTGCTTCTTCAACAATCCGGTAATCTTTTGCATTATCCCGTTCCAATGCTTTCTTATGAGGTGCACGTCCCATCAACACGACTTCCCGTACGGTAAAATCAAAGTTGTAGTAATTGTGCTGTGCCACAACTGCCATTTTTCTGGCGGAGCTTTTTACGCTCATGGAATGGAGTTCTTCGCCGTCCAGATAAACGGCACCTGCATCTGGCTTCAGGATACGGTAGATGCATTTTAATAATGTAGATTTTCCGCTTCCGTTTGGTCCGATGATCCCTACCAGTTCCTTATCCTTTGACTCTATGGAAATTCCCTTCAGTATCTGTCTGGCGTGAAATCCAACCTGAATATCTTCTGTAGTGATTTTCATTACTTACTACCTCCAAATCCATAGGATTTCCGCACAAGCAGATAAATAAAGCATGGAGCACCGATAATAGATACCAGCACACCGATCGGCATCTCAGAATTCTTCAGGATCACACGACATGCCACATCACACCAGATCAGGAATGATGCACCAAGCAGTGCACTTAATGGCAGTAATCTTCTGTGGTCTGTTCCAAACAGGATTCTGATCACATGAGGGATCACAAGTCCTACAAAGCCGATCACACCTGCACAATATACTGCAAACCCAATCATTACAGAAGCAACGATCAGATAAAAAGTTCTCAGCCTGTGCAAATCAGTTCCCAGTGTGATCGATACATCATCTCCTAACAGCATCAGATTCAGATTACGATATTGCGTCCAGAAAATAATCACACAGATCAATGTAACAGGAAGCATCACACCTGCTCTGCTCCAGCTTGCACCTGCAAGGCTTCCCATCGTCCACTTCATTACTTCTGTTGCTGCATTTTTGTCGTTGGTGATATAGATAACAAAATTGGAAAAAGCAGAACATACCGCACTGACAGCCATTCCGGCAAGGATCAGTTTGGCAGAAGTGGCTTTTCCGCCCATATTTGCAATAGCAATTACTGCAAAAGAAGTGACCATTGCACCAATAAATGCGGTAACACCGACTGAGTTTCCACCGAGAAATCCGCCAACTCCAAGCATGATCGCCAGTGTTGCACCAAGGGATGCACCGGATGAAATACCAAGTACATACGGATCTGCCAGTGGGTTCTGGACAATCGCCTGCATAACTACGCCACAGACGGAAAGAGCCATTCCAACTGCCAGAGCCAGCAGGACTCTGGGCAGCCGGATCAGCCACACAACATCGTGAACTGCGCCTTCTGCATAGGCGGACAAGCTTTTGATATGAAACAATTTATATGCAATGACACTGTAAACATCTTTCAGTGACAGATCTGCATTTCCAAAAGTGATTGCTGCAAGAATGGAAAAAATCAAAAATGCCGCAAGCCCGATAAGAACTGCCACATACATGGATGTCCTGAGCACACTGCCTTTTTTTATCTGTGAAACCTGTTCTTTCACTGTTATTTCCTCAATCAGTCAAGATTCACATCCGGATATAATCCTTTTGCGAAAGTTTCAATACCATCCTGTGTACGTGTTGCACTTGCGTACATTTCACTGAGCATGATCGGATAAACACGACCGTTCTTTACAGCGTCAAGGCTCTGAAGTGCTTCATCATCCTTGATAACGGCAAGCTGGCTTTCTTTTACAGTTTCCGGATCATCACCTGCATATGGCATGTATACAACAAAAATCACATCAGGGTTTGCTGCAATGATATCTTCTTTTCCTGCTGTAGAAGCATCCGGATTTGCCAGAGTCGCACCCAGTTGTGTTACCATATCTCCACCAAGGCTCTTTGCACCATAGTTTGTGATATCTTCTCCAAGAGGTTCCAGAACCATTACGCTTGGTTTCTCTTCTACATCTGCTGTTGCTGTAAGAGTTTTATCGATCACTGCCTTTGCATCATCTACGATTGCCTGTGCTTTGTCCTGTACATCAAAAATATTTCCAAGATTTAAGATGTCTGTAAATTCATTTTCCAGAGTTCTGTCTCCGTCAGGACGTGTGTTTGTGTTGTAATAAGTGTTGCAGCCTTTGTCGATCCAGTCTGTTACATTTCCGAGATTTTTATCAGAAAACAGGGAGCTCCAGGATAAGATCATGTCTGGCTCCAACATCGTTACAGTCTCAAGGGATGGGGTAAATTCATCAAGATAATTTGTTTTTGAAAATGCATCTTTAAGTTCATCCGGAACTTCATTGTCAAGACCTGCAGTAGCTACCAGACGGTCTTCCAGGCCAAGTGCAAGCATGGTTTCAATGCTTCCCTGATATACAGCAAGAACTTTCTCCGGTGCCTTTTCATAGGTTGTTTCGATTTCATTTCCATCATAATCATAGGTTGTGATGGTCAGAGGATATTCTGTCTTTGTACCTTCTGCGTCTGCTGTCTTATCTGCATCTGCTGAATCCTGTGCGTCTGCATCTTCCTGTGTATCAGAGTCTGCATCTGCTGCCGGCTGATTGTCCTCTTTGATTGTCTCAGAGTCTGCTCTCTCTGCTGCAAAAGCTGCCGGAGCTGCGGAAACTGCCATAGCTGCTGCCATCATAATTGCCATGATTCTTGTGGATAAATACCTGTTTTTCATTTGACTTCCTCTCTTTTCGTATATGTTATTTACCTGTTCGTGTAACCGAAAAGATGGGACTTCAGAAAAAGTAAAATAGAAGTGATAAGAATAACGGATACTTTTTACGGAAGCTCCTTCTTTACGCTGTCAGGCAGGTTTCCTGACTCACAGATCACAGAAAGTTCCCATAAAATAAAAACTGATACAACATCCATGCTTCAGCAGTTCATGAATATTGTATCAGAAATATTTCCAGATACTCTCTGGCAGCCGGATTCCGCCTTCTCACATATTTATGCAATGACATATTACAATCCCGCTTTTTTCTGTATACAGTGGCCGCAACCGTTCAGGCATTTCACCTGATTCCCTCTCACATTATCATACACAAAATCTGCGTATGATAATGTTCACTTAACAGCTATTCAATTACGCTGATATAATTTTAGCACACTGCTTTTATAATTACAACCATATTCGAGACACATCAGAATTCTTTCTTCTCCATAAGCCGGACACCAATCCAAAAAGATCCCATATATACAATTACTGTAAATAATACAACTCCGGCCAATACCATTCCCCAGTTCAGTCCATTCAGCCATGCACCGACTGCGTCTGCTGAAAGTCCCATTGTTTTTATCAGAATATAAACTACGGCAATTATAATAGCCCACATGACCATTGCAATATAACGTCCTTTTTCTGCTCCAAAATGTATTACAAGCGGGAGCGATACTGACAACATAAGAAGCGCCAGTGGAATGTATATCAGAGTGTCAATAATTTTCTCACTCAGGCACCCCTGAAGCTCTGCCACACCTTTACAGATCACTCCCGTTATTGCTTCAATTCCCCACGCTGCAGCCGTAAGCCCTGCTCCCAGCAGATATTTCTCCGCCACATACTGTTTTCTGGTAACCGGCAAGGTCATAAGAAATGCAAGACCATTATCAAACTCATCATAACTTATAGTTGTAATTGCAAAAATTGCTGTGGCAATCGTAAAATATCCTATAGCAAAACTGACGCTCCCGCTTCCTGCCAGATTCAGGATGACTCCCATTACAATAACCAGGATAAAAAACTGTTTCTGCTGTTTCATCAGTTCTATATCCTTTACAAATAATCCCTTCATACCTGTTCCTCCATCATCACTACCAGATCATCAATCTTTCCATTCTCAATTACAGCATCCGGGTAATTTTCCATATAAAATTGTTTCTGGTTTGTCAGACACCTGTATCCATAAGCTTCTTTCCGGATCTTAATAAGGTATTGCTGATCCAGTTTTTCGTACTCTTCTTCTGCAACTTTAAGAACTGCATAATCTGACAGCAGTACATCTGTATCCTCATGAAGGATAATTTTTCCGGCATGGATCATATAAAAATCGTCACAAAGACTCTCCAGATCTGATGAAATATGTGAACTGATCAGAATAGAACTGCTTTCATTTTCTTCCATATATTCTCTCAGCATGTTCAGCACCTCATCCCTGGCGATCACATCCAGACCAACTGTGGGCTCATCCAGAATCAGCAGTTCTGCCTTATGGCTTAATGCTGCCAGTACTTTAAACTTTGCTTTCATACCAGTGGAAAATTCTTTGATTTTCTTGTCTGTGGGCAGATTGAATCTTCTGCACTGCTGCAGGAATTTCTCTCTGTCAAAATCCGGATATATGCTTTTCATGATATTTGCCACGCCCGCTGCTGTCAGATACATACTGAAGCCTGAATCTGCAAAAACAACTGCCAGTTTCTGCTTATCCTCCGGCTTAAGCTCTTCTGCCTTTTTCCCAAAGACCTCTATCTCTCCGCCATCCGGATGAATCAAGCCGAGCAAAGCTTTAAATGTGGTGGATTTCCCGGAACCATTTCTTCCAATAAGTCCTGTAATCATCCCAGGCTGTACTTCCATAGAACAGTCCAGCGAAAAACCTCTGTAATGTTTCTGCAAATGACTGATTTTCAACATGTCTTAGTCCTCCATGATCATTTCAAAAAGATTTCTGATTTCCTCATCGTTCAGTCCACATCTTCTGCCCTTCATGATTGCCTGCTCCAGATCATGTTCTACTTCTTTGAGCTGTTCTTCCCTCATCAGGTTTTTATTTGTGGCTGCAACGTAGGTTCCTTTTCCATGAACAGTGACGGTAAATCCTTCTTCTTCCAGATTGTCGTAGGCTTTCTTCACAGTCAGGGCACTGATCTTCAGTTCCTTTGACAAACTGCGTACTGAAGGTAATACAGTGTCCGGCTGTAACTCTCCTCTGATAATCGCAGACTTAATCTGATCTATGATCTGTTCATAAATAGGTACCATGGATGAATTATTGATTATTATATGCATATGTTTCTCCTCCATCTACAAACAGTATATAACAGCGCATAACTGTTGTCAACTGTTTTATACTGTTATACACAAAAACCTCCGGACATTCCTGCCCGAAGGTTTTCGTTCATTTATATATCAGTTATCCAATATCACTGATCATTTGTCAGATGTAGCTTGTCCAGGATATAGAACACCAGGCTCAGTGCCATACCTACAACACATGCCAGTACCATGCCTGTCAGTTTTACATTTCCCAGATTCAGGGAGATTCCGGAAAGACCTACGATAAATACAACAGAGGTCAGTGTCAGGTTTCTGGATTTACCGTAATCTACCTTATTATCTACCAGCATACGAAGTCCTGATGTACCGATCATACCATAGAGTAGGAAAGAAATTCCTCCGATTACAGGACCGGGAATGGTATTGATCAGTGCTGCCAGTTTTCCAAGGAGGGAACAGCAGATAGAGAGAACAGCCGCACCTCCGATTACCTGCACACTGTAAACCTTTGTCATGGCCATAACACCAATATTCTCACCATAAGTAGTTGTGGGTACAGAACCCATACATGCAGACAGAGTTGTAGAAAAGAAGTCTGCAAAAAGAGAACGATGTAAGCCTGGTTCTTTCAGCAGATCTTTCCCTACAATCTTGCTGGTTACGATCTGATGTCCGATATGCTCGGATGTTACCAGAAGAAGTGCCGGGAAGATTGTCAAAATCGCTTCCAGATTAAATTTCGGATGCTGGAAATTAGGCAGCGCAAAGAATGTAGCCTCTTTTACTGCTGTAAAATCCAGGATTCCGCAGAGAACTGCTGCCACATATCCTGCAATGATTGCGATCAGGATTGGGATCACTGATAAGAATCCTCTAAACAGAATCTGTCCAAACACTGCAACTCCCAGTGTTACCAGAAATACGATCACATTTTTCATATCTATCTTATCGTCAAGAAGTCCTGCTGTACTTGCAGCACTTCCGGCAAGCTCCAGACCGATCAGTGCAACTACCGGTCCCATTGCAGCTGTGGGAAGCACGATATCAATCCATTTGGTTCCACATTTTCCAATGATCAGCGCCAGGATCATACCAGCAATGCCAAGAACTACAAATCCACCCAGTGCATACTGGTATCCGAATTTTGTCATGACCAGAATTCCCGGTGACAGAAAAGCAAAGCTTGATCCAAGGTAAGCCGGAGCTTTTCCCTTTGTGATCAAAATAAACAGTAAAGTTCCCACACCGTTCATCAGCAGTACGATGGCCGGATTGATCCCGAACAGAAACGGAACCAGTACAGATGCACCAAACATGGCAAACATATGCTGGATACTAAGCGGGATCAGCAGCTTTGCAGGCACCTTGTCTTCTACCTGAATAATTCTTTTTTCCACTTTTTCTTCCTCTCTTTTCCCTTATTTTTTCACATTTTGCTTCATTATACACATATTATTCTGAAAAATCCACTATCTTTTTCATGCACAAGAAAGAATCCTGCCCGGAGGGCTTTATTATGTTATAGGAACATTACGGAGTAATTTCCTATAACATAATAAAATCCCGGAGGCAAAAATACTTCCGGGATAAATAGCATAATATTGAACAGCAATAATTATCGTTTAGGTAACTTGGAAGGCTTGATTTTACTGGATTTTTGGAATGTAGTGTTGCAAACACGTTACAAACGTAGGACTACTCATTACTCCTCAGAACACCACATAGACTTCAATTAAGAAATCTGACAGCAAGTTCCTGAATAGCAAGTATCGGACCTTGTGCATATGTTTCTTGGGGATACGTTCTTTCCAGACGTTCTGTTTCTTTCATCAAAAAAGGAATCATTTCTACATCTCCTCGAAACCCAATTACTAAGCACAACATAGATCTTGAATATTCATTCCGGATATTGGAGTATTCTTTCATAAGCCAATCGCAACAGTTTTCTTCGCAGTGCAAGAAAAAATAAAGAGTATTTTCTATAAAGATATCCTGCCCGTTTTTCATAGTTTTTTCTTTTATGCATGGCATCATCACTGTTTCGTATTCCAGTAATTTTCCTCTTAATCTACTTCGGTTCCCTCCCGATAAAGGCTTTCGCATCAATTTCAACAGTTCTTCCGTTGTTTCTGCTTGTTCAATCATTCTTTTCGAACGCAAATCCTCTTCAGATTCACCAAGCGTTTTTTCTGAAATCGCATTGGCATATTCAACTGCTTCAGGCTCAAGATATAAACTATATTCAAATTTAGCTGCCGAGAAAGGTATATCCGGGTGTGTATCTAAAAATTTATGTACTTCTTTTTTACTAATAGTTGTCATAATGTTTCACAACCTCCTCCAGCAATGGCAAATCACAACATCTTTCCTTTATTCTCTTGTCATTGCCATTCAATTCTTCATCTTTCTTAAAAAGAATATCTCTTAATCTTTTTGCTGTTAACTGAATTTGTTCCCAATCAGCTTTAATACACTTATATTGATTTTGAAGCAAACGCTGATATTTTAAATCTTCCATTGCATCAATATCAATAAGAAGTAATGCCGATTCCACAACAGGTATCATATTATTAAAGTTGATTGCACCATATATTCCCTGATTAATTTTCCTAAAATCTTTTGTGTTCTTCATTTTACGATGCTTTTCTTTGGGCGATGCAAATGGAGTATAATATTTTATCCCATCAATCTCAAGTACCACGCCTACATACGGACGCTTTCCCTTTTTATTATCTGCAACTTTTGCATCATATTTTTTCAAATAATTGATGTATTCATCTTTGATATTATAAAATTTCATTTTTCCTCATCTGTCAAAAAAAGAGACGACATCACTCGCCTCTTTTTCAGGTTCTCTCTTTATGGTGGAGACTCACCGCTTTTTTAGGTTCTCTCTTTATGGTGGAGACTCACCTGCTTTTTTAGGTTTCCACTTTATGGTAGAAACTCACCTCAGACAATCTTTTGTCTATAATAAGTATATGCAATTCCTCCTAAAAAATCAATATAATTCCATAATTTTACTAAAATTCTCTAATAGTACATCGTGTTGATCTGCCGTTCTAACTGCCGGACGCTCCACACTGTGGAGCGACTTGGAAAGGTGCAATAAAATTGCCTCATATTACGCAGTCCTTGTACGCTAAATCCCTTCCCAAATTCTGCTGTTAGCTGTTCAGATAAATATTGAAGCAGCTTCTTTCCATATTCTGCTCTGTCATTTTCTCCACACGCTTTATAAATCAGTTCCCCAATCTCCCAATAAGTTATTACCATTGTGGAGTTCACCGCAGCACTTAACCTATGCTATGCTGTGCTGATACAATAGACTGGCGAATGGAATGATAGGTCTGTTCTGCATTTTGATTTATTTGCAGATTGTTATCCATTTTGTACTCTCCCTACTGTGGATGCTATTGAAATATTATACCACGGAATCAATAAAACTCTCAAATCAATATTTATTTATTGTAAAATCTCTTTCGGCTCTTTTCTGAGTGACAATGACGATCGAGTAGGAGACGGCTTTTGCCGCCGACCTCTCACACTACCGGACATGCGGTTCCGCATCCGGCGGTTCAGTTAACTTGACATCTCGCTTTACAAAGATATTCCTCTGCTGAGAGTAAACCAAATTTCTTCAAATATCTATATTAAAGTGTCTCGTACATTGCTTTTAATTCTTCCAGAATCTTCTCCTTTGTTCTGCCAACCAGCCCCAACTGTTTAATATCCACGTTTTCATTTTTCATACGCTGGACAAACTCTTGAATATCGGCATAAACTCCTTGGGGAGCCACTACCTTGGCGGTGGGATCAATCAACTCCGTCAGACGGAAAACATCATTCTTATGTTTCTTGATATTTTTGCTATCAACGTGTTCTCCTGCGGCCTTACGATCTGTCAAATCCATCCACGCTTTTGCCTTAAACGGAATCAAATATGCCGCATCCAAGACAGTCACTCCATCAACGGTGACTTTCCCCTGCTTCAAAAATTCATAGTAATCATCGTCCAAAAGAATAGCAGACAGACTCGAAATATCTTCGTCCATCGGTAACGGTGTTAGCACTGCATCTTCTGGAAGTTGGATGGCATCCAGCTTTCGCGTGAAAAGTTCAATCATTGCAGGATACTGATTTGTAATTGGGTGACTAAACCGATAAAACTGCGGCACACCCGAACTTTTGTTGCAATGCTCATATCCCGCCTGTTTTACATATTCCCAAAATTTCTTTCCGAAATTTGCGTCAACTGCTTCTATAATCAAAACAAGGTCAATATCCTTTGTCGCACGGAAGTCCAGTCCCTCCTCCGTCATCAGAATGTCACACGCAGTTCCACCAATGATAGCATATTGTTCTTCACTGCCCTTGAACCATTCCTTAAAGCTATCAATTCCTGTAACCATCTATCTTTCTCCACAGTTCATTCAGCATTTCTTCTACTGCTTCTTCAACCCGTTCATCTGCATCTTCTCTCAATGCCAATGCCAGCGAAAGCTCATCTACAATGTTTCGCGTGGACAATTTTCGTGGATTGTATCTCCACATCTCTACGGCCACTTGCACCTGCGAATTCTGCAAGCTATTGGTCATAACATCTTTCCATTGAGAGATTCTTTCTGCCGCATAACATCTGACATTCGGTGTGTTCAGCATGGAATACTCTGCCAACGCCGAATATCCACTTTCCAACAGCTCTGTTCCCACCAATTCTTTCGGAATATAAACCGTTCGTTTTATTGGATTCAGCAACTTATCTCCTGCTTTTTGGAACAGTGTTTTCGGAGAATCCTCAGATTGCATGATCCTCTGCACACCGACTTTTCTGATATGCAGCAATCCCATTTCTTCAAGCTGTCTTGATGCCCTTGATATAGAAGTAGGTGTCAGTTCCAAGTCTTTCGCAGCTTGACTTGTAGATAGTTCCTGTGCGCCTCCATAAATGAAATGCAGTAGAAGCATCTGCGCCGATGGAAGTATTTCTTCCCTTGTCTTTTTTTCGGCGCTGCACCGTTCCTGCAAATACACTGCCATAAAGGGCAAATAAATTTGCTTTCCATCTACAATAAATGGAATCTTCTCACGAATCAAATATTCTTTCTGGCGAAAGCTAAGTTCTTTTAGCACCAGCACAATAGGCAAGTTCTCATTATTCTGTATCCGAGCAATATGTTTTTTCAGTACTTCAATCTGCTCCAGTTCTGTCTTAGGATAAAGAAAAATCATCTTCTGTTCATTCATTGACACCATCTGTAAACGGTACCTTGTGGCTATAAAATTGGGCAAATGCTTAAACTCTACATCATCATAGGTAACCTTGACTCCCAGAACTTTATCGAGATATTCCATGTCATCACCTGCAATCTTAACTCTTTTTCTGTATTATAACTCTTTTTGAGTTAAGATGCAATATTTGAGTTAAGAACAGTTAAGAATCAACATTATTAAAAATTATTTTTACAAAAAACCCGATGCAACATGAGCATTACAGCCGCCAAACAAAACAGCGATTTTCAATCTTTTCATTGCTCTGCCTGCCTTTCTGCCAAATATTCCTCTAGACACAGCCCTTTTTCATACATCTCTGTGGCAGCCTCAACGCCAACATACCGATAATGCCATACTTCCTCGGCAACGCCCGTGATGTCGGTTTTATCTCCAGGGTAACGGAAGATAAAACCGTATTTGTAGCTGTTTTCTTGCAGCCAGGAATAAAGATCATAGGTGGCTCCGTTGATGTCCACGGCTAAACCAATTTGATGTTCACTGTATCCGGGAACAGATACCCATTGCTTTGCCAGTTCCTCCGCTTCGCTCTGGGAATTTCCCTCTTTGCGGTATCCAGCCACTTTGTCGTCATAGAGCTGCTGCTTTTTCTGCGTGCGGTAACCGGATACGACCATAGGCAGTTGATCCCAATTTCCTTCCTTTGCTGCTTCCAACATCTCCATGAGAGGATCATAGATGCGTTCATCTACTTTCTCACCGCCGGGCACCTCTACCAGTTTTGGCTCGTAGTTTTCGGGGATCGCGTTTTCATAGTTTACCAACACCAAGTTCCAGTCGGTGTCATCATTTGCTGTCTGCGTGTTTTGGGGTGAGCTTTCATCCAAAAGGCCAACTTGCACATCATCAGGCCCCTGCGTTGTGGTGTCGTTTACTTGGGAATTTTCAGGCGATTCTTTATCTCCAAACAATGTGAACGCATATACACAAACAGCCACGACTAGAATGACTGTGGCAATACTTCCCCAAGGAAAGCGCCTCCGCCGCTGCTTTTGCCTCCAGCGATGACCTTCATTGGGAACAGGCAGCATTTTTTCTTCCATCATATAAAGCCTCCTTTCTGAAGGGGAACAAAAGCGCCCCTGTCAGCATTTATTGTACTGAACAGCGGCGCTTGGAACTTTAATATGAAGTTGTTTATTTCCTAAGAAAATCCTAATGTAAGGGGGAGATTTTACTTATGTTCTATCCAGCGGCGGTCCACAGCTTTGCATCGGACACCACTTTCCCTCTCATATGATATTTGTCAACAGAAATCTGGATTTGAAATGTGTAGGCGGTGTTGTTTTTGACCTTCAAATCCAGCCGGCCTTCCGCCACCGCCGCGTCAATTCCTTGGGGAATGCCGGGCGTATTGCGGTGAAGGTCGATTCCATGTGTATGCTGTTCTGTAACAGTCAGCGGAGTATCCTTCCCATCATTTCGCTCCTTTCGGTGATTTGTTTCATAAAAGAGCAAATCCATGCTCCTGTCAGTATCATTCTACTGGACAAGAGCATGGATTGTTTTAATAAGAAGTTGATTGATTCCTAAGAAAATACAAAGAAATTGCTAATTTGACAACGGCAAAGAGACTGTAAATGTAACCACATGATTTTTGCTGGATGCGCTGATTGCCCCGCCATGCAGCGTGACGATCTCCTTTGCTATGGCTAATCCAAGCCCTGTGCCGCCTGTATCAGAGGAACGAGACTGATCTGCCCGGTAGAATTTATTGAAAAGAGACGCCAATGCCTCATTTGGAATATCTTCGCCGCTGTTCTGAAACCGAATGATGACTTCATGTTCCAATTTTTCTGCGGAGATCACAATCTCGGTATGTGGGAAGCTATACGATACGGCATTTTTCAGAATGTTGTTGAATACCCGTGCCAGCTTTTCCGGATCGGCTTCGATGGTCAAGTTCTCGTCAAGATGCAGGGTAACGGTGTTTCCCCTGGGAGCCAAAACAGGAGACAATTCATCCGATAGTTGGACCAGCATATAATAAAGGTCGATGGTTTCCTTGGACAAGGTGATTTTCTGAGATTTATATTTTGTGATCTCAAAGAATTCATTTACCATCGTCTCCAGTCGGTAGGCTTTTTCCAACACGATATGAACCCGCGCAGCCCTCTGCTCAGGGGGCATATTCGGATCTTCCTCCAACAGATTGAGGTATCCAATTACAGATGTGAGTGGGGTCCGAATATCATGGGCCAGGTACATAACCAATTCGTCTTTCCGCTGTTCAGCCAAAGCGGTTTCCATTTTTCGTTCTGCCAAAGTTTGTTTTACAGAGTTTAGCTTCCGCTCAAATGGCAGCATTTCCGGTGACAACTGGATTTGCTTTTCATCGTCTGCCAGCAATGACTCTATCCCTTGATTGACTTCTCTGAAATAGCCGGTAACCCACCGGAAAATTCGTACCATGAGGACTGTAAATATTAGAAGAACGGCCACAGCGAAAAAAATTTCTTTATTACCTCGAAAATGGTCACCGTAATAATAAAATGCTGCTTCATGCTTCATGTCGAATACGGTTTCCAGAATCCATACAATCAAATCGCCAATTCGCTGTTTCCAGATGAAAAGATACAGCCCCACCACCACAACGATAGAGGTAATGACATTCATGCAAACTCGTCGAATGAGTTTGGATTGAAAAGCAAAGTATTCGTCTTTTTTATCAACTTTCAATTTTATATCCTACCCCCCATATCGTCTTAATGAATCTGGGCTTGTCCATGCTATCTCCCATTTTCTCCCGCAGGTGGCGGATATGCACGGTGATGGTGTTGTTGGATTTGCTGTAATACTCGTCCTGCCAGATTTTGTGAAACAAATCTTCTGAACTGACTACATTCCCGGTATTTTCCAGAAGAATACGCAGGATCGAAAACTCCGTAGGTGTCAGCACCAAGGGCGTTTCCCCCAAAAAGCAGGTATGTGCCTTGATATTCATTGTCAAGGAACCGCAAACAAGATTATCTTCTGATGCGGCAGACGAGGTTTCACCGGTATCAGAATGAGCAGGATTGTACTTTTGATACCGGCGAAGCTGAGACTTTACCCGTGCAATCATCTCCAGAGGGCGAAACGGCTTTGTAATGTAATCATCCGCTCCAAGAGTAAGGCCGGTAATTTTATCAGTCTCAGCATCTTTGGCTGTCAGCATGATGATGGGGTAGGTATGATGTTCCCTGATTTTCTTGCATAGAGTGAATCCATCTATGTCAGGAAGCATAATATCCAAAATTGCAAGATCAATGGGGGTTGTTTCAATGCAGTTAAGGGCTTCTTGGGCCGTATAAAATTTGAATACAGTGTAGTTTTCGTTTTTCAAATAGACTTCTATTAAATCCGCAATTTCTGTTTCGTCATCGACTACTAATATTTTATTAGACATAAAGTCACTCTCCCTTCAAAGAGTATATATTATTATATTATCAAAGTCAAACACAGCACATCCTTATTATTTCATGAGAAAACATTAAGATTTTCCTAATTTCTCACAGATTGCAATATCTTGGGGCTGAATTTTGGCAAGTTAAGAAACCCCTTGATATATTAGTCGTATCTGTTCATCTCTAAGCTATATTATATTTCGTTCTTATTTATTAAGCAATGATTCGCCTATTAAATCAGGTCCACAACCAGAACAATCATACTTGTTTACCAGTATAATAAGGTCATTCCACAGCCGCAACCGGCACGATAAAATATTGTTGAGGTGAACGATTATGCCAGTTGATGATTTGGGCAAATTGGGAATGAGAATGCGCACTGCTCGAAATGAAATGGGGCTTACACAACAACGGCTTTCTGATTTCTAATTGTTGCTGTTGTTTCTGGAAATAGAAAAAGCCGCCACTTCAAAATCATAAAGTGACGGCCCTTTCTAATGCCGGAATCTCTGAAACAAAAAAGCACCCAGTTATTGTTACTGAGTGCCTGCATTAGAATCGTATTTAATTGTTCAGATTTGGTCAGATTATGCCAAACCCTCCAGCGAAAAATCCGGTGTCTGAGAGTGCCAAAATCACCCTCAAAAATACCCCCGAAATTGCTCTCCGGTTGTCCTATATTTAACCACTAAAAATTGGGTGAAAACGGCTCTCGTTTGGTCAAATGAGGTCAAACTATATCAGCCCGTTTAGGTATAAGAAAACCCCGGAAAACCTTGATTTTCCGGGGTTTTTGAACCATTTTGATATAGTCTGAGCAGTCGATTATCGTTTGCTGAACTGAGGAGCTCTACGAGCTGCTTTGAGACCGTATTTCAATCGTCTGAGCGATGATTTTCCTTGATATTCCGGGCTTTTTTGAGCCTCGGCCCCTCGGTTGTCCTATTCCTTAACCCAAAAAACAGGCCACTTTTACGAGGGGACAGCTTGATGAAATGCAGAATTTACTACATCGAATAGCTGTTCTGGTTTATTATACTTTACTCTTGCATAGATGTCCATAGTTGTCTTGCTGTTCTCATGTCCGGCAAGGTACTGGACCGTCTTGGGGTCAACACCTGCATACAGAAGATTGGTGATGTAGGTATGCCGCAGCAGGTGCGGTGTCACATCGAAGTCCAGGCTATACACAATGTTGGGATTGTTTTTCTGATGTCCTCCCAGACTCGGCTGAACAGTGTACTTGATGCTCTGTCCGTTCACATACTTATAATAGGTACGCTCCTTGGTAGACCGAACAACGATGTACTGCCAGACACGTTTGAACTGCGAATATGACAAGGGCTGTCCCTCACTATCGGCAATCACATATTCCGATTTGGAGGCAGCCTTGGCTTCCCGCAGACAATTCACAAGGCATTTGGGAATGGGAATATCCCTTCTTGCTGCTTTCGTCTTAAGCGTTGTAGAGATAACCGGTCTGTTATGCTCTGATCGCCATGCGCGCCGCACAGAGATATATGGAGTGGGTGCATCGAGGAACACACAATCCCATTGCAAGGCGAGAGCTTCTTCTCGGCGCAGACCGGCATATAAGCCGATCATGGTAAACAGATACGGCGGAAGTCCTTTGACGGTTTCCAGCAGCACTTCCACCTGCTGGTCTGTCAGCGAATCTTTCTTTTGGGTCGGTTTCCCTCCTTTTGCCGAAATCCCCTCACACGGATTGTATTCCAGCAACTGGCTCCGCTCTGCCGAGTAAAAAATGCACTTGAGGAGCATATTCACCGTATTGTGCAGGCTCTCGGACTTATTGGACAATGGGATCAGCGCCAGACGAATATCATCCGCTGTTACTTCCTCCATATACATATCTCCCAAAGGCTTGATAATGTAGTTCTTCATATTGGAGGCGTAGCCCTTCAGTGTAGCCGGCGACACTTTTGCGGATTGCATCAACAGCCACTTCTCACAATACTCGGCCACAGTAGGATGCTCCCGGTGGAAGATGATCTCCGCTACCTGGCGTCTCGCCTCCTGCTCTTTATCGTACAGTTCCTCGCAGGTAGTCCCATACAAGCTCACCTGCTTGCCGTCTGCGTCCAGAATCCGGGTTCTGTAATACAGGACACCCTTTCGTGTGACGGTTCCATATTGAGGTATGTTTTTTTTCTTCTTTGCCATAATTAATTTCCTTTCTCGCGTGGTGATGTATCTACACCTCCTTTTTATCAGAGATTTCAAATTGAATCAAAGATACGGCCAAGGAAAAACTAAGAGCGAGACATCCTTGTCTCGCTCTTACTTCATTTTCTGAATTGTTCGGAACTTACACAGCGTCCCATAAGTCAAAGGCACAGCCCATTGCTTTGACAAGATCATCCGGCCTGTTGTATTTGACCTTTGCGTAAATGTCCATCGTGATTTTGCTGCTTTCATGGCCCGCCAAATATTGTACCGTTTTGGGGTCCACCGAAGAATGAATCAGATTGGTGATGTAGGTGTGCCGCAGCTGATGCGGTGTCACTTCAAAATCCAGGCTATATACCACATGGCCGTTATTCCTGGCTTTTTCTCCAAGTTTCGGGTAAAGCATATATTTTACATACTTTCCGTCCACAAGTTTTCTGGCCATTCTCGGCTTTGCAGTCCGCGTCACAATATACTGCCACAGCCGCTTAAACTGTGTATAGGATAGCGGATCACCGTCCCGATTGGCAATCACATAATCCGAAGTGGATTTTTTCTTTGCATCTTTCAGACATTCAACCAGACAGACCGGGAGAGGAATGTTTCTTTGTGCCGCTTTGGTCTTTAGCTCGGTAAGAATGACCGGCCTGTTATGTTCTGTGTGCCATGCCCGCCGTACCGTTAAGTACGGAGCCTCTGCATCCAGATACACAGAATCCCATTGCAGCGCCAGGATTTCTTCCCGGCGCAGACCGGCATATAAACCGATCATCACAAATACATAGGGCGGCAAATCCCGGATCGTGTCCAAAAGCCGCTCAACCTGTTCATCCGTCAATGCCTGTCTTTCTTCCTGGGGAACTCCTCCCTTTGCATCCAGGTATATGGTCGGGTCCTCGTCAATCACATGGCTCTCCTTGGCCGCCCGGAAAATGGACTTGCAGAGAATCACCACAGACTTATAAACCGAAGCCGACTTCTTGGAAACAGGTACGAGGGCAAGTTGGATGTCATCCAGGGATACATCAGCCATTCTCTTGTCTCCCAGCCCTCCAATAATGTGCCGCCGCACCTTAGAGGTATAATCTGTCAAGGTGGTGGCCCGAACATGGACGGACTGCATCAGCAGCCACTTCTCACAGTACTCAGCAACCGTAGGCGATCTTCGACGAAACGTAGTACTGTCAATCTGCTCTAACGCCTCCAGTTCCTTGTCATAAAGCTTTTCGGGCGTCTTTGCATAAAGCGCCACTCTGTTTCCATCCGAATCTTCGACTCTGGTTCTATAATATTCAATGCCGTTAAGCACGACCGTACCATATTGAGGAATTGCCCTTTTTCTTTTTGCCAATTCCGTCACCTCCTAAGAATAATGTCCAGCGCTGTACCTTTGTTTTATCAGACATATTAGGTTCCAGCAAGGATACGGAACAGCTCAAGCTCGGACACTTCGCAGCTTGCGGTATGTAGCGCTTTTTTCCACTGGCTTTGCACGATGGGTGCATTTTGCGATATACTCCTGAAGGCCAGCATCTGTAAAGTACACGCAACCATTTTGCACATACTGAACATAGGAAATTAGCCCACTGTTTCGAGCTGCATCCAAAGTGGCAATGCTAATCCCCAGTAATTTGGCAGCCTCTTTCCGCGAAATCAATTTTTCCATAGGTGGTCCCGGTAATTGTCAAGATAGTTGTCAGTAAAATCTTGATTTTTTATTGGTTACATATACATCTGGGCTGCCGGACTTTACTCCGGGCTGAGA
>NZ_JBQHWC010000019.1:0-66160 GCF_052064155.1 Blautia sp. HCP3S3_C12 | reverse complement strand
ATAACACTCCTATCCGCCACTGTCAACCCCCTTTTTAACTTTTTTTATTTTTTATTTCCAATCACTATTCTTCCTTCCACAGACAAAAAAAATCCGCTCCGCCCCCTCCCCATACCAGCCACCAATCTACACCCCCTCCCGCCGCCAGCCACCAGCCCCGAAAGGACAGCGGGTGGGGAGGCTCGTGCAGGGAGCGTAGCAACTCTTGGGCCCGGGAGATCAGCGTTGCGAACAAATGGCCGCACTGTCTGAGCGAAGCGAGTTTGCGCCATTTGCGAGCGCCTTTAGCTGATCTCCCGGGCCTTAGAGTTTCTAGCTCCCGAAACCAGTCTTCCCACCCGCTGTCCTTTCGGGGCGTCCGGCCTCCGGCGCACCTCAATAAATCTCTTCTATCTGCTCCAACCGATCCACCCACCGTACACCATCCGGTATATCCATTCCCTCTTTCCTCCGGAACAGACAAACCTCCATCCCAAAGGCCTGTCCTCCCGCAATATCTGAAGTCAGAGAATCCCCGATCATCACCGTATCCTCCGGCAATATTATCTCCTTCCTCCCTTCATTCAGTTCCACAAAAGCCCTCTCAAAAAACACCTTTGAAGGTTTGGATGCCCCAATCCTCTCAGAAACGAAAATATAATCAAAATACTTCTTCATCCCGGCAATCTCCAGCCTGTGCACCTGTTGCTCACCAGGACCATTACTAGCCACACAGAGAATATATTTCCCTTTCAGATATTCCAAAAGCTCATAAGCTCCATCTTCCGGAATTGCACTGTCAAAAAGCCTGCCCCTGAAATATTTTTCAAAAACAGTTCCGTCAAACTCAATATCCAGATACTTGAAAATAATATTCCATCGGATTTTCTCCAACTCCTCAAACACTAGCGTTCCCTGCTCAATCTGCCTCCACAGCTTCGTATTCTCTCTGATAAAAATATCAAACATATACGGCTCATAAGGCTTTAACCCAAAGTGCTCAAACCCTTCCTTCATTGTCTGCTTTACATAACCATCAAAGCTAAGTAAAGTATTGTCTATGTCCAAAAAAACTGCCTTCACATTACCCTCCATCCGTAAAAACACATCATTAATAATGTAATCCAAAGAAATCAGAGGAAAATAACTTCACCTCTGATTCCGTTCTGTCAATCCTATATATTAATACACCTTCACAATCTCATCCAATTCTTTACGTCTAGGCCTCTTTGGCTCCTCTGCTGCCACACCCACAGCAATCACTGCCACTACCGTTTCCTCTTCCGGAATATCCAGCACCTTCCGAAGCTTCTCTCCATCCCTCAGCCCCATGATCAAAGTTCCATACCCCAGTTCTGCTGCCTTCAGAACAAAATTTTCATTCTGCAATCCCAGGTCATAACATCCCCAACCATTGCCCAATTCATTATCCGCAGTTTTGTCATTCTGGAAACCAGCTTTATCTTTTACAAAAGTAGTTACAACCAGTACTGCATTTTCAGCCTTACGGGCATTTCCCTCAGGCAGACATTCTCTGCGTACTCTCTCTGTCATCTCCTCAGACAATACACAATAATATCTCCCTGTCTCCGTATTCTTCCAGGAAGGAGCCTCCTGTGCAGCGCCAATCATCTCCATCAGTTCTTCTTTTGTGACCTTTTTGTCTGCTGCATATTTTCGAACACTTCTTCTTACTTCCATCAATTTCTGAAATTCCATCATCCAGTTCCTCCTGTTGTATTTTGAGGTCAAGCGGATAAAATCATCCGCTTCGCTACTTACTTGATTCGGTTAAACTGTTTTTAATATATAATAATGGGATATCCACCGTCAATATTTTCATAAATAATTGCAGCCTCTTCTTCCGGCAGATTGATACATCCATGACTTCCGTTTCCTGTCTTATAACGATTTCCTCCAAAAGCCGACTGCCAGGGTGCATCATGCAGCCCCTGCCCGTAGACAAAGGGCATCCAGTATTTTACCTTGGTATCATATCCGTATACATCGCTGGTAAGCGTAAAAGGACTTGCTTTATAGGCAATGGGCCAGGCTCCCGTATAGGTATGCCTCTCCTCTGTAGGCGCTCCGCTGACAATATCTGTTTCCGTTACCAACCCTCCATCTTTGTACAGCCAAAGGTGCTGTGCATCCAGACTTACCTCTATATAACTGCCTGCCAGATCATCTGTTCCGTTTCTCTGCATTCCTTTGCTGCTGTATACCGGTTCACGGACCACATCCTTGCCGCTTTTCAGATCAGCAAGCAGTTGGCTTAACTCGCCGCTCTGATCGATCCTGTAACCATATTCATTATCCTCCACAGTCACATCCGTACCCATAGAAGTATGAAAGGTTCTGGGAACATAAATGGTATTGTATTTATTGGCAAGCTGTGAAATAAAGGCCCCTGCCTGCTCCTGATCGATTACGATCTTTGTGCCCTGAATACTGATCCAGGAATTTACTGTTTGGGAATCCAGAGTCTCTGTCGTATTTCCAAAGGTATAGGTTATGGTAGCCTTGCGGTATTTTTTCAATTGTCCGTTTAGGCTTTTCAATTCCTTTTTCAATTCTTTTGAGGCCTTTACAGAAGGCTGCTTATATGCCTGCTGGTTCAGATCTATCTTGACTTCACCGGTGAGCAGCTTATCCTGAAACTCTGCTTCCAGCGTCTTGTCCACGTAATTTCGAAGACGTTCTTCATCAATCTGTGTCCCTGCCACCTGGTTTACTATAACAAATTTCTTTTTCTTCTTGCTGTATCTGATCTCAGCATTTTGAGCTTCCGTTCTTTCTTTCTCTCCAAAATGATCTTCTGTCAGTGCAGACTGTTCTGCTGTCTCATCTTTGTTTACCTGATATTCTATTTCGTAATTTTTCCAGGAGGCCAGAAACGTCCTTGTCTGATCACGCTGCTGTTTCAAGACTGTAAGTGCAGACTGAAGTGTTCCCTCATCCAGAGAATATCCCAGTTCCTCTACAGTTGTCTGATATACCTGACTGCCATCCTCCCGGAAAACAACCTTTTTATCCTGAAATGCTTTCCGGATGGTCTGTCCGGCCTTCTCCACATTCTGACCTGATACGTCCAGACCATATATGGTAATTTTTCTCCCCAGTGTGTCCGTATCCACTTTATGTATATAAACCAACAATCCTCCTCCCAGGAGTAAAAATAATGCAATACAGATCCCCAGGATAACTTTTATCTTTTTCTTTCTGTTTTTTTCTTTATTATCCATTTCCCGCCCCTGTTCTTTTGTACTCTTTTTAAGACTAATAAGTTTCAGGCAGGCTGTAAAACATTTTTTACAGCCTGCCTGAAAAATTATACCAGAAAAATATATAATTTTGTAAATTATATTTATACCAAAATATTCGCATTACCTGGAATCCTCCCGGATTGCTTTTACCAGTTGATCCCCTCCCTGTTCATACCATTTGCTTACGAATTCATCAAAATAGGATATGGGGCGCTTCCCCATGATAATCTGGATAAAAGTATTCTTCTCAAGAGTACCAAGAGTCTGAGGAATTTCCAGATTTGAAGTTTGCAGATAGATTTTCTCAGGAGTCCTGTAATCCGATTTCACCAGAAGACCTACTGCAGAAATGCGGGACTTGTAAGCTGCCCAGTCCTCCACTGTCACATTCTGCCCCTCCATATAATTTCTGCAGGCCTGATAGTAAGATTTCTCAATGGCACTGAGCTTCTCTTCTTCCATATCTCCTGCAATTACCTTCTGAATATGCTCTGTCACACGATAAGTGGCTTCATTGTAATCCACATTGATCACCAACGGCCTTGCTGTAGGATCCACATTCAGGGCAAAATAGCTGTTCATTTCATCTGCATCCTTTGCTTCATACCTGGTATAATCAAAAAGTACACTCAAAATCTTCATTACAATTTCAGGATGCTCATAACCTTTTCGCACCACTACATATTTGTTGTCTCTGAATGTAGAATAGGTTTCTGCCGTTTTCTGTATTTCTGCCGGAAAATAATATGGCTCCCAGTCAGAGTCCGGATCTTCTTCATACTCATCCATAAGAGGATTATTAGGCGTCCACCACAATCCGAAAAACGCCCCGCACTTTCCGCTGACTACCAGATCCCTTAGATTATTCTGAGCCCGCAGTGCAAAATTCTCATCCAGAATTCCCCTTTCATAAAGCTGGTTCAAATATTCCAGTGCATTCTTCGTCTCTTCTGTAAGAGAACCATATACCACTTCTCCATTCTCACCCTTTTGCCATCTCTGGGGATTGGCTCCGAATTTCTGAAAAACAGGGTCAACAGAATAACTACTACTTGTAGTTCCTACCAGTGAAGTATCACATACCAATCCAATAGGTTCTTCTCCAGGTGCTGCTCCCATCCTGTTTTTCTGAAAAGCTTCAATAATCTCAAAAGCTTCTTCCAGAGTCTGCGGTTCTTCTAATCCCAGCTTATCCATCCAGTCCTTACGAAGCCAGAGCAGGCAGGGACCATGATCAATAACAGTCTCAGGCATTGCCATCAGCTTCCCGTCATATTTCACAGAATCCAGAAGCTCGGTTCCATAACTGGAATACATAGCTTTGATTCTGTCTGTAGTACAGGATTCATACACCTCTGTCAAATCTTCTATCAGATCGTTTTCCACCATTTCATCCAGCATTTTCTTGTCCGAGATCACCATGACATCAGGGAGCATCCGATCTTTCACAATCACATTGACAAATTCATCATATCTGTCTTCACTTTCCATGTATGTGTTCTCATTCTGGATATTCAACATCTTTTTCAGATAACGGGTATATTCATTATTTTCATAAGTCTGCCCTTTGGGCAGATTGGAATTATTGGCACCATTCATCTGGGCAAGAGTATATGTCACAGTTTCAGGATACTTTCCATAGGGAGTTGTCCGGGCTTCTTCCCAGTCCCCGGATTCAGTTTTTTTCTTTTCCTCAACCCCATCCGTTTTTTCTGCTTTCTGCTGAGTCTCCTTTGTTGAATTATTACATCCGCTTTGAAGCAAAGTTATTCCCAGAATCAGAATTACAAAAAGCTTTTTTCCTGCCTTTGTCACACTCTGTATCATCATGATGTTTCTCCCTTTGGAATCCTCATTTCTACTACTGTTCCCTTACCTACACTGCTGGTGATACGAATTTTATACTCCTCTCCGTAAAGCAGACAGATTCGATCGTTCACATTTTTCAGCCCATAGCCTTCTGCCTGGTAAGTAACCAACGATTCTGCCACTGACTGTTCCATTCCCATTCCATTATCTTCTACCCGGAGAAGTACTGCATCCCCGGCATCCAGAAAGGACAGCTGCAGGATTTTATCTCCTTCTTCTTTTACATCCAGTCCATGCTCTAATGCATTTTCTACCACTGGCTGCAGGATCAGTTTAGGGACTTTTTCTGCTTTTACCTGCGGATCAATCTTCCACTCTACTGTAAAATCATTGTCATGCATCACCAACTGAATAGACAGATAAGCTTCAATATTACGGATACAATTCTCCACAGTTACCATATCCTCTCCCTTGCTTAGAGCTGTACGATAAAAAGTAGATAAATCCAGAGTCACCTTACTGATTTCTTTCTGACCGCTCTTAATAGCCATCCAGTTAATAATGGAAAGAGAATTATACAGAAAATGGGGATTGATCTGTGCAGTAAGCGCTTTCAGCTCAAATTCCTTAAGAGCTATTTTGTTCTCGTAAACTTCACTGATCAGACGGTCAATCTCCCCCATCATCCTGCGGAAGCTTCTGATCAGAACCCCCACCTCATCCTCTGCATCGCTGGTAACCGTAACCTCTCTGCTTCCATGATTTACCTGATCCATATTTTCCGTAAGCATTTCGATCTTGCGGGTAAATAATCTGGAGAAAGCCATACCCAGAATAAAAATGATCAGTACACAGCCTGCAATCAGCGGAATCTCAGAAAGCAACATCTGATAAACTGATTTTTCTACAGATTTTTTAGTTTTATACAGATAAAACTTCCAGCCCGTATTCTGACTGGTACTATTTACTGCTACATATTCTTTTCTGATCTGCTCTAAAATTTTATCCGATTCCCTTAAATCTGCCAAATCATTATCCTGAATGTTCTCATTACGGTACACAATATTCTGATTCTGATCCAGCACCATAGTTCCAGATTCTTCTGAGATAATATTTTTCAACGGTTTGAATATTTTATTGTAATCCAGAGTAATACACAGAACCGCCGTGCGGTTTCTTCCGTCGTAAATATTTCTCACTGCCGCAATCTCCGGTTTTTCCGTATTTACCAGCCACTGTACCTGCACTTCATCATTCAGCTGGCTGCTCCACCATTCCTGTCCTATCTCATCCATAGGTACAAGAGTATATTCATGTCTCACTTTAATACTGTCTGCAAAAATCTGTATCTGATTGATAGCATCATGATAGGATTTAGGCACTGTGAGAAGAGGATCCACAATCTGGGTATATTTGGCATATGCCACATAATTATCCATGTTTTTCTCATTGATCACTTCTTCAATATCCGGAGAATAGGTAAGATAATTGATCAGTCCTGTATATACTTCGATCTGGCTGTCAATACTTTCCCTGGTCTGTTCCAGGATGGATGAGGTATCCTCCACTTCATTATGGCGCACCAACCTGCTCATACTGTTATGGCTGTACAGAGCAAGCATCGTCATAGGCACCAGACTGGATGTCACCAGCAGGATTGTAAGCTTATGACGGTATTTCATATCTCTAAATTTCTTTCGGATTCTCTTCATCGTCACCTGTTCCTTTCCTGTAGGACTCAGGGCTGCTTCCGTAATATTCCCGGAAGCTTCGACAAAAATAGGATACATTGGAGAATCCTACTTTTTCACTTACCTGTGCCACCTTCATATTTGTGCTGCACAGAAGCTCCTTTGCCTTCTCCATACGGAATACCCGGATAAAACGGTTCAGGTTCATTCCTGTTTCCTTTTTGAAAATAAAACTCAGATATCCTGAGGACAAATATACCTTTTCTGCCAGCATCTCCAGGCTCAGATCCTCTCCGTAGTGCTGATAGATGTAATTTTTCACTGCAGCCACCTCATTTCTGGATTCACTCATAGAACGTTCCAGAAAATTTTCATACTCCCGGATATTCTCCTCAGTAACCTGAAGGATCTGTGAAATATCACTGCAGTTGTACAGTCTGTCAATCTCCTTATCCAGGCGGCGTTCCTCTGAGAACTGTGTTTCCTCAAACAATGCCTGGATCACATTGGAAAATACAAATTTAATATACATAGCCGAAAACTGGGTACTGCTTTTGTATTTGTCCGTAAGGCACTGAAAATGGACTTTCAGCTGCTGAATGTCCTTTCTGCTGATGTCCTCAGAAATTCTCTGCATCAGCTGGGAATCCTGGACAGCCTTGTCCGCATGACTGTACTCTTCCTCCTCATTGGAGAATACATGATTCTCCGGATGATAAAATCGCTCCTCCATCTGCTGTTCCAGCTCTGTCATGATCTCAGGCAATGCTTCACAGCCCTCAAACTTCCTGCTTACTGCCAGATGAAAGCTTCCCGGATACTGGCGCTTCATCACAGTATACAGCTGATTGGCTACCAACAGATAATCGCAATATACATCGTTAAACAAAAACAGAGACTGTCTGGCATTCAGATTCAGATAGAAAAATATTCTCCGCAGTTCCTTGCGCATATCCTCTGCCAGATTCTCATCTGCAGTATCAAAAAAATTCTGGGAGGATTCCACCAGAATGGCACAATGCCACTGATTCCAGGTATCCAGGTTGATCATTTCTCCGGCTTTTTCCAGAATTTCTTTTTTTCCTGTGTAAATATAATTCTGGAGAAAATACTGCTGGAGAAAATCCTGTTCCTTCTGATCTCTGATCTTGCGGTTTTTATTTTTGTCAATTTCACTGCGGACCTTTTCCAGTGTTTCACTGAAAATATCAGGATCCACCGGTTTTAAGACATACTCTTTCACACCATAACGGATTGCCTCCTGGGCAAAGGAAAAATCGTTATAGCCACTAAAGATTACAATCTGCAGCTCCTCTTTTTCCTCTTTTGCCTTTTTTGCCAGTTCCAGGCCATCCATATGAGGCATTTTAATATCTGTCAGTAGTATATCTATCTCCTCATTTCTCAGGATTTCCAATGCCTGGCGCCCGTTGGAAGCCTCAGAAATCTCAAATTCTCCCTCTTCCCTGGAAAGCAGAAATTTAATTCCCTCTCTCTCTATTTTTTCATCATCAACCACTAATACACGATACATAGCTTCTAACCTCCTACCCCCTTATATATACAAATAAAGATAGCTCCTGCAATTATGGAACTATCTTTATTTTCAGTCACTTATTATCCATATCAGCCTGCGTCTGATACTATTTTATCATCCTTTTACTGCACCTGCAACAACACCTTCAATAATATATTTCTGGCATACCAGGTAAACAATAACGATCGGGATAATATCGATCATAATACTTGCCATCATCGGTCCCATCTGTACATGACCGAAGCTTCCGCGGAAGTACTGTACTGCCATAGGAATTGTACGATATTTCTTAATGTCCAGTACCAAGGTCGGCAGAAGATAGTCATTCCATACCCACATCAGCTGAAGGATTGCAGTGGAGATAATGGTAGGCTTCAGAATCGGGATCAGGATCTTGAAAAATACCTGTAACGGATTACATCCATCGATCAGAGCAGCCTCTTCAATTTCCAGCGGGATTCCCTTTACAAAACCGGTGAACATAAATACTGCCAGTCCTGCACCAAATCCCAGATAAATAATACAGATATTATAAGGAGTGTTCAGTTTCAGTGTATCTGCTGTCTTTGCCAGAGTGAACATAACCATCTGGAAAGGAACTACCATACTAAATATGAACAGATAGTATAAAATCTTGGAAAGCACTCCATTTACACGGACAATGTACCATGCACACATAGAGCAGCACAGCAGGATCAGTACTACCGACATAACTGAGATCACAAGGCTGTACCAGAAAGATTTCAGGAAATCCATCTGTGTTACGCTGGCTACATAGTTTGTAAATCCATTCCATATTTCACCCAGAGGAAGTTCAAACACTCCTGTAGTTGTAATGGCTGATTCCTTTTTTAAAGAGTTTAAAAGGATCAGTATAATAGGATAAATCCAGAGAAGGGACAGTATGGTTAATATAATTGTAGGAATAATACTTTTCTTTTTATTGTTTTCCATTACTGCTGCACCTCCTTAGATGATGTTGCTTTAAGCTGAATCAGGGCAATGGCTACAACCAGAATAAAGAATACAACTGCTTTTGCCTGACCGATTCCCTTCCACTGTGGTCCGCTTCGTGCATAGAATGTATCATAGATATTCAAGGCAAGGAGCTGAGACTGCTTGGCAGGATCTCCACCTGTAAGAGAAAGGTTCTGGTCGAACATTTTAAATCCATTTGTCAGTGTAAGGAAGGTACAGATTGTAACAGACGGCATGATCATCGGTACTTTAATCTTGAACAGAATCTGTCTGGATGTAGCTCCGTCAATCTGTGCCGCTTCGATAAGGTCAGGTGAAACATTATTCAGACCTGCCACATAAATGATCATCATATATCCAATCTGCTGCCAGCACAGAAGGATCAGCATACCGATAAATCCGTTCTTTGCAGACAAAGCCAGCAGCGGCTGTCCCCATTTGGATAACAGACCATTTAATAAGGTCTGCCAGATGTATCCAAGAACAATACCGCCGATCAGGTTTGGCATAAAGAATACTGTTCTGAATGCATTGGTTCCCTTGAATCCTTTTGTCAGCGCCAGTGCAATGGCAAATGCCAGAACATTGATCAGAATACTGGATATAAAGGCAAATGCCACAGTCAGCCAGAACGCATGGCTGAAAGTATTATCAAGCAATATTTTCTGATAGTTTGAAAATCCTACGAAAGTAACATCCTGCACTGTGGTAAATTTACAAAATGAAAGGTAAATTCCCCAGATAAACGGCCATAAAAATCCGATTATAAATGCAGCCAGTGTAGGCACAACGAAAATCGGCCACCACTTTTTGATTGTTTTTCCTACCATGGTAAATCTCTCCTCTTCTTCCCATTCTCTGCTTAGAATCTATAAAAGGGAGACAGGAATCTCTGCCTCCCTTATTTTTTTATTCATTATTCGGAAAGTGCCTTCTCTGTTGCCCAGTTGTCGACAAACGCACTCTTAACATCATCCCAGGAGCCAGATCCTGCTGCATATGCTGTAAGAGCAGATCCAAGAGTATTTTTCCACTCTTCAGATGGCATTGTTGTAAAGTTCCATGATACAGGTGTCAGACCAGCTTCTGTGTACTCTGCATCCTGTTTTACAAATACATTGCTTGGTGCCTCTGCTGTTTTGAAAGGAATTGTGAATCCCATATCTTCAGCCATAGATTTTGTTCCTGCCTCAGAGGTTACACACCAGTTCATGAAATCAAGTGTTGCTTTTACATCAGCTTCAGATGCATTCTTATTTACACACCAGTAATTTTCTGTACCGGTTGCAAGACCTTCGTTTGCATCATCTACACCAAAGTAGATCGGGATCATAGCCAGCTCATCATCTTTGAATGTTTTAGAAAGTTCACCATATTCCCAGGAACCATTCTGATAGAATACTGCTTCACCATTTACAAATTCATTTCTGGAGTCATCTGCTGTTTTTGCAGAAAGCTCAGAACCGTCACAGGTAGAATCTGTAATATAAAGATCAAATACATTCTTGTAGTTATCAAGGTATGTACCTTTAATCGCATCTGTATCATCGATTCCGTCTTCTTTATACTCATAGTAGATTGGAAGGTTTGCAAGATGTGTTTTAAATCTCCAGTCAGAGGATCCGTCCATACCTGCGGAAGTAAATGCTCCCTTAATTCCCAGATCATCTTTTTTGCTCTGGATATCATCAGCAACTTTCTTTAAATCATCAAAGGATTTAATATCGTCCAGAGTATATCCTGCTTTTTCAAGTAAGGTCTTATTTACGATCAGACCATAGGATTCGATTACATATGCGATTCCGTCCACTGCATCTCCATCCTTTAAGCTGTAGGAATCAGATGTCAGCTGTGAGTAAATATCGGAATCTTTCAGATCATAGCAGTAATCTTTCCAGTTTTTCAAACCAACCGGTCCGTTTACCTGGAATAAAGTAGGTGCATCACTCTTTGCCATTTCTGACTGAAGTGTTGTCTCATACTGTCCGGAAGCTGCTGTAACAACAGTTACCTCTGTACCAGTTTCCTCTGTGTATTCTTTTGCCAGGTTCTGCCAGGCTTCATCCTGCTCTGGTTTGAAGTTTAAGTAATAAACCTTTCCGGCGTCATCAGCCATTGCCGGTACTGCCGGGATCATAGTTGCTGCCATAAGTACTGCCATTCCCATTGCTGTTACTTTCTTCATCTTCATAATCGTTTTCTCTCCTTTTCCTATGATGTTTTCTGTTTCATAACTTGAATATATTGTAAATTTTTCAGCAGGATTTCGCCATGATAAAAAATCAAGAAACATGATAAATTTTTCAGATATTGATTTTTTTATATATACATTTTTTTATATCATAAAAAAGAAGAAAAAAAACAGACCCCGTCAGGTCAATCCTGTCAGAGTCTGTTCTCTCTTTATGCCTTTATGTCTCAGGCTTTGTTAACTGATCCGAATAATTCCATTTTTTCCTTAACAGTAGCTTTGATTGCTTCGAAGCCAGGTGCAAGAAGTTTACGAGGATCGTATCCTTTACCCTGCTGATCTTTTCCTTCTTCGATATATTTACGTGTAGCTGCTGCAAAAGAAAGCTGGCATTCTGTATTAACATTGATCTTGGATACACCAAGGTCGATTGCTTTCTTGATCATGTCTGCCGGGATACCTGTGCCGCCGTGAAGTACCAGTGGCATATCTCCTGTCAGTTTCTGGATAGCATCCAGAGTCTCAAAGCTTAAGCCTTTCCAGTTAGCCGGATATTTTCCATGGATGTTACCGATACCTGCTGCAAGGAAATCAATACCAAGGTCTGCGATCATCTTGCATTCCTGAGGATCTGCACATTCACCCATACCTACAACACCGTCTTCTTCACCGCCGATGGAGCCAACTTCTGCTTCCAGAGACATTCCGTGTTCAGCAACGATCTTAACCAGTTCTTTAGTTTTTGCAACGTTCTCTTCGATCGGATAATGAGATCCATCGAACATAATGGATGAGAATCCTGCTTCCACGCATTTTAAACATCCTTCATAGCTGCCGTGGTCAAGGTGAAGAGCTACAGGAACAGTGATGTTCAGTTCTTCCATCATTCCATTAACCATACCAACAACTGTTTTATAACCGGTCATATATTTACCAGCACCTTCGGATACACCAAGGATTACAGGAGAGTTCAGTTCCTGAGCTGTTAAAAGGATAGCCTTTGTCCACTCAAGGTTGTTGATGTTGAACTGTCCAACTGCATAATGACCAGCTTTTGCTTTTTTCAGCATTTCTGTTGCGCTTACTAACATGATAAATTCCTCCTAATCTGTAACTGCCTTCTGATGCTACAGCTACGATAATCATCTCTTACATATGAAAAATATCCTGATTTATCTCAATAAATTATATTTTCCACATCCAGATAACTGTATATTACCAGATTTCAACAAATTCGTCTAGCGTTTTGCCAAAAAAATGACAACCAAAATCCTCAACCAACCCCTTATAAATTTATACAAAAAAGCACTTGCAATTTTCCAGAATATCCGCTATAATAACAAACGGTTTAAGGATGGATTCCCGAGTGGCCAAAGGGGGCAGACTGTAAATCTGTTAGCAACGCTTTCGAAGGTTCGAATCCTTCTCCATCCATAAAAGGTTCAGGCAAATGCCTGAACCTTTTTTCTTTCTAACAATTCTGATTTTTATGCCAGAGGACCATAACTCCTGTGCCCGGCATTAACACTCGCAATATGCCTGCAGATGCTACAAATTCCTCCTCCTGTTCCGTAAAATTATCTTTATCGGAAACCATAATCCTCTGAAGCTTCACATCCCCCAGCCGGCTGATTCCAGCCTGCCACAATGGAATTTCCACTTCTCTGTCTTCCTGACGGTTATTGATGATCACAATAATCTGTTCCTCTCGTGAAAATCTGGCATAGGCAAGCCCCTGATAATCATTCCATAAAAATGCCAGGGAACCTGTCTTTAATATTTCATACTTTCTGTGGATCCGGATCATCGCTTTGTGGAAATCAATCATCTGATAATCCTCACGCCCCCATGGATAGGAACGTCTGTTATCTGGATCTGTAAACCCGCAAAGCCCTGCTTCATCCCCATAATAGACAGTAGGAGCACCCGGCCAGGTCATCTGTATAGCAACTGCTTCACGCATCACAGCAGTATTTACTCCTTCGGAGGCTGCCTCAGCTCCTGCGTAAGAAATCCTTCCTACTCTGTGATTGGTCCTGGTCAGGAATCTGGAATGATCATGATTGGATAATTCGTTCATTGCGATCTGAAGTGCCGACATATGCAATGCACGCATATGTGTTTTCATAGCACCGATAAACGCATCACTATTTCCATAGAGATCCTCTCTGTACTCATCACTATGTTTCTCCATGCCTGTCAGGAACCAGGTCAAAGGTTCCATAAAAGCATCATAGTTCATAACAGTATCCCATTCATCTCCCTTAAGCCATCCTTCCGGATTTCCATAATGTTCTGCCAGAATAATTGCATTGGGATTTGCTTCTTTTACCGCTTTCCGGAAATCTTTCCAGAACTGATGGTTAAATTCATTGCTGTGTCCCAGATCTGCTGCTACATCCAGTCTCCATCCATCTACATTGTAAGGCGCAGAAACCCATTTCTGTCCTACATGCAAAATATAGTCATAAAGCTCCCTGGAGCCTTCATAATTTAATTTGGGCAGGGTATCATGTGCCCACCATCCATCATAAGTAGGATTATACGGCCACTTGTCAGGATCGTTAAAGGAGAAAAAGTTCCGATAAGGGCTATCGGCGCTGACATAAGCTCCCTTAGGATATCCCTCCTGCTTTTCATAAATCCGCTCTCTGTCCATCCACTTGTTAAAGGATCCACAATGATTAAATACACCATCCAGAATGATCTTCATTCCTCTTCTGTGTATCTCCGCTGTTAATTTTGCAAAAAGTTCATTACTTGCTTCCAGATTCTTTTTATTTGTCACACGTTTGATATATTTCCATGCATGTGAATTATCTCTGTCATCACCACAGAGAACCCCTTCCTCACAGTCTTCCACAATCCGTCCATAATGTGGATCCACATAATCATAATCCTGGCAATCATACTTATGATTACTTGGCGAAACAAAAATAGGATTCAGATAGATCACTTCTACTCCCAGATCCTGAATATAATCCAGCTTATTCATAATTCCCTGAAGATCACCGCCATAAAATTCCCTGACCCCCATTACAGCCGGAATCTTGCTCCAGTTCTCTACCTGTGAGCTAAGTTCTCCAATATAGGCATATTCCCCGGTCACAACATCGTTCGTTGGATCACCATTGAGAAAACGATCCACATAAATCTGATACATGACCGCCCCTTTTGCCCATTTCGGTGTATCAAATCCAGGATAAATTTCAAAGTCCAGCCGCTCCTCACGTTCCATGGAGACTCCCAGATTATTGTAATAGCAGGTTACAGATCCATATCTGATCTCAAAATAATAGCGAAAAATATCCTCTCCTACTGTGATCTGTACTGTATAATAATCAAAACCACTTTCAGTCTCACTATATTCCATCTGTTTACGCAGATTACCGCTTACCAGATAAACAGAATCCACATTGTTTCTCTGGGTCCGGAATTTAATGGTTACTGTATCTCCTGCTTTTGGTTCTGATGGACTTCTGTAATATTCTGTTCCATCTGAAAAAAGTGCCTCTTTATTAAAAACAGGGCGCATGTTTAAGATATACTGCATTTTTCTCCTGATATCTTTCTTTTCATGTTCCATGTCTGCCTGCTCCTCTCTTTTACCATTACATCCGACAGTTTCTTTCCCATCGCACATAATATTTTTAATATTATCATAAGAATTATCTGCATTTTTTATCCTGCAGAAATGTCCACACCAGGGACACTTACTATATTCTATATGAAAATCTCCCCAATGACAATAATCGGATTGCTATAAAAATGGCTTTTATTCAGTTATTCTGCCTAAACCCAGGATCATCAATAAAACCTCTGATTTGCATGTTTTCATCAACGAAAAAAAGACAGCGGGATAAAGCTGTCTTTTTTGGAGAAGGTATTTCTTCTTATGGGGTGTAGCAAAAACTATATAATGTATTGGGGGGGTTTTTACGATTTATATAGTACCATGGAGCAAGAGAAAAGTGTGCACAAACTTCACAAAATTCGGCACACTTTTTTGGCTGTTTTATATACTTGGGTTTTCTTCCACAGAATTTTCTCTTGTAAAAAGTGCTTCAAATTCATCTCTGTGTACTTTTTCCTTCTCAAGAAGAAGCTTTGCACAGCTGTGGAGCACATCCTCATGTTCCATAATGATCTCTTTCGCACGATCATGGCATTCTGTAATAATACGATGAATTTCTTCATCAATAGACCTGGATACTTCTTCACTGTAGCTTCTGGTGTGTGCCAGATCTCTGCCGATAAACACCTCATCGTCATCGTCTCCGTAGGAGATCAGGCCAATTTTATCAGACATTCCATATTTCATCACCATACTTCTGGCAGTAGCAGTAGCACGCTTAATATCATTGGACGCCCCGGTAGTAACATCACCAAAAATAATCTCCTCTGCCACACGGCCTCCTAACAAAGTCATGATATCCTGTAGCATCTGTCCTTTGGTGTTAAAAATCTCATCGTTATCCGGCAGCGGCATGGTATAACCTGCAGCCCCCATTCCTGTAGGAATAATAGAAATGGTATACACAGGATCCATATCCGGCAGTACATGAAAAAGAATGGCATGACCGGACTCATGGTACGCTGTAATCTTCTTCTCTTTGTCAGATATTACCTTACTCTTTTTCTCCGCACCAATACCTACTTTGATAAATGCACTCTTAATATCAGCCTGAAGAATAAAGCCTCTTTCCTGTCTGGCAGCCTCAATAGCAGCTTCATTCAGCAGGTTTTCCAGATCTGCACCTGTAAATCCTGCCGTTGTCTTTGCAATCTGTCTCAGATCCACATCCTCACCCAGAGGTTTATCCTTGGCATGGACACGTAAAATCTCCTCTCTGCCTTTTACATCCGGACGTCCCACTGCGACCTTACGGTCAAAACGACCCGGCCGCAGGATTGCAGGATCCAGAATATCCACACGGTTGGTAGCAGCCATCACAATGATTCCTTCATTAACACCAAAACCATCCATCTCTACCAGAAGCTGATTCAGCGTCTGCTCTCTCTCATCATGGCCGCCTCCCATTCCTGTACCACGCTGTCTTGCAACCGCATCAATCTCATCAATAAAGATAATGCAGGGGGCATGCTTCTTTCCTTCTTCAAACAGGTCACGCACACGGGAAGCACCTACACCAACAAACATCTCCACAAAATCAGAGCCGGAGATAGAGAAAAACGGAACTCCTGCCTCTCCTGCCACTGCCTTGGCCAAAAGTGTCTTACCTGTTCCGGGAGGTCCCACAAGGATCACACCTTTAGGAATTCTGGCACCTACTTTTGTATATTTCTGAGGAGATTTCAGAAAGTCTACTACTTCTACCAGATCTTCTTTTTCTTCCTCCAGACCTGCTACATTATTAAAGGTTACCTTTTTATCATCCGGAGAGGACATCCTGGCACGGCTTTTACCAAAATTCATCATCTTGGCATTACTTCCACCGCCTCCTGACATCTGCCGGTTCATCATCATGATCAGGAAAATCACCAGTGCTCCTGTAAGAAGTACAGGGAGCAGAGTTGTCAAAAATATGTTATCTCCCGGCACATTCTGCGTTGTAACATCAATATTATATTTATTCAGCAATTCAATTGCCTGGTTCACATCCGTCACATATACTTTTTTCTGACCGGAATCTGTGGTATCTACGATCACTGCACCGGTAGGAACCTCTCTGTTCTGCTGAATCGTTGCATCAACCACTCTGTTGTCTTCAAGAGCCTGTTCCAGCTGTTTCTGCGTATAGCTGCTCTGAGATACCACCTGATTATTTAAATAGAAATAACCAGCAACAAGAGCAACAAGCAGCACCAGATACAGACCAATTCTGCTTGGCTGTTTATTCACTTGATTCTGTCTCCTTTCAGTTTTCCCCCAGTTCCACTACTCCGATAAACGGAAGATTTCTGTATTTCTGCGCATAGTCCAGACCATAGCCTACCACAAACTCATCCGGAATATTAAAGCAGCTGTAATCCACCTTAACATCTCTTACTCTTCGCTCAGGTTTATCAAGCAGAGTGCACAAATGAATGCTTTCCGGCTTTCTCTTTCCAAGAATATCGATCAGATAACTCAGGGTTCTTCCGGAATCAATAATATCCTCTACAATAAGCACATTCTTACCCTCCAATGGCTGATCCAGATCCTTCACAATCTTCACAACTCCGCTGGACTTGGTATCATCTCCATAACTGGAAACAGACATAAAGTCAAGAGTTACCGGAACTGTAATTCTTTTTGCAAGCTCACAGGTAAAGAATACACCGCCTTTAAGGACGCAGATCAAATGTATTTCCTTTCCTGCATAATCTCTGCTGATCTTTGCTGCGATTTCTCTGATACGGGAATCTACTTCCTCTTCACTGAGTAAAACTCTGATTTTCTCACTCATTTTTATTTCCTCCTTGGTATGTTAATGCTAAAACCATCCTGGTACAGGGGGTTATTTTATATCGCTCACTTATCCTGCTTCCTATGATCCAAAGTATTTCATCCTCCACTGCAATGAGAGGAACCTGATTTCTCCTGTCTGCCGGGATCTTTTCATCAATCATACAGCGATTGATCTTTTTTCTGTCTCCTTTGCTGTTGATAACAATATAATCACCGGTTTTCCTGGTCCGGATGCACGGATACTTTATTATTCTATCATAATCCAGCCATTTCGTATACTTTTTTTCTTCAATCTTCTGCCCGTCATACAAAAATACTTCTGTATGGATCCTTCCCAAGGGACCAATTGTATCCCCGGGCACCAAAATCCTCTGCCCTGCAGGCTGATCAGAAGTTTTTTTCTCACAGATATCTTCCGAATATGTTACGTGCAAGTCTACTTCTGTATATCTTCTTTCTGCCTCCATTCCATAAGGAAGATTTATTTTTCTTCCTGTCTGCATATTCCACAGATTGCAAAGCTTCTGATAGTGAACAGAGGTAATATCCTTTCTCTTTCCTGCCAGTTTCTCCATTGCCTGCTGGAGTGCATAAATCTGAAGAATTTCCGGAGTCCCAAAAAATTCTTCTGTAAAACAGTACCTGCCCTCTCTATAAAATTTCTCTGCCAGCTCTGTCCCCCGGGCAGTCAGGTAGTCCTCTGCCTGAGAAAGCCTGAACGCGGTTTCTGCCATATGGGCAGTTGCTTTTGGATTGATCCCTTGCTCCAAAGCCGGTAAAATATGATGCCGTATCCTGTTTCGTGTATATTCATCGCACAGGTTTGTACTGTCCTGTATATGTGGAATCTGATATTTTTCCAGGAAATCAGCAATCTCCCCACGATTCAGGCACAAAATAGGACGTATGATTTTTTCCGCAGTCGGACGCATAGTGCACAATCCTCTCAAACCGGTTCCCCTGCACAGATTATGAAGCATGGTTTCTGCAAGATCTTGCTGATTATGTGCCAATGCAATACGTACCTTCTGATCTGTATAACTATGGGCAGCTTTCTCAAACGCCTCCCTGCGTACCAGTCTGCCGGTCTCTTCCTCCCCAAGCTTCCACTTTCTGCTTAAAGCAGGAACATCATAATGAAACACATGACAGGGAATTCCCCATTCCTCACAGATCTGCTCTACAAAAGCCCTGTCCCTGTCTGCCTCCTGTCCACGGATCCCATGATGTACATGCACAGCCGCAAGCTTAAAATCCAGCGGCTTCTGCAGTTCTCTCAGGATTGTGAGCATCAGCATGGAATCACTTCCTCCTGATACACCTGCCAGCACTGTATATCCGGCTTCTGTCATATGATTTTCTTTCATGTAACCAGCAATTCTTTTATACATTTCTTCTGTGACTCCTGTTTTCTCTATTTCTTCCAGATACCGGCCACCAGCACAGTCATATCATCTCTGGCACGGTAGTCACTGTATCCCAACACACGTTCCAGGATTTCCCGCCCCAGCTCCTTCGGTGACTCTTCATGTACATCCAGAATAATTTCCTTCATGGTTTCCTCCTCCTTCTGTACCGGAAGAGCATCCAATACCCCATCTGTCATCATGATCAGATAATCTCCATGATAAAGCTTTCTGGAAGCAGTTTCAAAATCAATCTGCTGAACCAGTCCGGCTGCCAGACTTTCAGAAGTGATCGTTTCTACCCCATGTCCTCTTTTAATAAAAGTAGAAGCTGCTCCAGCCTTCAGAAAGTTGCAGATTCCTGTATACAGATCCACAGCACACATATCTACTGTAGAGAACATTCCTTCCTGTCCTTTAAGTACCAATGCGGAATTTACCATTTTGGCAGCAGTTTCCTGGGAAAAGCCTGATTCCAGAAACTGCTCCAAAAGTTCTACCACAGTCTCGCTTTCCCTGCACGCATCCATACCTGACCCCATTCCGTCTGAGAGGCACATAATAAAACGCCCTCCCTCCTCCTGCCTGCACAGATAATTATCGCCGGAAACCTTCTCTTCTTCTCTTGTCAGAGTTGCTGTACCATATAACATCTGATAACTGACATCCTCAACAAAATGTGCTGTATGATACTCTCCGTTTACAATACATCGGCTTCCGCTGGCAGGTGCCATAGGTTTTTCACAAAGTTCAGACAAAAGCTGTGCAATTTCTGTCATGGAAATACATTGCCCGCTTCTGGCTCTCATAGTGAGAAATATCTGTTTTTTGCTTTTGCGCCTGTCCATCATCCATACCTGACGTAAGATCACATGACGCTTCCGAAGTATTTTCCGAAGCTTCTCCTCAAATTCCGGAGTACATCTTTCCATATCATACAGATCATCAGCCATATGTTCCATAATCCTGGAAACTTCCCCAAGCTGCTGCGCCACTGCCAGCCGGTTCTCAATCATACGGTTGTCCCATATCTGGTTCATTTTCTCCAGCTGAAAATTTTGAAAAACTGTATGGTAATACTGCACGGAACGCCCGCAGAAGCTCATCCAGTCCCCCCGAATCTGTTGGATTTCTTCTTCCTTTCCACTTTCCAGTGCCCGGACCAGCAGCTCTGTCTCCTGACACATCTCTTTGCCCCTGCTTTCCCAGCAGATTTCTCTCCGATAGCATCTGGCACACACCTGTTCATTGGTATCTTCTGTAATCTGTCGTATCTGTCCGCTGCTTAAGTAATCCCTGGGATATGGCATACCATAAAAAGTGTCTGCCAGTCTCCGAAAAGAGGCTGCATACTGCTCCACCCTTTCCTTCTGGGGATGACTGTCACACAAAGCGATCATTTCCTGTGTATCCGGTACATTTCCCGCCAAAATAGTTTTTGCCATGTCCCGTATGATCAGTGTTATACTGATCACGAGCATGGCAAGCATCCATTCCTGCATATTCTCCCTCCCCTTATCTGTTACTGTCCTGTTCTCACAGTACCCCCTTCATTCTCCGTCAAAGAAATATTATAAGGATTGGGTTTTAAAATATCTGTCAAATACAGACGAACAAATCTGAAAAGTTTTCGACATATAGGCTCTGCTACTGTTCCTTTTTAAAAACAGTCTCATTATCCTTCGCAAGTCCCAACTTCTCCCGGGCGATTTCCTCCACATACTCATCTGTCTGCATATATTCTTTCAGTTTATCAATATCTTCTGTACGGGCCTGTTCATTCTCTATCTCCTGCTCTATGGTAGCAGCCTTGGCATCATACACTGCCAGACGCTCTCTGAGATTCCGGCTCTCATGCATTAATCCTCCCAGAAGTACCAGAACAACCAGCGCAATAGCAAGCATTCCAAGAGAATTATATCCTATTTTTCTGTTTCTTTTCGTTTTTCGTTTCTTCTTAGAATTACCCAATTTGCCAGCCTTCCTTTTACTACATGTTTATACCAGAAAATTTTACCTCTTCTGACCGGAAATAGCAACCATTTTATTATTTTTTTCCCAATAATTATACAAATATCAAAGAGTATTCCACAAAACTTCACAAAGAAAGGACTGACAGTCAAATGACACAGACCAGCTCCTGCCGCCAAACTCAGAATCATATAAAAGCGGAGATTTCCATCATTATTCCGGCAAGTCCTGGCAAAGATATACAGTGCACTTCCTATCCAGTACAGAATGTCCTGTGCATTTGATATTTTGCGGGAACGAACAGCGTACTTTCTAAATACTTTCAGCAGATCATAGCACAAAAGGAGAACAGCCCCCGTTCCCAACGCCTGAATTACAAGAAATAGTTCATGATGAATAAACATACTCATCTGTTAATGAAATAACCTTCTGAGAAGTGGTTTTTCTCTATTATCTGCATTTTTAGAAAGATAACAGAGATTATCAACTCTTCCCTCCAGATCAATTTCTCCTTTTTCCAGATTCAGGCGCTTCACATGAAGCTGTTCTCCCTTTATCAACAGTTTTCCCGCTTTTGTAAAAAGCAGTATTTCTTTATCATCAAAGGATTTTATATCCTGTACACCGGTCACCGTACCTATCCGGCGATCCCTCAGCTTCAGACTATGGTCAGAAAGATTTCCCCTTTCTTCCAACTTTGTCCTCCGGATTTCTTTTCCTCTTACTTATCAGTAGTTTATGTGCAGAAAACTTTAAATAGAAGTAATTTCAGCTCAAAGATATTTGTACATACTCTCTACATCTTCTTTCTTCACAGTCTCCCTGACCTCCAGAACTTCCACCCGTACATTTTTGCTTCCAAACTGGATTTCAATCACATCTCCTGTTTTGATCTGTACAGATGCCTTTGCAGGTTTGTCATTTACCAGGACTCTGCCTGCATCGCAGGCTTCATTTGCCACAGTACGGCGCTTAATCAGTCGTGAGACCTTCAGATATTTATCTAAACGCATAATTCCTCCTCACAGGTAGTAAAAAAGAGGGAACTTCCGTCCCCCCTGTCGGCTATCGTCAATCAATTATTTCGCGTTAACCATATCCTTTAAAGCTTTTCCGGCTTTGAATTTAGGTGCTTTAGATGCTTCGATCTTCATTGTCTCACCAGTCTGAGGATTTCTTCCCTCTCTAGCAGCTCTTTCACTTACTTCAAATGTACCAAATCCAACTAACTGGATCTTTCCGCCATTTTTCAGTTCTTTAGAAACCACATCAACGAAAGATTTCAGTACGTCTTCTACATCCTTCTTGGATAAATTTGTCTCTTTCGCCATAGCTGCTACTAATTCTGTTTTATTCATGGTGTTTCCTCCTCTAATACTCTCTTTCTTGTTTGTCAGCACCCGCCAGAAGCGACAGCGCTCTATCATTAGTTTATATACCATTTCCCTTATATTGTCAAGGTTTTTCACCACATTCAGCCAATTCTGTATGATCGTTCAGAAAATATTTTTGAAAACAATTCTGTATAAATTTTTCCCATATTTCTTTCTGATTAATCAGGTTTTCAAGCTTTTCCACATTTTTCCCGGAAATCCATACTTTTTTGTGTGAATAGTAATAATTGGCCAGTTTCCAGTATTTTTCAGGATAAGTAAAACGCACCTTCAGATTCTGCCATTCCTGATAAGAAACAGGTCGGATCCTGTGATATTCTGTCAGCATTTCTTTCCCCAATGTCAGATCCCAGCTGTATTTTTCCAGAATTTTTCTCATAAAATGATACAGATCTGCCATCTGAATATCAAAACACCAGTTTCCGAAATTCGTCACTGCTTCCCCTTTTCTCAGCATCAGTACATTATGCTGATTATATGCTCCGTGACAGACAGTTCCCTCCTTCCAGGCTTTTTCCCTGAGACTGTCATAATCCGTTTCTTCCAGCATTTCCAGTGCCAGCTCCCCCCTCTGTAAAAATCCCTCTACGCTGGAAAGAAATTTTTTTTCAAAAACTCCGGAAGCACCTTTCTGACGGATAAACTTGCGTATCTTTCGGATTTCCCGGTTATGCCGTATATATTCCTCCCTCAGCGATCTTGCCCTGTATTCTTCTGCAGGCTCCATTTTCATGACATTATGTAATTTTGCCAGTGTTCCTACACTTTTCAGAATGTCCTCTCTTGATCTGGTACTGCATTCCTGCCCTTCATACCAATGCTGAAGTGTAAACATCTGCTCATCCTTACTCTGACTGATGAGACTGCCCTGGGTATTTTCCAGGAAATAATCTGTATTTATGCCATTTCCCTGAAGGAGAAGCAAAAGCTCCTGCTGTTTTTTCAGTTTTTTTTCCGAACCGTGAAACTCTCTCAGTATCAAAATTCCCTGTTCTGTATAGCAAAGCAGGGCACCCCTTGTCCTTGCAGAACGTTCTGCATTCAGGCCATACTGAGAAAGAGTGCCTAGTCCGTAATCATACAATGACATATCCCCCTCTTTTTTTGTACTTTCTATACATATGCAAAAAAGAATCCTGCTATGCCGGATTCTTTTCCTGATCTTTCCTTATAATTTCCAATAGAATTTCTTTCTGATTTTTCTCCGGATCTTCCAGAACGAGATTTAAAAGTTTTTCCAGTTTTTCCCCAATCTCTCTGCCGGATCTGTAACCATTCTCTATTAAATCTCTGCCTGTAACTGCCAGTGTCTTCAATGATACGCACTGTTTTTCCTCTATAATCTGTCTGTATGCATCCCTTACACTGTCCAGACGTGCCTGTTTTTCACTTCTCCTATACAGACTCTGAGCAAGCATATCTGCCTGCTGTACTTCAAGATACAGGGGAAAAAGATCCTCACCGATCCTGTTAACAGCACGACGGACAGATTTGAGTGTTCCCTCCGGTCTGTCATCATGCCATTTCACCAGACGGGTTACCTTACGAATGGTATCATTATCAAACTTCAGTCTGCGAAGAATCTGGCCTGCCATTTTTTCCCCTGCATTTCCATGGGTTTTGAAATGATCTCTTCCATTCTCATCGATCTTTCTTACTGCCGGTTTCCCAATGTCATGAAGAAGCATGGTAATACGAAGAACCCTGTCTGCCCGCACATAGCAGAGGCTGTGCAGAATATGCTCCCCTACTGTATAACAATGATGGGGAGTATTCTGAGGTGTCTCCATACAGGCATCAAATTCCGGAAGAAATTCTGCAGTAATGCCGGCTTCATAAGCTGTTCTGAGATAATCCGGATGAGGAGACATCAGAAGCTTCACTAATTCCACCTGGATTCGCTCTGCACTCACATGTTTCAGATTGGGTGCCAGCACCTTCAGCGCCTTGCGTGTTTCCTCTTCGATGGAGAATCCAAGCTGGGCACTGAACCGCACAGCACGCATAATGCGAAGTGCATCTTCTGTAAAACGTTCCAGCGGATTTCCCACACAGCGGATAATCTTTCTGTCAATATCTTCCAGCCCGCCAAAAAGGTCAACCAATCCGCCGGAAGGATTATACGCCATGGCATTGATGGTAAAATCACGGCGCTTCAGGTCCTCTTCAAGGCTTGCTGTAAAGGTTACCTCTTTCGGATGTCTGCCATCCTCATATTCGCCATCCACCCGATAAGTTGTAACTTCATAGCCTTCTTTCTCCATAAGGACAGTCACGGTTCCGTGCTGCAGACCTGTATCCACTGTTCTGTGAAACAGTTCCTTAACCTGCTCAGGCTTCGCAGATGTAGTAATATCCCAGTCGTCCGGTTTTCGTCCCAGGATAGAATCGCGGACACATCCGCCTACTACATAAGCCTCATATCCTGCATTTTCCAGTATATGCAAAATTGTTTCCGCGTTTTTTGGTATTTCCAGAATCATATGACCATCCTTACCCTTTTTCTATTCATGATTAATTCTAAAAACCGGCATCCAGATATTATTTCTGCTGCCGGTTTTCTTTATTGCCTTACTGATTAGTATGCTCTACCCCAGTAAACCATCTTCTTAGCCGGTTTTCCACAGCATACACAGACATCACTTAAATGTTCCTGCTCAAATGGCATACATCTGGATGTAGCCTGAACATCCTCTTTGATCTTATCTTCACATGCACGGTCACCGCACCACATAGCTTTTACAAAGCCTGGTTTATTAACAATTGTGTCCTTAAATGTCTCATAATCTGTAGCAACATAAGTATGAGCCTCTCTGTGAGCACGTGCACGTTCCAGCATATCCTTCTGGATAGTTTCCAGGATTTTCTGCACCTTCTCCACAAGCTCATCAAATGTAACTGTATATTTTTCTCTTGTATCACGACGGCAGATGACAGCCTGTCCATTCTCGATATCCTTGGGGCCACACTCAATACGGATCGGAATACCGCGCATTTCCTGCTCTGCGAACTTGAATCCCGGACTCTTATCTGTATCATCTACTTTTACGCGGACTCCTGCTGCCTTTAATGCTGCAAACATCTCGTCAGCCTTCTCCAGAACACCTTCTTTTCTCTGCTGGATTGGAATGATCACTGCCTGTGTAGGAGCGATTCTCGGAGGCAGCACCAGACCACTGTTGTCACCGTGTACCATGATGATGGCACCGATCATACGTGTTGTCATTCCCCAGGATGTCTGATGTACATACTGAAGTTTGTTTTCTTTATCTGTATACTGGATGCCGAATGCTCTAGCAAATCCGTCACCAAAGTTATGGCTTGTACCGGACTGAAGAGCTTTTCCATCATGCATCAGGGATTCAATTGTATAAGTAGCTTCTGCACCGGAGAATTTCTCCTTGTCTGTTTTCTGTCCCTTTACAACAGGGATTGCAAGAACTTCCTCGCAGAAGTCTGCATACAGGTTCAGCATCTGGATAGTACGCTCTTCTGCTTCCTCAGCTGTTGCATGAGCTGTATGACCTTCCTGCCATAAAAATTCACGGGAACGAAGGAACGGACGTGTTGTCCTTTCCCAGCGCACTACAGAACACCACTGATTGTATACCTTCGGCAGATCTCTGTGGGACTGGATCTCTTTTGCATAGAAATCGCAGAATAATGTCTCTGATGTGGGACGTACACACAGACGCTCCTGCAGCGGATCCAGACCACCGTGGGTTACCCATGCAACCTCAGGTGCAAATCCTTCTACATGATCTTTCTCTTTCTGAAGAAGAGATTCCGGGATAAAGATTGGCATATACACATTCTGTACGCCTGTTTCTTTAAATCTTCTGTCCAGTTCATGCTGGATATTCTCCCAGATCGCATATCCTGCAGGTTTGATCGCCATGCAGCCTTTCACGCTGGTATAACCGCAGAGTTCAGCTTTCTTTACAACGTCGGTATACCACTGGGCGAAATCCTCTTCCATGGATGTGATGGCTTCTACCATTTTCTTGTTGTTTGCCATGATTGTTTCTCCTTTTTTGTGATTGTTTGTTTCAACTCACAGTCAGTAATAACTGTATTTTGTGGCATCAGAATGTAAGTACTCCACTTCTTTTTTCCATTCACAGATAAAAAAGAAGCCTTACATCCCTCACAAGGGACCGAAAGGCTTCGGCGGTACCACCCTAATTAACACTGTGCCCAAATGCCTGCACACTGTTCGCTCTTCTTCCGATAACGCAGGAAAAACGCCGTACTTCAATTGCACGGGGCTCCGAGGCCGGTTCCATAATTTGCGCACAGAATCTTCACACCATACAGATTCCTCTCTGGGATTGCTCCTTATGTACTATTCTCTTCATCGCCATAGATATTTCGCATTTGGTTTTATTTTATGCGAAATCTCAGGATGTGTCAAGGGTGAAAATCCTAACGTTATACCTCTATTGTAATTTTTCTGCCTGTACGGTTATATTTATAATAACGCACTCCCGCAGCATCCAGCATTCTCTTGGACGCGATCACTGCCGGAGTATGGGCATATTTATCACAGTCATAAACAATTGTCTTAATCCCTGCCTGTATAATAGCCTTGGCACATTCATTACAGGGAAAAAGAGACACATAGAGCTTTGCCCCTTCCAGACTTCCACCCCTGTAATTCAGGATTGCATTCAGCTCACTGTGGGTCACATAAAAATATTTTGTATGAAGGCTATCCCCTTCTCTTGCCCACGGAAACTCATCATCCGAACACCCTTTTGGCAATCCGTTATATCCCATAGACAAAATTTTATTATCTTCACTTACAATACAGGCCCCTACCTGAGAATTAGGATCCTTAGAACGCATTCCTGACATCATGGCAACTCCCATAAAGTATTCATCCCATGATAAGTAATCTGTACGTTTATGATTCATATCCATTGCTCAAACCTCCCTGGTCAGGCAGCTATTCGCAGTCCACTTTATTCTGTCTCTATCTGATTGATTCTTCTGATGTGCCTTTCATCATTGGAGAATGGAGTATTTAAGAAGGTCTCAACAATTTTCACAGCCAGTCCAGGACCTACAACTCTTCCTCCAAGAACAAGAATATTGGCATCATTGTGAAGTCTCGTTGCTTCCGCAGTAAAGCAGTCTGTACAGACAGCTGCCCTGATTCCCCTGATCTTATTTGCTGTAATAGAAATTCCGATACCTGTTCCACAGATCAGTATTCCCTTTTCACATTCTCCATCAAGAATGGCATGAGCAACCTTCTTTGCATATACCGGATAGTCTACGGAAGCCAGGCTGTCACAGCCATAATCTTTATACTCGATTCCCTTCTCATCCAGATATTTTTTAATCTCCAGTTTTAATTCATATCCTCCGTGATCACATCCTAAAGCTAACATACCTTTTCCTCCTGAAATTCATATTATTTCTTACTTATCCCCCTGGATAATTTTATGTCCCGCAGCCTTCAGCAAACGGTTCATGATTGCCTGTCCCATTCTTGGCGTATAAAAGGCCTCTGAATATATGGATCTGACCGCACTCTGATCAAATTCACGAAGCACTTCATACAAATGGTGCGCAATTGTTTCCTCTTCTCTTCTGCTTCCGATGCTCACTACCAGGCCTTCCTGGTATCTGTCCTTCGTCTCATCCGTTGCAATAATGCCCACCAGCTCACCATGAGCTTTGGCTTCTGCAGCCAGTTCATTGATTTTTTTTACCACTGCCTCCTGACTGCCTTCTACAATAGCCAGATCTGCCTTCGGTGCATAATGGCGATACTTCATTCCAGGTGCCTTCGGACGAACCTTACTGTCAGATGCGATCAATCCTTTATCCATCCGGACATCGCCAAGAGTCTTCTGCAGCATCTCCAGTGAAATATACCCCGGGCGTAAAACAACCGGCACATCTTCTGTAAAATCAACGATTGTTGACTCAAGTCCGATTCCAACCTGACCTCCGTCAATAATCATATCAATTTCCTCACCCAGATCCTCTATCACATGCTGTGCAGTGGTAGGGCTTGGTCTGCCCGAAGTATTTGCACTGGGGGCAGCTACATAACCTCCTGCTGCTTTGATCATTTCCTGGGCAATCCTGTCACTGGGAAAACGGACAGCCACACTGTCCAAGCCGCCAGTAGTCTCCTTTGGCACCAGATCTGACTTTGAGAGTATCATAGTCAAAGGTCCCGGCCAGTATTTCTCAGCCAATATTCTGGCTTTCTCCGGTATCTCCCCTACGATGGGTGCCAGCTTATCAAACTCTGCAATGTGCACGATCAGCGGATTATCCGAAGGTCTTCCTTTTGCAGCATATATTTTCATGGATGCGTCTGGATTCAATGCATCTCCTCCAAGTCCGTAGACCGTTTCTGTGGGAAATGCAACCAGACCGCCTTTTTTCAATATTTCTCCGGCACGACATATTGCATCCAGATCAAGATGCTCTGCTGTCATGGATACGACTTCTGCTTTCATTGTCCTTCTGCCTTCTTTTTTCATTAGATTTGATATTTATATCACAAATATTGTACACGATTTTTATGGTTTCGTCTATGAAAAGATATTCTGACGTTACACTCTAACATTACATCCTAGTTCACCTTCAGAATATATGTGTCAGAATTTTCGGACTGGAATACCTTTTTTCCCAATCCTGCCAATATCTCCTCATTCAGATTTGTTCCATATTTCTCTCTTTCACAGGAACCAACAAAAATATAGGAAATATCATATTTATCCAGAAGTTCTTTCACCAGTTCCTTATCTGAAGAGGTATAAATTGTCTCAATCTCGGTCCTCTTGGTATTCAGATCATCTGTATCATTCCGCCACAGCCATTCATGAACATACCATCCCAGTACAGTGGGAAGCCCTGTCATTGCAGAAACTCTGTTATCATAGTCTTTATAACTGTCCCCTGGTGCCTCAAGAACCACCGTCGTTCCCTTCACATTGTTTTTCAGCCATCTGATCGCAGAAGCATCCTCCGGTACTCCGTTTTCCAAAAACGAAACTGCATTCAGTCCTTTATACCCTGAAACCTCCCACACATTTCCAAACCAGGAGGTTACACTTTTTCCGAAATATCCAAAGGTCCAGCACAAAAGCACCAGTCCAATCACAGAAAAAATCTTAAACACTTTTTTCTGTGCCAGAGCCAACATCCGTACAATCCCATATCCCATAGTCATGGCAAAAAGAATATAAGCCTGGTAAGTAAGTTTAAACATAGTATTGGCTCTGGCATTTCCATTTTCATAAATATCCCTTACATAGACCAGTTCCGGTATCAGAATCAATCCCATGGCACACAGCCCCATGATCACTGCAAATAAATCCGGCAGTGCTATTGCCCGCATCAGGCGATATACTCCCCTGTTTCTGCCGTCACGAAGTTTCTCCCACAGAATACATATGATCAGCAATACTGTAAGAAATAGGGGAAGTCCCCATAAAATCAGCAGCTGGTGAATCAGGGAATGATGGGTTGCAATTCCTACCCCCTGGAACATGGTCTGGAATTTCATAGTAAAGGGAAGGATCACCACATAAGAAACCACAATCATCTCAACCGCCTGTACAATGGTAACAGTCAGGACTTTTTTCACCTTTCCTTCAAACTGAATAATATTGGTAAACAGGATCACTCCCCCTGCAACTACAAAATAAATGATAAAATCCCAATAATTTGTAAAATGGAACATTCCAATCAGTACACATACCAGCAAAATATGAGGAATAAAAAGCTGCCTTATCCAAAATTGCTTTCGGCTGATTTTCTCTATGACTGCTTTCCTGCTGCGGACATGTTTCATCCATGCATACAAAACTCCCACCAGCAGTAACACGAACATAATATTCACCACATGAGCATGGAGATCCCCCAGTACAAAAGAATAGCAGGGAAATTCATGGATGGTTTTGTCCTGTTCATTGACCGGATTATAACCGATATATCGGGTAGCATCCGGAAACCAGTAGCTGTCCGGTGTTTCTCCCTGAAGCTTCTGGATCCATGGTATTATTTTACAGTACACCACATAATGCATATTTCCGGCTATGGATACAGATAATCCTGCCAGAACTCCGGCCAAAGTGGGGATATATCGTTTTTTCCCTGTAAGCCTGTCCTTTAATCCATCAACAGTCATCTGATATACCAGCGAAAACGGAAGGGTAAATGCAAAAGCCGCCACAAAGGTCCGCATAAGATTATAAGTCAATTCCACCTTACTTCCCGTAAGCTTGGTAAGAAAAACAGCAAAATACTGACCTCCATAATAATAATTGATGGTTCCCTCAGAATACCAGAGATCTCTTGCCGGAAGAGTAGAACTGCGCATCATAGCCTCCATAAAGCCATAATCCATAAATTTCTCAGTTCCGTGAGCCTCCGGCCGGAATCCTGCTACATAAGTCCACAAAAGAAAGAATATAAAAAACAGAATTTCCTCTCTGAAAATCAAGGTTCCTCTGCCAGCCGGCAGACAATCTACTCCTTTTTTCATCTGATAAAAATACAGAAAAATGCACAAAATCCCGCACACTACAGATACGCCAATACAGGAAACGGTAGTAAACGGAAGCAGCTTCACAGCTACCAACAGCCAGGTAAGAAATCCGGTAACTGCAATAGCAAGAATCTTTGAAAAAATCCAACCCTTATCCTCAAATCCAGCAAAAAGTCTTCCTGTCACAGGCATAGCCAGCATTCCCATGAGAAAAGCCAGCATCCACCAGGTCCAGAAAGTCCACACATCACCCTTCAGTAAATACGCTGACAGTCCAGCCAGAGCTGCTGCCAGAAACACTCTGGGTACCACTTGTTTCATCTGTGTCTTCCTCCTCATTCTTAGTGTCACACTTATTCATCATCAATTGTTTTATATATCCGGATTCTTCTATCCTCTGTCTCGTAGACCTTCTCGAAGGTTTGGGAGATCAAAGCTTCCTGACATTCTTTCTGTTCGAATTCCGATCCTTCCTCAAAAAGAATATACGTAATTTTTTCCTCTTTCACCACAGATCTCAACACACTCTCATCTGTAGCTGTATAAATTTCCACTGCCCTGTCAGCTCTGTAATTGGTATCGTATCCCGCTGACCAGGCATAATAAGGCCAGCCACAGTAAAGCATCACTCCTGACATAGTCACTTCATTCATACTGTATTCCGGAGTAAGCAAAAGATCCTGTTTTCCAAGATGATCTGTCAGCCACCGGGTCAGATCACTGTTCATATTCACAGTCACCCTGTGTCCTGTTCCGTTTCCCTTTAGAATAATAACAAAATCATAGATTCCTGTAGCAGTCAGGCAGACAGCTAAAAGAACTGCCAGAAGCTTTTTCCACAACTTTTTACCCCAGAGACTACAGATTGCCCATGCCCAGAAAACGCTCAGAAATCCATATGCGATCACAATATATTTGTGGTTTACATTGATATCCGGTGTCATCAGCAGAACAAAAGCAAAGATTACCGGAAACAGAAAACCTGTAAGCATTGCTTTTTCTCTTCTTTTCATAAAGAATACCAGCAGGATCAGTCCCAGGAAAAAGATACCTCCCATCCAGAACAGATACTTCACCACTCCCCAGAAGTTTTTTTCCTCAGCCAGAAAACCCAGATAAAGTCTAGTATCCATGGCACTTCCCCGGATAAATATTTTTGTCTGGAGAAAAGAAAAGAATACTGCAGTACCTGCAGTAACCGCATAATCAACCTTTCCATCGGAGAAAATGGCAAATCCCAGTAAAATCAGTAATCCGCCAATCACCGCCGCTCCATTCCAGAACGCACTCAGCCCAAGCAGCAATCCCATAATTAAAGCCTTCTCCAGATTTCTGCTCTTCCAGGCCTGTAAAGACAAAATACGCTGTATAAACCATGAAAAACCTTTTTCCTTATGAGAGGTTCCTGCTTCCAGCCAGTCCAGAAAAACATATATTACCAGAGTTACGATCAAAAGTCCAAATGCCAGGTGTCTCTGGTTCAGATACACATTAAAATTCCATAAACCCCAGTTTTCGTTTACAGTATAACCGATAAATGACGTATTCTCCTGCAAAGCAGCCAGCAGATCCCCTGTCTGAAGATGTTCCCACACATATCTGAAAAAAGCAGCTCCGCTTCTGAAAAAAAACAGAATGACAGTTACCGCTCCACAGCAAAACCGTCCGGTAATCCGAACAGCCAGCTGACTCAGCAGCATAAGAAAACCAAGAAGCGATCCAATGCTGACAATATTATAGGCAAAATCCAGTCTGAGCCCCAGATACTCCAGATTTCCAGCCAGGAACTGAAACATAAAATGATATTTTACATCTGCCCCTCCATAATGGGGATACTGGGTGGGAAAATTATTTCCCAGAGAAAAAGATCTCATCATAGCTGTGTGTGGTGCATAATCTCCATAAACTGTCAGCCCCGAGTACAGTACTCCGTCCCTGATATAAAATACATAAAACATCATGTACGTAATAAAAACCAGCAATAATCCATATAAAATCAATTCTTTTCTGAAACGGCTCTTATCTTCCCATAACCTTCCTGCCAGAAAGGGATAATTTTTTTTCTTTTTGATCATCAGAATCACTGCCAGTATCACTGTCCCACTGACAAGCACGATCACATTTCCATATAGCAGTGGATCTTGAACACCCCCCACTACACTGAAAAACCAGGCTACAATATAAACACTCCATGTCAGCAGTAAAATTCCTGTGCCAAAAGCTGCCGGAAGCTTAAGCCAGATCCTGTTTACTGATATCTTTTGTTCTTCTTTTTCAATAAGAAAGGCTGATGCCTCATAACCCAACAGCATCGCCAAAATCAGGTATATTATTCCAAGCATAATGCCTTCTGTCATCCTTTCCTGTCTCTTTTCTAATCTCAAAAAACTCAAATAATAGCAATTACTCTCTTTGCCAGTACATCGTTTCGTAAATAACTATACCAATCGGATTCACAGACAAGCGAGTGGTATAGTTATTTCGAAAAAGATGTACTAGCTCTATCAGTATAACAAAAACAAATACACTTTAAAAGTAACTTCACATAAAAGAAACATTTAAGTGCTTTTAAGGTATTTATCAATTCCCAGTGCCACTGCATAAGCAACCTTCTGCTGATATTCAGATGTCTGCAGCAGCTCTGCTTCCTCTGGATTGGTCAAAAAGCCACATTCTACAATATTCAAGACACTTTCACTTCGTTTCAGAAGATAATAGGTACGGTTTCCCTTTGGAGCCCTGGGTCTTGTCACATCCAGACAGGTATTTAACGCATCCTGAATATAACCGGCCAGCTCCTTTCCCTGTATGGAATCCTCATAATAGAACACCTGGGGACCGTATACCTCAGGATCCTGATAGCTGTTCTGATGAATACTTACACATAAAAGAGGCTTGTATTTTCCAATCAGCCCGATTCGCCTCTGAAGATCCTGGACTTTCTGATTTTTACAGTCCTTGTCATACAATCCCTTATCTTCCTTCCTGGTCATTATCACATAATATCCCTTTTCCTCAAGAACTTTTTTCAGCCTATTAGCGATTTCCAGATTGATTTCCTTTTCTTTTAATCCCCCAACCCCTATCATCCCGGGATCAGTTCCACCATGACCTGCATCTACCAATATCATTTTTCCGGGATCCCGGTTATGGTTTTTTCCGGACACCAGAGCAGCCTCCCGAGCCAGTATATAAACACCGATCAGAAACAAACAGATTAATACAAGCTTTGTCCCTCGCTTTTCCAAAAAATAAAATACCCCCTGCCATATTCACCTTAATATATGCCAGAGAGTATTTTACACATTCCTGTTTTTCCTTTGTATTATTTATTTACTGCAAATTATCTGTGATCACCTGCCAGATACCGCTATTCTCAAATCCCAGCTTCCATGCAGCCACACCGGCCAGCTTATACTTAGATGCCAGTTTTACCTTGGCGGCAATAGACTCTGCATCCTCCAGCCATATCTGATAGGTGGAATTATCCTCCTCATAGGTTCCGTAATTCTGAGAAGTATTCTTATCCCAGTAAGTTTCCACATTTTTCTCAGAGATCACCTGCTGAGCCTGATCCATGCCAATTGCCTCACTTGTAACAGCTCCACCTGTTGTTTTCCACAATCTTGTATAGAAGGGAACTGCGTTGATCACACGGTCTGCCGGTACTTCTTCCAGTGTATCCTGAATTCCCTGTTCTACCCATGGCAGTGATGCAACTGATCCTGCGTCAGACCCTGAATAATGCTCATCATACCCCATAATAATCACATAATCCACAACTCTTCCCTGCTCAGCCCGGTCATAATGGCTGGTGAAATCCTCAGGAACAGGATTATCCACGGAAAGTACCAGATTATTTTTATGGCATTCAACAGACAGTTCTCTCAGAAATTCCAGGAAATGAATTCCCACATCCTCACTGAGTGACTCAAAATCCACATTAATGCCATCCAGTCCCACATTAACTGCAGCCTGTATCAGCTGAGTAATGAGATTCTGTCTGGATGCTGTATTTGACAGAGTTTCCATAGTACTTACATCCTGAGTAAAGTTGTCGATCAGTCCCCATACCTTCAGGCCTTTTTCATGTGCTTTGGCAACATAATCTGCACTTGCAATATTGGAAATATTACCTGCTGTATCCGTCAGACAGAACCAGGTTGGTGAGATCACATTCACCCCTGTCATATTTGCAATGGCATCTTCCAGATATGCATTGGCATCTGTGGAAGTAACCTGATGCCATACCATATTCACAGGATCATCCATGGTAATATAAGTATATTCTTCACCCTGGAAATTGCGTTCAAAAGTAGTTTCTTCCACTTTTCCTACTTTCTTTTTCTCCACATATCCAATGTATCCGTCATCTGTAGCAACCTGATCCCAATCCTCAAGTTCCTCCAGCAGACGGAGCTTTGTTCCTTTTTTCACTTCTGTAAGAATACTGGATTTAATTCCGCCCCGATAACGAACTGCTATATTTTTCTCTGCTTTTACAGTTTTGATCTTATCAAACTGATACTGGATCGCAACCCGGTAAGGATCTTTATATATATATGCATCAATATCTGTATACTGCTGTACATATGACAGATTCAGATACACCCTATCGTCCTTTAACCATACCTGGTCACCTGCTTCTGATGCAGCTGCTGCGGTAATTACTTCTGATGGTGTTGCATACAGGATCTGCTTATTGGCAGCATCCCAGTAATATCTCTGATTCAAATATGTATTCACTACATCAAGAGGAAGATAAACTCTCTCCCCTGCTACCAACGCCTTCTCATCCAGGAGCTCTGTTCCCAGAACCAATGCCGCTTCTCCATCCCCCAGTTCTCCGTAATATTCATTCAGATCCATTTTCTCTTTTGTAGGGATACGTTTCATGATCACATGACTCAAAAGCCCGATCATTGCTACCAGAAAAATCAGGACAATCACTGCAATTGCGGGTTTTATTTTCTTATTCATGACTTTTTTCCTTTCGGTATAATTACTGATTACTATAGCATTATATCATATTTTATTACAAATGCATTACAAAAATCAACTTTTCATAATTTTTTAATATTTACCTGAAATTTCCATTTAAATCATACTATCATGGGATATTTCAAATAAACAGGCTGCCCGGAGGCATTATGAACATCGAGGAAATATTCTGTATATTTCGGACAGCCTGTTTTTTTTACCTGGCACAGAGGCTTATGGCTCACCAGTTTTATCTTCTGTTATTTTTCTTCGACAAAATCGAAGTTGACACGAGCAATCTGTCCCTTTTCATCTGAAATGTAATCCCGCATGTAACCACCATTTTCTGCAATCTGACAGGCTTTTGCAATGTTTTTAGGAGTACTTGGATATCCGTCAAGATATAAAGATATTCCCTGAGACTGATACCTTTTTAACTCCTGTTCCAGCGGCTTACGCAGGTTTTGTTTCCTGGCCCGTGATATATTTTCCGTATTCTGTCCTCCTTTCCTGTATTAGTCAGGCAGTTAAGAATCGAAGGGCTGCTGCCTGCCATGACCTACCACACCCTCTCTGGTCTGATAAGGTCAGATAATAGAAAGCACCACTACTGGTTTCCGGAAAAAACAAAATACTCTGCAAACTCCAATTTATTTTCATGGGAATTCATCTGAGCACTGCCACAGCAAGAACGCTGCAGGATAAAAGGGCAGTGAAGCTTAATGAATATTATAATATTGATATAGGTTACTCTCAGGCTGCATATTTATGGATTACAGACAGATTGTTTTCTCCTGTTTTTCATTATACAGCATTTACAATTATACGCAATGCTTTTCATCAATTTGTTTAATTTTTTCGATTTTGTTCCCAAATTTTTTATAATTAGGCAAATGACTTGCCTTTACATTTTACAGTTTCATGTTATATAATATACTGTATATAAGTAGCTATTCAACAGTATAAACTGTACAGATAGTGAACAGCAGCTATATCTTAGCTGCTTACCAGGGCATTGTAAGTCATTATATGTTGCTGCGTACAGAGTGAACAGTAACCATCATACTATATAAAAACAGAATAGGATGTGATATGACATGAAAATAGAAAAAATAAATGATAATCAGATACGCTGTACCTTAACCAGAGAAGATCTGGAAAGTCATCAGATCCGTATCAGCGAACTTGCTTATGGAACAGACAAAGCCAAAAAGCTTTTTCGGGACATGATGCAGCAGGCACAGATTCAATTCGGATTTGAAGCAGATAACATTCCTCTGATGATCGAGGCTATTCCAGTAAGTACAGAAAGTATTATCCTGATCATTACCAAAGTGGAGGATCCCGAGGAACTGGATACACGTTTTTCCAAATTTTCTCCTTTTAAGGGACGAGAATCTGCTGATACTGTCCAGCTAGACGGTGCCGACAATATTATCGATATATTTCAAAAGCTTTGTGAAGCAAAAGTCAGAAATTCTGCAAAAAAATCCAGTACAGCCGATACTACAGAGCCTGTAAAAGGCAAAGAAGATCTCCCGGAGAATGCAGCTGTTAATCTGATCCGCCTTTATGAATTTGATGATCTGGATGATGTGATTGCTGCAGCACGTGGACTGAACGGTTATTTCACAGGAAGCAATACCTTATACAAGGATCCTTCTGATGATATTTACAAACTGGTCATCCATCAGTCATCATGCTCCCCTGAAGAATTCAATAAAATCTGCAATATTCTTACGGAATATGGCAGCGGCCGGGCTTTCACCTCATCAGGCGAAGCTTACCTTGCAGAACACGGAGAGATTATTTCTTCCTCTGCGCTTCTGCAATTGTCACAATTATAATATGACTTACCAACCCGCTCATAAATCAACATTACAAAAGAGGAGAACTCACCGGAAATATATGAGTTCTCCTCTTTTATTTGTTTTTCCTATTATTTTCTGAAATTATTCTCCAAGAAAATCATTGATCTGCTGAACCAGAACATCTACATCCATACCATGAACCATAGCTGCCTCTTCCAAAGATTCCATCTGAGATGACGGGCATCCGATGCAATGCATTCCTGCTCTCATAAGGATTGCTGCGATATTAGGATCTATCTGCAGAAGCTGTCCAATCAGCATATTTTTAGTAACTTTAGCCATTATATGTTTCCTCCTTGTCTGTATCAGAAATACGGGCATTTCTACACGGTAGTATTATAATGTTACTGTTCATTTTATGCCCAGTAACATTATAATACTAATTTTATCAAGAATCAACAAATATATTTATAACCATGTATCAAATTTTATACTTGTAATCCATGAACTTATATATTAAAATAGGACTAGAACCCAGAAGGGTACTAAAACACTGTTACATATTTACAATTAAGGAGGATTATAACTATGGCATATGTAATTTCAGACGAATGTGTAAGCTGCGGAACATGTGAAAGCGAATGTCCAGCAGAAGCTATCTCTCAGGGAGATGAGCATTATGTAATCGATGCTGATGCATGCTTAGACTGTGGCACATGCGCAGACGCTTGCCCAACAGAAGCTATTCATCCAGCAGAATAATATCAGTATTACTGTACTGCAGTAATTTGACCAAAACAAAAATTGCCGTTCTTCAGTCATCTGACTGAGGACGGCAATTTTTTATTATGCTGTTCTGTTTTTTTTTCTGGGCTTTTTCTCCCGGGCTGCTGCCGCTTCTTTTCTTGCAAGCTGTCTGTTTCGTATGGCTTCATCCAGATTGCGGCACTGTATTTCTCCCTCTCTCTTCATCCGGAGTTCCTGATTGATCAGCCTCTCCATGATTTTCTGAAATTCAAGAATCCTGTTGTCCCTTTCCTGTGAAGTTTCCAGAAGCTTTACCTTACTGTTTCCGTCTCCCGGCTCAGTACAGGCAATTTTCGGAAGCAGTTCTTTGATTGCTCGAAGTGCCAGTCCTCTTTTCTTAAGTTCCTTTATATTAGCCAGAAGAGTAATATCATATCCTGTGTAGTAACGATGTCCCTGTGCATTTCTGCTGATACGCAGCTGCAGTTCCTCCTCCCAGTATCTGAGAACAGAAGTTCTCACTCCCAGGATTTCCGCCGCCTGAGTCACAGTATATTTCTGTTCCAATGCTATCCCTCCTGTCCGATGCATATTTTATTATAAAAATATCCCGAACAGATTGCAAGGAAATTTCATTGACAGGATTTTTCAAAATATTACTGTTCACCTGGCTTTCTACTTTTTCATATTTACAAACTGAGTATATCTTGGCAGCCATACCAGCTCCACAGTTCCAATGGGACCGTTTCTCTGTTTTGCAATAATAATCTCCGCAATATCCTTCTTTTCGGTATCCTTGTGATAATAGTCATCTCGGTAAATAAACATTACCACATCGGCATCCTGCTCAATGGCTCCGGATTCTCGGAGATCAGAAAGCATTGGTCTGTGATCAGGACGCTGTTCCACTGCACGGCTTAGCTGAGACAGTGCGATCACCGGCACATCCAGTTCCCTTGCCAACGCTTTGAGAGAACGGGAAATATCTGAAATTTCCTGCTGTCTCGAATCACTCTTTCCACTGCCGCTCATCAGCTGAAGATAATCAATCATAATAATTCCAAGATTATGTTCCAGTTTATATTTACGACACTTGGATCGCATCTCTGCAATGGAAATACCCGGTGTATCATCAATGATCAGATTGGATTTACCTATAATATCTGCACCTTCCACCAGCTTTGTCCAGTCTTCGTCTTTCAGATTACCGGTACGCATATTCTGGGAATCCACATGGGATTCCATAGCAAGAAGTCGGTTAACCAGCTGTTCCTTGGACATTTCCAGACTGAAGATTGCCACTGTCACATCCTTACGGAATGCCATATACTGAGCAATATTCAGAACAAAAGCCGTCTTTCCCATAGAAGGACGAGCTGCAATAAGCACCAGATCCGAAGCATGCATGCCCGAAGTTTTATAGTCCAGATCCACAAAGCCTGTAGGGATTCCAGTGACAGATCCCTTAAGCTTGGAAGCTTTCTCAATGTTATTGATAGCATTAAGCACAACCTGCTGGATTGGCACATATTCCTCACTGTTTCTCTGCTGCAGAATATGGAACAGTTTCTTTTCCGCCTCTTCCAGGATCACCTCTGTACTCTCTTTCTCAAGATAACAGGTATTGGCAATCTCTTCGTTCGCTTTGATCAGGCGTCGAAGGACCGCTTTCTGGCTTACAATTTCTGCATAATCCTTTACCAGTACTGAGGTTACCTCTTCGGTAAACAGATCCTTCATATACTCCATACTGGTAATGTCAGGCGGTAATTCTTTTTCTTTCAGACGATTCTGAAGAATAACAGGGTCTACTGTTTTCCCCTCATTGCAAAGCTCCACCATGGCATCAAAAATAATACCATACTGCTTCTGATAAAAATCATCGCTGGTAAGCATCTCGGAGGCCTTCAGGATCGCGTCTCTGTCCAAAAGCATAGATGCGATCACCGAACGTTCTGCCTCCACACTATGAGGAAGGATTCTCTTAATCAGCGCTTCTTCCATTCGCCTTTACCTCCGGAAAGCTTAAGCTTCTTTTACCCAGACTTTAAGGGTTCCTGTTACCTTAGGATGAAGACGAACCGGTACCTGTGTTACGCCAAGGCAGCGGATCGGTTCTGAAAGCTGAAGTTTCTTTTTATCAATATCCAGATTCAGCTGTTTTTTTGCAGCTTCCGAAATCTCTTTTGAAGAAACAGAACCAAAGGTCCTTCCACCTTCTCCAGTCTTAAGTGTCAGAATAATTTCCTTTGTCTCCAGATCCTTTGCAAAAGCTTGGGCTGCCTCATAGATCTCTTTGGCAACCTTTTCTTCATTTGCTTTCTGAAGCTTTAAATCATTTAAATTCTTCGGAGTCGCCTCCAGTCCCAGTTTTTTGGGAAGGATCATATTTCTGGCATATCCATCACTTACATTTACAATCTGGCCCTTTTTTCCAAGAGCCTTTACATCTTCAAGTAAAATCACTTTCATTTTACGCTCTCCTCCTGATATTCCTTATCTATAATGTCTTTGAGCATTTTCTCCACTTCATCCGGAGATGCTTTTACCTGAGCCCCGGCAATGTTCATGTGACCGCCGCCGCCCATCTTTTCCATCATCACCTGTACATTTACTTCATCAATAGCACGGGCGCTGATATACACTTCATTATTATACTGTGTCAGTACAAAAGAAGCCTTCACCCCTGCAATATTCAGAAGTTCATTGGCTGCCTGAGCCCCCACAACCGTTGGACTGTCCACACCCTCACTTGGGCATCTGGCAATCGCAAAACAGTCTCTGTATATATGCGCTGTACGCACCGCTTCTGCACGGGCCTGATAGGATTCCAGATTATCTCTCAGCATCTTACGCACTCTGGTTACATCAGCGCCGCTTCTGCGCAAAAAGGCTGCTGCCTCAAAGGTTCGCACTCCTGCACGGGTGGTAAAATTATTGGTATCGATCATAATACCTGCGTACAGACAATCTGCCTCCATACTGCGGATACGCAGATCATCTGAAAAATACTGCAGAATCTCAGCCACCATCTCACAGGCAGAAGATGCATAAGGCTCTACATAAGAAAGCACAGCATTTTCAATCACCTCGCTGCCCCGTCTGTGATGATCCAGCACAACTACTGTTTTTGTCATATACAGCAAATCCTGACATTCTGTATAGCTTGGTTTATTGGTATCCACCACTACTACAACTGTATTATTATCTACCAAATCCCTGGCCTGATCACTGGTTATAAACATAGATGGCTCATATTCTGAATTATTCATATATCCCATCATAAGCGGCCTTATGGATGTGGTCGGATCATTTACAACAATATTTACAGTCTTTCCAAGAGTCTTACCTGCACGATAAATACCAATAGCTGCGCCCAGGGCATCCACATCTGTGATCTTGTGTCCCATAACAACCACACGATCCTTAGTACTCATAAATTCCTTCAGTGCCTGTGCTTTTACCCTCGCTTTCACCCTGGTGGTTTTCTCCATCTGCTGGGTCTTACCGCCATAATAAGTAATATTGTTTCCGTTTTTGATCACTACCTGATCTCCGCCGCGTCCCAAAGCCATCTCAATGGCAATTCTGGAATACTCATAATCCTGAATATAATTAGCCGCGTTCAATCCGATACCAATACTGAGGGTAATCGCCATTTCGTTTCCAATATTAACAGTCTTAACCTCATCCAGAATATGGAATCTCTGTTCTTTTAATGCTTCCAGAGAACTCTGGCGCATGATCAGGAAATATTTATCCTTCTCCATTTTTTTCACCAGACCATCAAAATTAGAAAAATATTTTGTAATCTTTCGATCAATTAGAGCAATCAGCAGAGACCGGCGTACATCCTCCACACTCTCCAGCGCTTCCTCATAATTGTCCAGATATGCCAGTGCAACTACCAGTTTATTGTCCTCATTTTTCTGAATATACTCTTTCAGCTGAGTGTCATCATACATATACAGCGCAATCAGATCTACATCCCTGGTCACAGTCTCAAAGATTTCACTGTTGGAGACTACCTCGCCCAGCGATACTCTCTGCATGGAAATACGGTAAATCCGCTCTCCAACCTGTGTATTCATTTCACTGGGATCCTTTTGATCCAAAGCCGGAAGCTTATCTGCCGTAATATCCGGAAATATGGAACTGATATTCTTTTTATAAAACTGGTCCTTCCCTGTCAGTTCCGAAAATACCTTATTGGACCAGATCATTCTGCCATTTGTATCCATAATGGCATAGGGCAAGGCCAGCTCCTCAAGAATTCTTTTCTCAAGTACATCGTACCTGTTGGCAAAGGCTATCAGATCATTGATAATAAATGGTCTGTGACACCGCAATACAAGCAAAGCCATTCCAACATAAATAATCAAAGCTACTGACAAAATAATACCGGCCTTTATACTTGTAAAATAAACCAGTATATTCGTCACAACCAGCAGACCTGTAAGAATCAACGGCCAGCTCATAAAAGCCTTCATGTGCCCTCTTAGTTTTAATTTATTATTCATATCTTTTTCTTTCTGATCACTGCGGTTCTCTCTGCAGTAAATCTGTCTTGTTTTTGTGCTCCTGCTTTACTTATGGTTCCGGCAGCGGACAAAACATCTTTTTTTCTGCCAGTACAAGAGATATTATAACAGAGTTCCACATAATTTACCATAGCAGAGTAAAAAAAGAATGAGACTGCTGCAAAAGTCTTCCCGCAGGAAACGCTTTTGCAAGCAGCCTCAATATTCATCATTGGATTAGTCCTGGATGTATGGCATCATAGACATATGACGTGCTCTCTTAATAGCAACTGTCAGTGCTCTCTGATGTTTTGCACAGTTTCCTGTGATTCTTCTTGGAAGGATTTTTCCTCTTTCAGAAACATATTTTCTTAATTTTGCTACATCCTTGTAGTCGATTTCGTTATTTTCTTTACCACAGAATACACAAACTTTTTTTCTTCTGCGGCCGCCTCTTCTCTTCATTGGAGAGTCTGGTCTTTCGCCTCTATTAAAAGCCATGGTTGCTTCCTCCTATCTTATTCTATCAGTTTGCTTTAGTTAAATGGCAATTCCACATCAATTCCATCCGGAATATTCATAAATCCGTCTGTACTTGCTGCACCAGGATTGGGCATGGATGGTGCCGGCGCTTCTGTTCTCGGATGGGAAGCTGCATAGTTATCACTTGCAGACTTGCTCTCCGCAAACTCCTGCTCCTCTACAACTACTTCTGTAGTGTAAACCTTCTGTCCTTCACGGTTGGTGTAGCTTCCGGTCTGAATACGTCCGGAAACCACAATTCTCAATCCCTGACGGAAATACTTCTCTGCAAATTCAGCGGTGCGTCCAAAGGAAACACAGTTGATAAAATCTGCAGTAGCCTCACCATCACGGCGGAATCTGCGATCTACAGCCAATGTATATCTGGCAATTGCCAATGCATTCTCACCTGCGGAATATCTCACCTCAGGATCTCTGGTCAAGCGTCCCATTAAAACTACTTTGTTCATATCATTACCTCATCATTTCTGTTCCTGAACGGGTTTCTTAATGGTGCCTTCTAAAATCATTTCTGTATAAGATTATGCGTCTTTTCTTACGACTAAGTATCTTAATACATTGTCCATGATACGAACGTGTCTCTCGATCTCTGCCGGACACTGTGCGTCTGCTTCAAACTGAATGAAATAGTAGAAGCCTTCATGCATTTTCTGAATTTCGTAAGCTAATTTCTTCTTACCCCATTCTTCTACTTCTGTGATAGTGCCGTTGTAACGGGTGATGTATCCTTTTGCTTTCTCAACAACTGCATCACGTACTTCGTCTTCAACTTTTGCACTAACAACTAATGCTAACTCGTACTTGTTCATGTCTTGCTTTACCTCCTTATGGTCTGTTGGCCCTTTGCCTGTCAAAGAGCAAGGATATAAAATATATCACGAGTGTTGATTCTAACATAATTTTCCCGGCCTGTAAAGTCTTATTTTTCTTTTTTCATAAGATTTTTCGTGTTTTTTTCTACCATTTTGCGCGGAACCATAATCTGGTGCCCACAGCCTGTACATTTCAGGCGAAAATCCGCACCTACACGCAAAATTTCCCAGTCCCTGCTTCCACAGGGATGGACTTTTTTCAATGTAACGATATCGCCCACTTCATAGGAAAGTCCCATTTTTTCCTCCTCTGCTTTCTATTTTTTTTAACTCACCTAGTTGGCACACTAGCTTATCAGCATCGAATCTGTGCAAATACCTGTCCGATGGGCTCCTGAATCAACAGGTCTGCATACCTGTCTCTTGGTGTGGGAGATTTATTGATCACAACCAAATGCTCTCCTCTGAAATAGTCGATCAACCCGGCAGCAGGATAAACAGCCAGTGAAGTGCCGCCGATGATGAGTACCTGTGCTTCTGAAATTGCTTTCACTGCCTCATTGATCGTCTGATTATCCAGTCCCTCCTCATAGAGAACTACATCCGGTTTGATGATCCCGCCGCATTCGCATCTGGGAACTCCCGTGGAAGCTTTTATATGCGCAAAATCATAAAAACTGCCACATTTCATACAATAATTGCGATACACACTTCCATGCAGCTCCAGAACCTTCTTACTGCCTGCCATCTGATGGAGATTGTCAATATTCTGTGTGATCACAGCCTTCAGCTTTCCTGCCTGTTCCAGCTCTGCAAGCTTCTGATGGGCAGCATTTGGTTTTGCTGTATCGCAGAGCATCTTATCCCTGTAAAATTTATAAAACTCCTCCGGACGCTTCATAAAAAAAGTATGGCTTAAGATGGTTTCCGGAGGATAATCATACTTCTGGTGATACAGTCCGTCCTGACTTCTGAAATCCGGAATTCCGCTCTCAGTGGAAACTCCTGCTCCTCCAAAAAATACAATGTTATCATACTGATCAACAAGCTCCTGCAATTTTTCAATCTCACCTGACATATTCCAGTTCCTCCTGTATTTCTATTTTACTGTGCCACATCTAATGCATCCACACGTCTGCCCTGTACAACATATCTTGTAGCCTGATTTCCGGTACAGGTAGATAATGTGACAATCTTGTCTTTTACTGTAAGATCACCGGCATCTGTCTGTATTTCCGAATAACCGCGGATCTTTTTCAGATATTCCTGAAATTCCTCTCCTGGTCCTTTGAACAAGGTATAAGTGTCACTTTTTGCACCTGTGGTATAAGCAGAAATAATTTCATATCTGTAATTTTTCTCCGGTGTAAAAATCCAGAAATATTTACTCTTTTCATATGTATCACTGTTACTTGAAAATTTCTTCAGCTGAGCAAACATGGACCCGTTTTTCATATTATGTCCATAGACAATGGTATTACAGTCATTAAAATCCCCTTTATTCTCATAATCCACGAATATGGTACCTGCAAAATTATAGTTTTTTTCATAAGTATGATGCAGGTAAGTCTCATTATCCTCTCCATGGACAACCGGATAATTAATATCCGGCACAGCTTCCACATAAATCCATCCCACCACATCATCATTAACACTTTTCAGAGATTTAAAGTCAATGTTCATAGGAGCCTCCAGTCCCCCTTCTGCAGTGGGTTCCGCCGCTTCCTCCGGGTCACGCTCTGTCACTGCCATCTGTGCTATATGATTGTACTCATCTGTTCCCTTTTTGTACTCTGTATAAATATGAAACAAATTATAGCCGGCATAGCAAAAAATACAAATTGCTGCGATCAGAATCACTGTGAGAATCACATCTCCTGCTGTTTTCTTTTTTTTCGGTTTCTTCTCTGACATGCAGTCACCTCCAAAATAACTTAATATATTTCATTTATTGTAATACTTCCCGGCACATCTTCTGTAATTCTCTTTCTCTGTTTTTCCCCAGCAATGTCCTGCTATATTTAAAATAAGCCGGACAGCCATTTTGTGCAATAAAATCTACAAGTACAGGACTTCCGGTTATCTCTGTAATAAATAAAAGCAGCTCCTGTCCATCGCCAAAACTATTTTTTATAAATGCAAAGGCCCGCTGAAGTTTTGTTTCCATTTTTGTTGTCTCTTTATCCCGGATTTCCACCTCTTCCCTGAAATACTCCCTGATTTTATCAAAACCATCCTGAGATTCCCGGATATGTTCCCCTTTTACACGGTTCACATATGTCTCCAGAGTTTTCAGTGTTTTCTCCTGGAGCTGGTGTTCCCCCACTGAAATCAACTCCATATCCACTTTTACCATCAGACTCTGCCGCTGCTTCTGAATAAAATCATCCAGTCTGTTTCTGAAGTCCTGTTCACTTTCCTTTTTAAGATATGATTTCAGATAAAGCAGCTGGGAATATAATGTCTCAGTAAACTGTTCCAGTTTCTCATATTCCGCAGCAGCACTGTCCAGAGCCCCATTTAAAAGATTTACCACTGCAAATTTTTCTTCAAAGCTTCCCTGGGAAACGGCCATCTCCTTTTTTCTCTGTTCCTCTTCTGTACATGTCCCATTCAAAATACCTGAAAAATCATAATCCTGTCCATATTTTCTATACAGCCCATAATATGCAGAAAAATCTCTCACAATTTCCTCTTTCTGCAAAAATTCTCCGATTATTTCATTTCTGATTTCAAATCCCAGTTTTTCATAGCTGTCCAGAAGTCTGGACAAATCTTCCCAGCCTCTGGCTGTAACAAAAAATTTTCCGTCTGCTGAATTTTCCACCAAATAAAAATTCTGCTTTTTCATTTCTAGATAAGACGTCACTGCCCTATGTACATGGTTTGCCCTGGCATAGGAAAGCCATGCTCTGCAATCCGGTTCAATCTCAATTTTTCGCACCCTGTCCAGCGTTACGATATCAAATTCCCTGACAGATTTATTATATTGCGGAGGATTTCCGGCTGCAACAAGAATCCACCCTTCCGGAATCTTATGACTGCCAAAAGTCTTATTCTGCAACAGTGCAAGCATAGCCGGTGCCAATGTTTCCGACACACAGTTAATCTCATCAATAAAAAGAATTCCCTCTTTCTTCCCGGTTGCTTCCATGTAATCATATACCGATGCCACAATCTCACTCATGGTATAATCCGTCACTGTCACTTTTCTGTCATTATAAACCCTGTGACTGATTTCCGGAAGTCCAATGGCACTCTGTCTGGTATGATGGGTAATTGTATAAGATATACAGCCCAGCCCACATTCCCTGGCTGCCTGTTCTACAACAGCAGTTTTCCCAATACCTGGCGGTCCCATAAGAAGAATCGGTCTCTGCCGCAAAACAGGATAACTATATGTCCCATGTTCATCCTTCATCAGATATGCTTTTAAAGTATGACAGATTTCTTTTTTTGCTTCCTGTATGTTCATTTTTTCTCCTTCTGCCCTGTAATCAGGCAAAGTGCCCAGTCCGGAACCAATTTCATTTTCTCTGAACGTTCCAGGAATACAAAAGCAGTTTCATAATCTGGTTTCTGCCTGGGATAAATGCCATCACCATCTGTAAAATAAATCAGTGCCCGGAGATTCTCCAATTCCTTTTTCCTCTGTTTCTCCCTGACAAACTGAAACACTGGACGAAAATCCGTACCGCCACTGCCCTGGATCACCACCTGATCAGCATATTCCTTCCATTCTTCCTCAGAATGAATTACATCCACTTTTTGTAAAAAGCAGTCACATTGAAGAATATACACCTTCATTTTATGAAAAAAATTCTCCCTTTCACTGAGAATGGCATAAGTTTCTCCCAGAAAATGCTGCACTGTTTCTCTGGAGCAGGAAGCGGAAGTATCGATTGCAATCACCAGCTCCTCCAGACGATTTACTTCTTTGTATTCTAATGGTTCTATCAACGGAAGATTTTTATAATGCTCCATGCCATAATGATAAAATATATAATCAAAGCTCTCTGTGTCCAGTTCCACTTCTTCCCGTGGTCTGGAAAACTGTTTCAGAAATTTCCGGTAATCGTACCTGCTTCGATAAATCTCATCCAGTTCTTCCTGCCGGTTATCAGACCTGCTCCCGGCCTTTCCCTGACTTCCGTTCTTATTCTGAGAAGTATATGCTAAAATATGTTCCCACTTCTCCCTGTTCCTTTTGCTGTCAGATGAAAATCCCCAATGTATCCTCCAGATAGAATGATCGTCAAAATGATTGTCTTTTTCAGAAAAATCAGAGACACGCCTGTCCAGACTTTGTATTTTTTTCTCCCGGACTGCTTTTTCAATCAGATTTTCAACAAAACGATCACATTCCCTATCCCATTCATTTCTTTTAACAGCTTCTGCTGATACTTCCGAACCCTGCGGTATCAGAAAAACATGCAGATACAGGCAATGTAACAGAATATGCAGATATCCTCTTCTTAAAGCAGCAGGATCCTCCACATATTTTTCCATAAGGAATTGGGGATTAAAATAGATTTTCTCTCCATCTGTCCCAATAGTGGAAATATTACTGTCCGCCTTGTATTCCAGACCTGCAAATGCCCCGTCCAGATAAGGAAAGTCCAGATACAGTTCATTTCTGCAGTTCTGCAGAATATTCTTTCCCAAAAGCTCTTGTTTTTCAGCATTACCCATATTCTTTGTTTCTTTTTCTCCTGCTGTGATCTTTTACCCGGTTTTACAAAGAAAAATCTTTCCCTGTATATCCATACTTTTCATTTTTCAGATGCAGCAACCATATCAGAGACCGAAGCTTTTCCTTCTCACTGGCACTATAGATAAAACCATCCAGTTCCTTTCTCCCGAACCAGCCCTGTTCCTCCAGACACTGCATCCGTTCTGTATCCTCTTCTTCCAAAAGAATTTCCATTGCCGGACGTATGCGAAGCCTGAGATATTTCTCAGCTTCCTGATACTTAGCATCCTGGTTTTCCTGCTGTCCGCCAAACCAGATTTCCAGTGCCTGATACAGCTTAAGATCCCTCATACTGTCACCCCGTTTTCATGTACTAATATCTGATTTTCATAATATCACAAAAAGATTTTCATTTAAAGTAGCTCTATGATATAATCATTTTAGCTTTACAAGTAAAAGATTTCCATATCTTTTACAAAAAAATCCAGGAGGTAACTCATGTCCAAAAAAAATCTGATCGTCGGTCAGTCCGGCGGCCCTACTGCAGTCATTAACAGCAGTCTCTACGGTGTTGTGTCCGAAGGGTTACGACATCCCGAACAAATTCAACATATTTACGGTATGGTAAATGGAATCGAAGGCTTTCTGGCAGGAACTGTTTTAGATTTTGCCACAGCACTTCCCGGAAGCAGCCTTGAAAAACTTAAAACTACTCCAGGTGCCTACCTAGGCTCCTGCCGCTATAAGCTTCCTGAATCTCTGGAAGATCCGGTTTACCCCAGACTTTTTCAAAAATTCAGAGAAATGAACATCGGCTGGTTTTTCTATATTGGCGGAAATGATTCCATGGATACTGTAAGCAAGCTTTCCCGGTATGCAGCCCAGACAGGCAGCGATATCCGCATTATCGGAGAGCCCAAAACCATTGATAACGACCTGGTTCATACTGACCACACTCCAGGCTTTGGAAGTGCTGCCAGATATGTAGCCTCTACAGTCCGTGAAATTACCATAGATGCAAATGTCTATGAGAAAAAATCCGTTACTATTGTAGAAATCATGGGCCGTCATGCGGGCTGGCTCACTGCAGCCTCTGCCCTTGCCCGAAAATATAAAGGTGACAATCCACTCCTGATCTATCTCCCGGAAACAACCTTTGATCAGGAAGCTTTCCTCAAAGCTGTTGAGAAATCCTTTGAAAAGAACTGCAATGTAATCGTCTGTGTCTCTGAAGGAATCCACGATGCAGAGGGCACTTTCATCTGCGAATATGACAGCTCTGTAGGTACAGATACCTTTGGACATAAAATGCTGGCAGGTTGTGGAAAATATCTGGAAAATCTGGTACGCAGCCGTCTGGGTGTAAAAGCACGTTCTGTGGAACTTAATGTCAGCCAGCGCTGTTCCGTCTCCATGATGTCCGCCACTGACCAGATGGAAGCTGTTACTGCCGGTAATTTCGGTGTACAGGCAGCACTGAATGGTGAAACCGGAAAAATGGTTTCTTTCCTTCGTGAAACAGGCACTGACGGAAGCTATTCCATGAAATGCAGCCTGGAAGATGTGAATGCCATCTGTAATGAAGAAAAAACAGTTCCTGCAGACTGGATTACTGCTGATGGCTCAGATGTAACCCAGGATTTTCTTGACTACGCGGCTCCATTAATCCAGGGAACGGTCGAAATTCCCCTTGGTACAGACGGACTGCCGGATTTTGTATACCGCAAATAGAATGTAATATTGAGAAGCACTGGCAGCCTCAGGCAGTGAGCAGTTCACTCACCTTCAACAGCTGTCAGTGCTTTCCCATTAAGTACAGCTTCCACCAGATCATCTCCCTTATAACTGAGCTTCAGTGAAAAAAAGGGTGCGTTCTCTCTGATCAGCTTGTTAAAGATCCTGTCTCCCGGCCACATATTCAGCTCAGTAAGCTTTTCTTTGGGAATCCATTCCAATTTTCCTTCATCACACTCCCTGGGAATTCCTTCAAATTCCTCTGAAGTATACAGACACATATACTCTGTCCCATACCCTTCCTGGGTAAAGGTTACAATTCCTCTGAATTTCCAGGAACGCAATCGATATCCTGTTTCTTCGTAAACCTCTCTGCACAGACATTCTTCTGGACTTTCTCCCTCTTCAAAATGTCCTCCTATACCAATCCACTTATCCTTATTCACATCATTTTTTTTAGAAATTCTGTGAAGCATCAAATATTTCCCATCCTTTTCCAGATAACAATGAGTGGTCATCACACTTTTTTCTTTATCTCTCATTTATCCTTTTCCTCTTTTATTTTCTGTTACAGTAATTTCAGAAAATCCCCTTATTTTACAAGTTTTTTTAGTTCCTGGAATACCCTGTCTGTGTATAAAAGTTTTATCTCATGGCGGCTCATGCCGGAAACCTCTGCATGCACTTCAAAAACATAAGGTTTCTCATGCACAAGGATGCAGAAAAAAGCCACTCCCTGAACACTGTCTGCATTGTTTGGATCAACGTTCCCGGTAGTTCCGGTTATTCCTATGGCAATGTCCGTTTTCATTTTTTTCTGTACTGTTTTTGCCATTTCTTCTGCACATTCTTTTGAATATACTCCATACTGGGCAATCACATTTTTATCTACACCTATGAATACCTTTGTCTCATTCAAATAAGTAACATACCCTCCGGGAAAAATTGCAGATGCCCCTTCTGTATCTGTGATCGTCGATGCGATCAAGCCAGCGGTACAGCTCTCCATTGTGGAAATCGTTCTGTGTGCATCAATTAATTTATGGATGATTTTATCCTTTTCTGCCTGATCCATCCTTTTCCTCCTACTGTTTTTCTGATTTCTTACCTTACAAGTATACCAAAAAATCTTACTTTTTTATAGAAATATTTCTTATTCCGGTATGCTGTCTATTACAGACAATCTTCCAAATCCCCACTCAGGATTAGGATAATTCATCCTCTCCTCCCGCACAGCTCCTTTCTGCAAGGCAAATTTCACAGCACTCCCTGATGCATAAGGAAGGTTTCCTCTGACAATGGCCCATTCCAGCAACAGAGCTGCTGCCCCACAGGTAATCGCCGCAGCCAAACTGCTTCCTGTTGCTTTTCCAAAATTCTGCTGTCCATTCAAAGGCACTGTCAGTTCCACTCCCGGTGCAGCCAGATCCGGTGTTACCTGTCCATCCGGAGTAAAGCCCCGGCCAGCCTGGAAAAAAAGACTGGCATCCCTATACTGATAAGCTGTAGCAGTAATACTTCGCACAGAATCTCCCGGAGCAGTCACTGTAGAATAGGGATTCGATTGCAGAAAATAAGTATCCTGTGAAATCAATCCCTGTACAGGAAGCCACATATGAAATCTGTTTCCCGGCCCTTTCTCCTTTTGTACACGAATTTTCCAGATTCCAGAGGCCGGATGAAGAAACCGGAAACAAATCAGCTGCTTTCCGGTAGATCGTTCCATTTTTACATAATTCACCAGAACCTGTGTCGCAGTAAAAATAAATGACAGCTTTTGGGTCACAGACCCAATAGAGGTACTGATATCCAGAATCTCACCTGCCGGTGACTGAACTGAAATCCTATAGTCATCCGGTGGATTTCCCCAGAATTCTGTATAAAATCCCCCTTCCTGCTCTCCGATTTTTAACTCCACTGTTTCCTGCTCTTCTGATAATTCAGCTGTAAAATGGTGCTGGGCAATGCCTTCATTTCCCGCAGCCACAGATACAGAAACATTTGCATCTTCATTAATATAATCCAGATACCGGCTCAGTTCACTGTCTCCAATATGGGCTCCCTGACTGCTTCCAAGTCCCAAACAGACTGATACAGGCATTCCCATTTTCTTTGCCATTCGAACTGCATAAGACACTCCAAGCATAATATCATCTTCCTGATAAACTTCTGCCAAAGGCGGAATCTGATAAAATTCTTTTAAGTATGTCTTAGCCTTCTTCAGTTTCACAATGATCAGAGTTGCTCCAGGTGCTGCCCCGGAAAAATTTTCAGAAGGGACCACATTTCCTGCTGCCAGACCGGCCAACGCTGTTCCATGTCCATTTTCATCCCGGGACGGTACTGTCTCATAGGGATTTTCTGACTTAATCGCCTGCTCAATCTCTTCCCGCACAAAGACTTTCCCATAGGGAACTGCTTCATTTCCACTTTCCATTATTGTCTGATCCCACAGATAAGCGATCCTGCTCCTGTCTCCTTCACGAAAAACCGGATGTGTATAGTCAATTCCCGAATCAATCACAGCTATAGCTACTCCTTCACCCTGCAGCTTCAGATAAGGCTGATGATAGCTCTGACTGATTCCCCCGGCATCCATGGCATTTATATCCATAGGACTATAGCATTTTGGAATAGAAGAATAGGTATAGGAATTGATTTCCAGAACTCCGGCCTGCTCCAAAGGAATATAAAGAATACCGAACATTTCATTTACCTTCTGAAAAACAGCATTCATCCTTTTCATGTCAGCCTCCGAAATCGTTTCCCAGTTTCTCAGAATAAAATCTCCGTATTCCTGGTTCTGGGCAGGTGCTATATTCTGCCCAGAAGAAGAACTGGAGATTCCCTGCTGCATATTTATAAAATTCTTTTCAACATCTGCTGACCCGAACATACCGAATCCTCACATGCAGGCTTTATTACAGGCTATGCCCTAAAACATAAAAATAGTAGTTTATCCTTGAATATTTACTTCTTTGCCCTTTTCTTTATTACTCCAAGCATTACCATTCCGGCAACTCCTGTAAAAATACTAATAAACTGAGAGGTAGATAAAATTCCTATACTTCCCCTTTCCAGATCTCCCCTGAAAAATTCCAAAATAAAACGTCCCACACTGTAAAAAATCAAATAACAGGCTGCCACTTCTCCTTCTGCTTTTTTATGTCTGGCAATATAAAGCAAAAGGAAAAAATGCAGAAAATCCAGAATACTAGAATAAATTTGTGTGGGAATCAGTGGAATATTATTAGGTGCATAATCCGAATCCGTAAAAATCACCGACAATCCTCCTTGAGCTTCCTTTCCATAGCAGCATCCTGCCAGAAAGCATCCGATTCTTCCAAATCCCTGTGACAGAGCAATGGAAGGCATCACCAGGTCAAAATACGTTAAAAAATTTAATTTCTTTACCTTACAGTAAATCCAGCCTGCAAGGATTCCTCCTATAATTCCTCCATAGACCACAAATCCATCAGAACTGAACATCCCCAACGGATTCCGGATCACTTCTTTCCATTCTGTAATCCAGAACAGAATTTTTGCAGATGCAAATCCACCCAGAACACACCAGAGCACTAAATAGAAAATATGCTCACAGGCCAGTTGCAGCTTTCTTGCCCTCTGCTCCACCACCAGCCAGGCAGCCAGCACTCCTATGGCAATCATAAAACCATAACCATAAAGAGTCAGCGGACCTATTTTTAAAAGCTCATTTTTCATAAACTGATATTTCTCCTCACCATGCTTTTTATTTCAAAATATAAAAAACAATATTTTTTCTGATTCTATTTTCCTATTATATACACAGCAACTTCAGCAACTGTAAATTTGCCCTGTCATTGCCATCGTTATCATGAATACCTTTTACATCAGCTTCTCCACAGATATCCACTCCCAGAAGCCGGCCTTCATTGCTTTTTCCACACTCCAGCATAGTTTCTACACCGGCAAGTAAAGTGGTAAGTTTCATATCTCCCTGACTCCAGGCAGTTGAGACCTCTTTTGAACTGAGCACATCCTTATCAACCGAAAGATAAACAGGTAATTCACTGTCCATCATAACATTTTTCAGGAAACCGCAGATTTCTTCCTCCTTCATTGTCAAAAGGGTCTCTCTGGAAAGAAATACCACTTTTTTCCGAAGCCTTTCATCTACCTGGCTATATGCATTTTCATCCGGACCGATCAGGATCACCTGTCGCAGATTTGTAAGTTCCTCCAATGCAGCTGCGATCCATCCTCCACAAGACAACAGCCCCCCAAAAGCAGGAGGCTGCATATCTGTATGATTATCAAACACCAGAAGCCTGAAAGGTTGTTTGATTTTCCCAATCCACAAACGCGTAAGATAATGATAGTTTCCTGAGTCAATAAAATGGACTCCTTCCGATGAAAATTTATCTATGCGACAACTGATCTCAGTTCTTGCGTCTTCATCACAATAACAGTTCGTACCGGTAATATCTTCTGCTTCTACCCAGACAGTTTCCTGTCCCTTCCAGAATTTTTCTTCTCTATATATTCCGGACATATTCATAATAACTGGTGTTCTTTTTTTCATAATTTTCCTGTTCCCTTTGAAACCGCTCTTCACTTTCTTCAATCTTTCCACTCTTCCAGCGGTTCATCATGATTTTTCAGCATAGACTGAATTTCTTTGTTAGGGCTTTCTTCTGCTTTATCGGGAGCCTCTTCCATGGAAAACACTGCCTCTGCTGCATCGGCAGTCTCAGCTGTTTCTAATTCTATGGGGGCTGCTGTTTCCACTGCCGGTTCCTCAGAAATTTCCACATCTGCCTTATTTTCTTCCTGAGCTTCAGGCATACTGGTTTCTGCCACATTCTCAGAATCCTCTGTGTGATCTGTTGCTTCATCTGAAACGTTATTCTGCTGTTCTTTCTCTAGCATACGCTTCTGTCCCTTTTTCAGACATACCTTCATCAAAATCAAGAATACAAAATCTGCAGCACCATTTACTATCAGAAGTATTCCACTAACCAAAATCATTCTGGAAACTTTTTTAAAAGGATAGGCCATCACTCCGACTCCCAGTACCAGAAAAATCAGACTGCCGATAAAAAGCACCTTCCACTGTCCCTGATTTACCTTTTTCAATTTGCTGCTGCCCTTAAATTTCCAGATGCTGTCAACTACTACAAAAGCACCCAACAGGTATGGCAGAATTTTAATCACAATCTGTGGCGTAAAAAAAAGAAATACTCCCAGAACAGCAGCAATCACTCCGGTAGACAGATCCAGTACCGTTGCCTTCTCTTTTTCAGCAGCATAAATTACAATATGATAAATTCCCGCTGCGATCATCACCAGCCCAAATACTACCTTGCAGATAATGTTTACTGTTTGATCCGGGATCAGGACCAGGCACAATCCTAATACAATGTAACAGATTGAGGAAAGAATCTCCCCTCTAAGAAACTTTGAAGTTTTTTTCTCCACAAATGAATCCTCCTGACAATTATTTTTACAGTTCTGTCTCTCTTTCGGTTATTTTCTTTATCAAAAACAGATAACCCGACAGATGGCATATCCACTCAGATAACAAAAGTATACCTCTAATTTTTCCAAACGTCCACACACAACTCCATCACTTTTTATAAAAATATGAAAAAACTGTGAATTTTTCCTTGAAGTTTTTTTTTCACGTATTATAATAAATTCGATACATTTCGCAATTGAACTTCAGGAAGGATTTATTTTGAAAAACAAAGATTTTAATAAGCTTTTACTTCTTATTCCCGCAGGGCTTATCCTTGTGGGAAGCATTGTCTTTTTATACAGTCGGCCAGACTCCGGCGATGATAGGATCTGCCAGGAGAACGTATCCAAACTTCAGGAACTGGAAAACGCAGATATTGCTCAGACTGAGCAGCAGCTTCAGAATCTGAAAAAATCGGAAGAAGATGATTCTCTGCGCAATATGGACAGCAGCACTGTTCTCGATGATGTGCAGATCCGCCAGGCCTTTGCTGGCAGCGTCATTCTTGGAGATTCCATCACAAATTCTATTGTGGAATATGGATATCTGGATACCGATGTAGTAGTAGCCAAGCTTGGATTAAGTGTGGCCGGAGCTGATGAACAAATTGCTACTGCGATCAGCCTGAATCCCAGTCATGTTTTCATGGCTTTCGGCTCCAATGATCTGGAAATTTACGGGGCTGATTCTTCTGGATTTGTAGCAGATTACAAAAAACAAATTGTCAAAATCCAGGAAGCACTGCCGGATATCCCAATTTACATAAACTGTATTCTTCCGATTACGGATGCTGCTATTGAAGCGACTCCTGATCTTGCCTATTATTCGCAGTATAACGAAGGACTTATCAGTCTCTGCCAGGAAATGGGATGTACCTTTATTGACAATTCCGCCATTGTGGAGGGAAGCTCAGAGGATCTGTACGAACCGGACGGTGAGCATGTGATCCAGGATTATTACCCTAAATGGCTCACACATATGGCACAGGCAGCGGGGTTACAGACATGAAAATAAATAAACATATACTTATAAAGACCGGGTTGGTGATTCTGCTTGTAATATATCTTACAGCGCTTTACTCCTCCGATAATGCCCGGAACATTCCCATGGATCAGATTGCCCAGTCTATGGAAAAAGATCAGGCCATCATTGCATTGAATAAAGAAACCCGCGCTGATCTGAAACGCTATTATCAAACAGAGGAGCGGGATATTGACGGTTTTTTCTTTTATAAGGCCTCCTCTCCTATGGCTGTTGAAGAAATCTGCATTATGAAAGCCAAAGACCGTGCCCAGGCACAGATATTGCTGGAAAACGCCCAGGCACACCTGTCCAGTCAGAAAAATGTATTTGAAGGATATGGTACAGACCAGATGGCTCTCTTAAATAATGCAGCTGTAGGAAAAAAAGGAAACTATGTATATTATATGTGTGGAGCCGATGCCCATAGCTGGCAGCATGCATTTCTATCCTTGATATAAAGCAGATTGGAGAACATTCGTTATGGTATTTAACAGTATCTTTTTTATTTTCTGCTTTCTTCCGGTTTTTATGCTGATCTATTATCTGGTTCCGGGAAAGCTTCGCAATCTGCTGCTCTTTTTAGGCAGTCTTATATTTTACGCATGGGGAGAACCTGTTTATGTGATTCTTATGCTTTTCTCCAGCGTATTTAACTATTATATGGGTACTGAACTGGAGCGGCTTTATTATGATGATAAAAAGCAAAAACTGAATCTTGTTTTTGCCATCATTATCAATCTTGGCATTCTTGTATTTTTTAAATATTATGGTTTCCTGTTGGATACCTTTGGCGGAATTACAGGCATTCATATTTCCCATCCGGAACTTTCCCTGCCAATCGGGCTTTCCTTTTATACCTTCAGGAACCTGTCCTATCTCTTTGATATATATATAAGTAAGATTACAGCACAACAGAACTTTCTTACCTTTGCAACCTACAGCACCATGTTTCCTTATACTGCTGCAGGTCCTATTATCCGCTATGCAGATATCCAGGAACAACTTGAGAGACGTTCTGTCAATATTTCCCGCTTTGGTGCAGGAACAGAACTTTTTATTAAGGGTCTTGCAAAAAAAGTACTCCTGGCTGATAATCTATCTGCTCTATATGCAGGAATCTGCAGTAATACTCAAATGTCTGTGCTTACCGCATGGATTGGAATTCTGACTTTCACTATGCAAATATATTTTGATTTCAGCGGCTATTCTGACATGGCCATTGGGCTGGGAAAAATGTTGGGATTTGATTTTAACAAAAACTTTGACTATCCATATATCTCCACAAGTGTTTCCGAGTTCTGGAGACGTTGGCATATTTCCCTTGGAAGCTGGTTTCGGGATTATATCTACATTCCTCTTGGAGGAAACCGTGTCTCAGTCATAAAACATATCCGAAATATTCTGGTTGTCTGGGCTCTGACCGGACTATGGCATGGTGCAAGCTGGAACTTTGTGTTATGGGGACTATACTACGGCCTTCTCCTCTTACTTGAAAAATTTGTACTAAATAACTTATTGGATAGACTCCCTTCCTGGCTACGCACAGCCTATACTATGGTTGCAGTCATGATTGGATGGGTATTTTTCAGTCAGACAAACTTTTCTGCACTTGGCCATTATCTGGGTGCACTGTTTGGTATAGGAGCCAGCAGCTTTGCAGACACAACTGCACTTTATTATCTGAAAACAGGCCTGATACTTTTTATCATCAGTATTCTGGCATGCAGACCCGGACTGTACCAACGTTTCAGGCGACTAATCCAGAAAAAACCAGCAGGAGCACTCCTTATAAATCTTATACTACTGGCATTGTCTGTAGCCTATATGGTTTATAATTCCTATACACCATTTTTATACGCGAAATTTTAGAAGGGACGGTACCTATGAAAAAATCACTGAGAAATTACCGACTATTCTTTCACAGATTAGGGCTTCTTTTTTTTCTGCTTCTTATAATTGTACTGGTAAGCAGTATTATCCTGCCTGATACCGGATTCTCTGAAAAAGAAAACCGGGTACTGGCATCCAGGCCTGCCCTGAAACTGGATCAATTAGTCTCCGGAGGATACGAAAAACAATTTGAAACCTATGAAAACGATCAGTTCCCCCTTCGTGATATGTGGATTACTTTAAAAGCCACTACAGACAGGCTGATGGGTAAAGTGGAGGAAAATGGTGTGTATCTTGGCAAAAATGGATATCTGATGGAAGGCTTTAACGCTCCTCCTCAGACTCAATATGATGCTACAGTCAATGCTATGACTGCCTTCGCGCAGAAGCATTCAGACCTGAAACAATATGCACTGATTGCACCCAATTCAGTAAACATCCTGAAATCAAAGCTCCCTGCTTTTGCACCTGCTGACGATCAGAATCCCTGGATAGATAATCTGAAGGATTCTCTCACTTCTGCAGGAGTTACCTTTATTGATATCCGTGATACCTTTACTGATCACAAAACAGAAGATCTTTATTATCACACTGATCATCACTGGACCACTCTGGGTGCCTACTACGCTTATCTCCAGGCAGCTGCTGTTATGGGAATCGATACCTCCTCTGACTCTTATGATAAAGCTCCTGTATCCCAGACGTTCAAAGGAACACTCTCTGCCAAAAGCGGTTTCCGTTCCAGTGAAACCGATGAAATTGATGTTTTCCTTCCTAATGGAGATAATACCCTTTCCTCTGTTGTTAATTATGTAGAGGAACAGAAAAAATCTGCAAGCTTCTATGATACTTCAAAGCTTAATACCAGAGATAAATATGCCCTGTTCTTCGGCGGTAATCATGCACAGATAAAAATCAGCACTCCTACTGAAAGTAATAATACCCTTCTGGTTCTGAAGGATTCTTATGCCAACAGTTTTGTCCCATTTCTTGCACAACATTACCGTAAAATCATTATGATCGATCCCCGTTATTACTATGGAGATCTGGAACAGCTGCTTCAAGTTGAGAATGTTCAGGAAGTACTATATCTATACAATGCCAATACTTTCTTTGCAGATACCTCATTGGAGCTGGCACTGTAATTATTTCAAAAAAATCCCCTCAGTTTCAGATGACGCGGACACATCCTGTACTGAGGGGATTTTCATACACACTTTTCCAATTTTCATTTTTTGTCTGCCTCACAGCATCGCAAAAAGATCATTCATTTTCCGCGTTTTGAATCAGGTTTTTCTTCCTTCATGATGTATTATATCAGACTTTTTTATAAATTTCTCATTTATGCATTTTCCTCATTTTTTCAAGCATATTCCTCAATAATACTAAATACCTTATTCAAAATGGCTGGCAAAATACTCATTATACTTATCCAGCACTTCCTTTCTTCCTCGAACACGAATAGGAATTATTGTCCCATCCTGTAATTCAAAATCCTCTTTCACATCCTTTATATAATCCATATTAACCAGATAACTCTGGTGACAATGCAGAAATCTCTTCTCATCTATTCTCTTTTCAATCTCTATAAGCTTATCCTGTGCTACAATTTCTGATTGATCGGACAGATGAAGTGTAATGGTATGCTTATCACTTTCAACATATACAATATCATCTGTATACGGATATCGATACTGACGTTTACTTTTAATTGCAACCCTGCGTTGCATATCTGTCTTCAGAATACGATTCAAAAGCTTCTTTATTTTCTCCTCGGAAAAGGATTTCAACAAATATCCGGATGCCTGTACCTCATAGCTCTCAACAGCAAAATCCGGAGATGCTGTCAGAAATATAATCGGTATATTGCAGGAAAGCGCACGAAGTTTTCTGGCTGTTTCCATACCATTCAACTGGTCCATATAGATATCCAGAAAAAGCAATTCTCCCTCCAGGTATCCCTCCTCAGCGTCAGCTACAAGTACCTCACCGGAAGAATATTCCTCAACGCAAATCTCCTCATGGATTTCTTCAAAATATTCATGTAATATATCTTTTAAAAGCTGTCTTTCCAGTTCCACATCATCACAGACTATAATCTTACGCATTACTTGTTACCCTTTCAGCCGATAATTTCTATTCATAATTTCAAGCCTGTTTTCTTATCGTTTTGATAGAAAACTTCTATAGTATTATATATAATTCATTCTACAAAAGCAAGTACCCTTTTGCTAGCGTAAAGTTTTAGTCGGAAAATTAAAAATGGTAATAAAAGAGAACACCACTTTGTGATAAAGTATTTAGCGACGAAACTAATACAAACAAAGGAAGGTGTTCTCTATGATTAAGAGTATAAAACATTTTGCGGAAGAAAGCATCAGTATTTTTGAAAAATTGGAGGATGATTTTTTTAAACATCCTGAAAAGATGGCAGAGTATGTCAGAGGCATCACAAAGGAATTGCATAAGGTTGGTCTCCTTATGATTCAGGAGTCTCTGGAACAGATGAACCAACAACTGAAAGACAGTGGTAAGAGGACAACAGGATGGTATGTTGAAAAAGACAGTCAAAAGCAGCTGGTCACATCACTGGGAACAGTGCACTTTACAAAAACCCTCTTCATCAACAGAGAAACAGGTAAGATGGAGTATCTGCTGGACAGGATCCTGGGACTGGAAAAACATGAAAGGATAACAGAAGATGCTGTAGCAGCAATGCTGGAAGAGGCTGTACAGACTTCCTATAGGAGAGGCGGTGAGGAAAGCTGCCTGGAAGGAACTGTGAGCAAACAGACCGTAAAAGCAAAACTGCATGGTCTGAAGTTCCCGAAAGACACCAAAGAACCTAAAAAGAAAAGGGAAGTTGAATATCTGTATATAGAAGCAGATGAGGATCATGTTTCGCTCCAGTTTCGAGAACAGAAGGGCGATCTGACTGAAAGCAGCAATGGACAGAAAAACAACTGTCTGATCACAAAACTGGTGTATGTGCATGAAGGAATTGAACCGGAGGCACCGCAAAGCAAACGATATAAACTGATAAATCCGCATTACTTCTGCAGGGTATGTGATGGAAAAGACAATGAAGCATTCTGGGATGAAATCTATGAATATATCAATGCCCACTATGAGCTGGAGAAAGTAAAAAAGATCTATCTGAATGCAGATGGAGGCGGCTGGATAGAAACAGCAAGGACACGGATCAAAGGAGTATCGTATGTATTGGATGAGTTCCATTTACAGAAATACCTGATCCGTCTGATCAGCCATATGAAAGACAGTGCAGATGATGCATATAGAGAACTGAGGAGAGCAATACGCAGGGGAACAAAAGCAGATTTTTGTGAAATCGTAGAGAGGCTAAAGAATGCGCTTCCGGAAGAAAGCGTAGAAACAGGGACGAGACGTCTGGAGCAGAGCCGGGATTATATACTGGAGAACTGGGGAGCGGCACGGCTGCGACTGATGCACAAAGACGGAGTGATCGGAAGCAGTACAGAGGGGCATGTAAGCTATGTGCTTTCAACAAGGATGAGTTCCAGACCAATGGGATGGAGCCGGAAAGGTGCTGCAAAAATGGCACAGTTGAGAGCGTATTATTATAATGGCGGAGATATGTTGGAACTGGTAAGATATCAGAAAGTAGAGCTGCCCAAAGCGGCAGGATGTGAACAGGAAATCATTCTGTCGGCCCAGATATTCAAAAGCGAGAAAAACAGGCATGGTATACTGGGGAAATATGTGGATGCAATGACGCATAGTATCAGTCAGGACACAAAGAAAAAAGTATACTTCAATGAGCATATCTGGGGATTATAAAAAAGTGGCAAATGCCGCAGATATACTTAGGTCTGCTTGACTATAAAAAAGGCTGCGGACCGGAGTTCTGTCAAGGACGAAGCCGCAGAGCGGTGTTACACATCCTTGACAGGACTCCGGTACACAGCCTAAAAGTATACTCAAGCAGACCTAAGTGGATCCCTGTCCCGAAGGGGACTTGCAAAAAAGACGGGAATGAAGTAAAGTTGGAATAAGAAAATCTAAGCCAGATACTTTATCTGAGCATCAAGAGTGAACTCTAACCCATTTATTCCGACAGTAAACTTACGCAATCGTACCCTTTTTACAGGACTTTCTTCATTTACTCATATGTGTTAATATAAAGGTAAGGTTCACAACTATCAGATATTCACACTATCAATAAAATAATATTAAAGAAAGAAGGATTATTCTATGCGTCAGGAAAAATTTAAAATGGAGCGTCAGGGACTGATTGAAATCGGTGATGAAGTAGAAATCACCGAATACCAATCCTTCATGAATTACAGTTACATTATTGAACCAGCCGTAGCCATGTCAGGATGCTATCCCAATGCCAGACGGATCAAATCCCGAAAAGGTATTATCAAGAATATTGAGCATACTCCCCGAGGATTTATCGTCACTGCAGAATTTGATGAATAATATATGCCAAAACCGTAGCTGCGTAACTTTTTACAGTTACGGTTTTTATCATATTTCACGCTAATCTCACATATCTTGTTGCAATAGTGTCCCGGAGTATTATCTATTGTATGATTTCTCTAAGTTTATGCATGATCGTCAAAAACGAAGCAGATGTTCTTCCCCGAATTCTTTCACCAATGACTGATATTGCAGATTATATTCTCATTGCAGATACCGGTTCCGTCGACCAGACGAAAGAAATTGCCTGTAAATATGGAGCTCAGGTGTTTGACTTTCCCTGGTGTGAGGATTTTTCTGCTGCCAGAAATTTTCTTTTAGAGAAAGTCCGCACAGACTACTGGATGTGGCTGGATGCGGATGATCTGATCACTCCTGCTAACCTGACTCTCCTTTCTTCCCTGAAAAGTTCTCTTCCCTCTGACACTGATATCGTAATGATGAAATATATTACAGCTTTCCATACAGATCAGTCTCCTGCATTTTCCTATTACCGGGAACGTATTTTAAAAACCTCCTGTGATTTCAGATGGTGTGGAAAGGTACATGAAGCAATCATTCTTTCCGGTAAGATTCTTTACTCTCCTATTCAAATTGAGCATCGCAAAATTAAGATTTCTGATCCAGACCGCAATCTTCGGATTTATCAGCACATGCTCGCAAATGCCGAAGTTTTAGACTCCCGTCAGGAATTTTATTATGGAAAAGAACTTTTTTATCATAAGCTTTATCGAGAAGCTGCCGCTGTATTTCTTCACTTTCTGGAAAATCCCGAAGCATGGCTGGAAAATCAACTGGATGCCTGTCTGCAGCTCTGTTACTGTTACCGTGCTCTTGGTGAAAATGATAAAGCAATGAATATTCTTTTTAAAAGCTTTCAGTTTGATGTTCCCCGTGCTGAAATATGCTATGAACTTGGAAATCTTTTTCTGGAAAAATCAGCTTTTATCTCTGCTGTTTACTGGTATCAGCAAGCATTAAATGCACCTTACTGTGAACAAGATGGGGGATTTTTTATCCCTGACTGCCATGATTTTCTTCCTTTGGTACAGCTCTGCGTCTGTTATGACAAACTTGGGCAATACAAAACCTCCTTTGACTACCTTCAAAGGGCTGCTAAAATTCATCCTGATGAGCCCTGTATTATCCAAAATCAACAATATTTTTTACAGAAGCATGGTTTTTCCTGACAAAGGGTGAAACAATTATTGGCTTCAGACAAGTAGCAAAGAATATGTAATCTGTGAACAGTATCTGGCATTCTCCATATAATAATAGTGAAACTTCTTAATATCAGAGGTAAAATGCATGTTGTTTCATCGTCATCCTCTCAAAGATCAGTCACTTGAATCACTGACCAGCGATGTTTCCGGCACTTCCTGCTGTAATAATAGCAATCGCTGCGGCTGTGACTGTCAGGGTCCTCCCGGACCACGGGGCTGTACCGGACCTACTGGGCCCAGAGGTTGTCCCGGACCGGCTGGTCCTATCGGACCCCAGGGACCTCAGGGAGAACCTGGTATACAGGGATATCCAGGGCCAATCGGAGCTACTGGTGCTACTGGTGCAATAGGACCTCAGGGGCCAGCCGGAGTCACAGGAGCTACTGGTGCCACAGGCGCTAGCGGAGCTACAGGACCTGCCGGAGCTATTGGACCAACTGGACCTATCGGACCTGTCGGACCTGCCGGAGCTACTGGACCAACTGGACCTACTGGACCTACCGGTGCCACAGGACCTGCCGGACCTGTAACATCTGCCGCAGCAGTAGCAGATGCTGCAGGTCAGACAGATGTTGTAACCCAGTTTAATCAGCTTCTCTCTAGTCTCAGAGCTGCCGGAATTCTAAACAGCTGATCTTGCTTTTTAAGCATAAAACACCGGTATACTGTGCTTTTTACACAATATACCGGCGTTTTTATTCTAGCTCAAATTTAAATCAAATAAAAAACTTCAGATAAATTATATCTGAAGTTCTAGAGGTGCCACCCGGATTTGAACCGGGGATAGAGGTGTTGCAGACCTTTGCCTTACCACTTGGCTATGGCACCATATTATATTTTACAAATTATACAAAAATTTTGTATAATGACTCCAAGGGGATTTGAACCCCTGTTACCGCCGTGAAAGGGCGGTGTCTTAACCGCTTGACCATGGAGCCTGGTATAACTTTTACATATCGGACTTCATGTTCCGAAAGCTCCCCCTGTTGGACTCGAACCAACGACACTGCGGTTAACAGCCGCATGCTCTACCGACTGAGCTAAGGAGGAATAAAGGTTTTGCACCTT
>NZ_JBQHWC010000018.1:0-67254 GCF_052064155.1 Blautia sp. HCP3S3_C12 | reverse complement strand
GCATAATCATTAATTCGACAGCAAAATTTTACATATCTATTTCTTATCAGAAAGATTTACTTTCCATAGACACAAGAATTTTTACACCCTCGTTAAAGTAGGTACCTCCTTCTTTTTAGAGAGTTAGCTCTTTTTCTGATATGGGAATTTGCATCTCCGGAGCATTAAGTAGTGCTGTGAAATTCTGTCTAATGATATTCAGTGTCTTCTGCTTTTTCTGCAATTCTTGTTTTTCCCGGACAGTAGCAGCTTGTTCAGATTCAAGATTTTCTATCCTATTCTGGATTTTATTAGAGCTTGGGATTTTGGTAACACCGAGATCCTGAAGCTCTTTTTTTAGTGAATCGTGCAGTTGGTATTCTGCTTGATGTTTGGTTCGGTATGCTTTTGGATTTTTAGCAGATTTGCAATCTTCAATCACTTTTCGGCAGAGACGGTAAGAATCACAGTGTTTTTGAATGATTTTCTGTGTGCTCAGCTCACTGTTGATTTGCGTTATTCTTTGATCAGCCGCTTTAACAGAAGCATCAACATCAGAAACATGCTGTTGGAAATCTTCATAATTCAGCAGGTTATTTTCGGAAAGATAGTTGAAGGTGCGTGCCGCTTCTTTCAGGTTATTTAGTTTTGCCCATCGTTCAAATCCTTCTCGATTGCCGGTCGTAACATAAGTGGAGATATTGATATACAGGCGAGCTTCTCTGGACAGATGCCTTGGAGCTTTTATTTTGTTACGGTTTTTTGCCAAACGGATGCGGACATTTTCTTCTGAATAATAGCTTCCAAGAGATTTCATATAAGTGAAGTTTTTCTGTTCCGGTGCACGGAAGGACAGGTGTTTTCCCTGTCGGACTTCATATCCGGCTAACTGCATTTTTTGTAAAAATTCCTCATAGTTGATGGAAGTCCAGATTGCTTTATCAACTGCAACACGTAGCTTGGCTTTCCAGCTGGTGCCACGATGATATTCCATGTTCTCCTTATAACTTTTGCCTTTTTCTCCGGTTGGCATACTGGTGGCAAGTCCATTTTCATGGCAGATACGATTACTGATCCGGCAGATTTTATGGTAGCTCCGCTTATTGGAAACATACTTGTGATGATCAACAAAACTTGCTGCATTAAAGATGATGTGGTTATGGATATGATTTTTATCAACATGGGTGCTTATCACATATTCATATTTTCCTTTCAGTACTTCGTTTGCAAATTGTTGCCCTAAGCGATGGGCAGTTTCGGCATCAACTTCTCCAGGTTTAAATGACTGGATCAGATGAAATGCCAGGTTATCACCTTTGTCCATTCCATTCTTTTTTGCCATTTCTCTTGTCATAGAAAATTCAAGATCTGCAGTTTCCGGGGAACAGCCAAAACTGGAAACTAACAGTTTTTCTTCTGTTTTATCTGGATTCGTGATGTAGTCCAGAGCTTTCTTGTCTGTTACTTTAATTGGGAAGATCTTAAGATACGCCATAATTCTTTCACCATCTCTTTTAATTCTTGCTTTTCTTCCGGATACAGATCACCGGTGCTGTTTACTTTTTTGGCAATCTGATTAATATTCACACCGATCTTATGCATTTCCTCATACTGTTTCTTCAGTGGAGTGGTATCGGTGTTGACGATGTAACCGTCGATTGCCATTTTACGAAGATAAGCTCCCATATTTTTTGTCTTTGATTCAATCATCTTTCTACGAATAAGCTTTTTTTCTTCTGGGGAAACACAAAACAAAATCTGTATATTTCTTTTTCTCTTTGCCATAGGCAGATTCTCCTTTCTTTGGTTCTTCGAAGTAGTGACTTCTGTGTTTTTAATTTAGGGCAGGGTTCCCTAAATTGCTGGTTTTCCGGAAGTGTATATACACTTCCTGTCCTTGCTATTTACCGGTGGCACAGCCTCCGGAAGAGAGTCTTAAAAAAGAACCCTCTATAAATAAGGTACTGAGAGAAGAAAAAGAGGACATCGAAGCTCAGAAGTATGACGCAAGCATGATTCTGTGGTATAGTAAAATCTGAATGAAAAAGAAGAAAAGAGGTCAAACCGATGTCACGGAAAAACCATAAGATGATAGATGGGAGATTACTGCAAACGAATAAGAAGTATTCCCAGTTAAAAATGAAGCAGAAAGAAAAGATTGCGGAATGGATGTTTCAGGCAACCAGAGATTATTATATGAAAAAATGTACTTTTCCGAGTGACAAACATCTGGAAGAAGTGGTGGATTCTGTTTATGAAAAAATTGAAGATGCAGAAATCTGGATTCCGTATGGAGAGGTCTTCAAGCATTATAAATCCAAACGATCGGATATCAACAAACGTGTCAGAAAATCTCTGAATGAAAAAGAAGAGAGTCAGATTGAGAAGGTCTGTTTTATGAATATGTGTATGATTCAGGATCATAAAGGGAATGTACTGGCTCTGGATAAAGTAAATGATAGCTATACCGGTACAACTTTTCCAGGCGGTCACGTAGAAGCAAATGAGATTTTTCAGAAATCTATGATTCGGGAAGTCTGGGAAGAAACAGGACTTACGGTTGAAGCACCGAAGCTTGGAGGATTATATCATTGGCATAAGAGCGGAGTGCACTATGTTATTACCTTGTATAAAGCGGATAAGTTTACCGGAGAATTAAAGAGTTCTGAGGAAGGAAGAGTTTATTGGATTCCGCTGGAAGAGTTAAAAACAAAAGAACTTGCTACAGGTATGGAACACGTTTTGCGGATTCTGGAATCAGAGAAGGTGGACGAGTGCTATATGCATCTGGAAGCAGATGGATATGTGGGAGACTTGTATTAAAGAATTACATGAGAAATGGCTGCCTGCTCATTGGAGAAAAGACAGCCATTCTTTATAAGATACATCATTCATCTATTCTGTTTTTTGCGGTTCGTTTTTGGAAGTGAAATTAATATATTTGGCACGTTGTAAAATTGAAATAACTGCATCAATGCTTTCAGGATTGGAGAAGCTCATGATAAAAGGTTCTTCTTTAAATTCCATGGGTTCGAACCCAGGATTCTGATCTGGATTCTTGAGTATATGGATGGGACGTGCACTCTGATTATAAAATGCCAGTTGTGCGGAATCTGTAGTGTTACCGATGACACCAATGCCTACATCCCCTTTTCCAAAGTCTATTCTATGTTTATTTAAGTTGATCATTTTCAAAAATCTCCTTTTTCAAAAATAGCATATTTAGTAATTTTCTATTATTCCCGAAGTAGGGATATCTTTTAAAAAGTCACTGTTGGAAGTAATCGGAGAATCTACAATCTGAACGCCGCTTCGTTTCATCATTCGGAATTTGAAATCAAGAAGTTCCGGTGGAACTTTCAGTTCTGCGGCAGCCTGGAAAAAGGACATATCAGCGTTAAGCATCTCCAGGACATCTTCATCTTCCAGAAGATAATCAGCGGCAAAGCAATTCGCTTCATATTCACATTGTGACACTCCATCGAATAATTCAAAATCATGAAAACACTTGATCTGAAGGGGTTTCTGATGAAGGAGTGCGTGACCGATCTCGTGGATCAGGATAATCTGCTGTATGATTTCCGGTAGGTCGCAGTTAATGACGATGCAGGTCTTTCGACATTCCCGCATACAGAAGCCTTTGCAACAGTTTGGATCAGTTCCAAGCGGAAGCTTTTTAACAATAATATGCATAGCGGCTGCAAGGCGGTACGGATCACTTTCCTGATATTTTGCTTTTACTTTATTAACAGTGTCTCTTATACATTTTGAACTCATAAAAACACCTCGATATTTCATAAGATAGTTTGCTGCAAGTATAGAGTAGCAAAAGTGCTGTACGAAAATACGGACACCTATGAATCACTTTCCATTTCAGTGTTTTTCTTTTTCCGTCCAAATGTCTTTTTGGCTTCCATCTTACAGGAAAGATATGCTTTGGTTACAGCCTGATAGAAAGCATCTTTTGCTTCTTCGTCGAGTTCGCCACCAGCAAAAAGAGCACGGTTGGCTTCGAGAATCTCATTGATGTCCCTGGCTCCTTTTTCACCAAGCTGTCCATTGACTTCATCAATATAATCCATTTTTTCAATTCCGTAAGAAGGATCTGTGATCTCATCATGTTTCAAATAATCGTAAGAGACATTCAATGCATGAGCGAGCTTTCTCATAGTAGAGATTCGTGCGATGGTGCCGGAACTTTCATAAGCTGCGATCGCACGCTGGGATACGCCGACCAGTTCTGCAAGTTCTTTTTGTGTCAGATGATTTTGTTCTCGTTGATATTTAATCTTGTCTGAAAAATTCATAGTGGGATCCTTTCCAAGTTTTTGAAATCGTAACTTCATCAACTTTATAAAAACTATTGACAGAGTTCATTATCACGTATAAAATACAAACAAATGTTCGTGAAGTTAGTAGAAATTATAATCTATAAACTTCACAAAGTCAATATGAAGCAAAGAACTTTTATTATGATTTTTAAGACTGGTAGGTGAATGTTATGAGCAGGACAATTCTTCATTCAGATATGAATTGCTTTTACGCAAGTGTTGAGATGCTGCATCATCCAGAACTTGCCGGGAAGCCGATGGCAGTCGGTGGTGATCCGGAAGCAAGACATGGAATTGTGCTGACTGCAAACTATATTGCGAAGCGAGCCGGAGTAAAAACAGGCATGGCATTGTGGCAGGCAAGACAGGTTTGCCCAGAAATAATCTTTGTACCGCCTCGCATGGATCTTTATTTGAGGTTTTCCAGAATGGCACAGGAGATTTACAGTGAATACACAGATCAGAGAGAACCATTTGGGATTGATGAAAGCTGGCTGGATGTGACCGCCAGTACTTCTATCAAGGGAGACGGAATGAAGATTGCAAAAGAGATCAGCAGTCGGATTAAATATGAACTGGGGGTTACCGTAAGTATTGGTGTTTCCTGGAATAAGATATTTGCAAAGCTCGGTTCTGATTATAAAAAGCCGGATGCCATTACAGAGTTTTCCAAAGACAATTACAAGGATATTGCATGGAAACTTCCAGTAGGTGATTTACTCATGGTCGGAAGAAGCACTGAACGGACGATGAAGAAACTTGGCATTTGTACAATCGGAGATCTGGCAGGAGCAGAACCTTCTATATTAGAAACATATCTTGGAAAGATGGGATTGGTACTTCATACCTTTGCAAATGGATGGGATGAAACTCCAGTTTTGGTAGAAGGATATAAAGTACCGATCAAGTCTATCGGGAACAGTACAACAACGCCAAGAGATCTTGTTAGTGAATTGGACGTGAAGATTATTTTGATGGCTCTTTCAGAAAGTGTAGGAGCCAGGCTTCGTGAAAATGGTTTTCAATGCAGGACAGTAGAAATCTCGATTCGGGATAATGGATTGTATCATTTCACGAGACAGTGCAAGTTGGACAGGGCAAGTAATCTTACAGAAGAAATTGCCAGAACTGCATTTGAGTTATTCCAGAAAAACTATAATTGGGAACATCCAATTCGTAGTCTTGGTGTTCGAGGATGTGATCTGGTATCAGAAGAGATGCCGTATCAGCTTGATTTATTTATGGATGAAACGAAGAGAGAAAAAATCAAAAAGATGGACCAGGTGGTAGATGAGATCCGTGGAAGGTTTGGCTATCAGAGTATTCAGAGAGCATTTATGTATCAGGATAAGATACTGGCACAGCTGAATGCTAAGGAACATACGGTTCATCCACAGGCATATTTTCATGGATAGGAGAGAGCAGGTGTTTTGTAATGACAGCTAAAGTGTATGTAGATGTCCTGGCGGTATTCAGCCGGGAAGGAGAATTGATCCCTACAGCGTTTGTCTGGGAAGATGGACGTAAGTATGCGATTGATAAGGTTTCAAAACCGGAGCGTTGTGCCAGTCGAAAAGCTGGCGGAACCGGATATCGTTATACCTGTCAGGTGGGCGGGAAAATCTGTCATCTGACTTATGAAGAAAATTATAAATGGTTTATGGAACGTAAATAACGGTGCCCTAAAAGGGAGCCCTGAATCAGGGCCCCCTTTGGAGAGATAGATATTCGATGAGAACATCAGCAGTCGGGGATACATCCTTTCCCGTGAGAACCGATTGCTTTCAATAGATCATACAGTTGCCGATCAGCCAGAAATAGAAGCTATCCCACAGCGGATATTTCTGCGGAATCTGCATGAAGAGATGTTAGGACAGTGACAGACTGTGAATGGAACAAACAATACAATGATTGGTCTGGCTGCGGAAGCGGTCGGGAAGGAGGACAATTATGCAGAGAATACAGGATATGTTTATCAATATGGAAGAAGTGGCAGAGGATGCTTATAAGAATACGGAATTATTGCTGAGTCAGTATACTAAAGTAATGTTCCGTATTGAGAAGAACCTTGTGGATATAGATTATGAAATGTATGCAGAGGAAGGGAAGCATCTGAAGGAAATGTTATATGATCTGGTAGATTTCGATGCGACTGCAGAGAAACGCAGAATCCAGGAAAAGCTTCTGAATAATGATATGAATCTCTGTTTGCTGGAAATCATGAGAGATTCCCTGATAGCTTTGAGGGATTATCCAAAAAATGGACAGCTGTATTATCGGCTTTTGAAATATAGATATTTTGAAGCAGGAAATACCAATGAAGATGTGATGCTGATGCTGGATGATATGCCAAGCACTACTTATTATCGAAACCGTAAGAAAGCAATCCGTTTGTATGCAACAATGCTCTGGGCATTTACACGTCCGGAAAAGATACAGAATAAGATGGAGGAAATAAACTGGAAGAAAAGTGGAAGTAAAGTGGCAGTGAACTGACAGTAAACTGGCATGTGAATGGTATTACAATGAAAATACGTGCATGTTAGAATTGATATGCTGAGAGAAATAGACCTTCGCAGACGTAATGTTTGCGGAGGTTTTTCTTTTCTCAAATTTTAAGGCGTCAGGCTGTGCCCGGAAGGGCATGGCCTTTTTTTATACCCAAAAACAGGTTGCAGATTTGAAAAAGCTTCCTTTTTAACAGGTAGATGCCGGAAAGGAAGAGCATATCAAGATGCAGGGAAGAGGCAGGCATTATGCCAGATATCCATGATTTTCGATTTGTCACAAATCAAATCAACAAAAACGACAAATCGGAGAAACAATCATGGAAGAAAGAAAATACACATTTTACGACAGATATCAGAAGGTGAAATACGCTAATATTACAGCAGAAGAGCTGGAAGTTCTTAATATTTTTTATAATAAGGAACATTATATGTTTGATCAGCAGCATCAGAGAAATAATACAGTATTATTTTGTGGATTAGAATCAGAAAACGGTTGTGCGACAGACTTTATCGCAGATAGTGGACGTGACATTGCATCGGATATTACAACTGAGATCTTCTTTAAAGAACTCTTCAGCGATCTGACAGAGAAAGAAAAGAAAATCGTGAGCGATTATTTTATCATGGGAAAACAGGTTAAAGAAACAGCAGAGGAACTGGGCATCAGCACACGTCAGGTGAGTAGAGACAAGAACAGTGCTTTGGCAAAAATGTTGAAGAGGATGAAAGCAGCTGGATATGAATCATATGCTGAGGCGGCAGGTGCATTTCTGCAGGAAAGCGATTATATTCCAACACAGATGGAGACACAGAACTCGATTATGAAGAAAAGGACCGGAGAAGTGAGACTGCCATCAGATCATAAGATGAAAAAATAAATTAGTTAAAAATTAATCATGATAATAATGTGATGATATCACAGAAAACAAATGAATTTCAGATTATAATAAAGCCACAAAAGAAAAAACAAGGAGGACTGTAAAATGTCTGCTATTAATATCAATAAAAATAATTTTCAGAATGAAATAATGGATTCCGAGAAAACCGTTCTTTTAGACTTTTGGGCTCCTTGGTGTGCTCCTTGTCGTATGGTGGCTCCTATCATAGAGGAGATAGCAAGTGAACTCCCTGATATCAAAGTTGGAAAGATCAATGTGGATGAGCAGCCAGAACTGGCAAGTAAATTTGGTATTATGAGTATTCCAACTTTGGTGGTTATGAAGAATGGGAAGATTGTAACAAAAGTTTCAGGGGCAAGACCTAAGAAGGCAATCTTAGAGATGCTTTAAGGAGGTGCGTTAATGGGATTTTTTGATTTTTTAAAACAGGCGAATATTAATCAAGGGATAGAGGAATATAAAAAGACTGCTGGTGCAGTTCTGCTGGATGTTCGTACGCCGCAGGAATATCAGGAAGGGCATATACCAGAAAGTAAAAATGTGCCATTGCAACAACTTAACAATGTTGTTTCGGTAGTGAAGAATACAGAAATACCGCTGTTTGTATACTGTTATTCCGGAGCCCGAAGTCGTCAAGCAACTGGGATGTTGCAACGAATGGGATATTCTAAAGTAAATAATATTGGTGGCATTGCTGCTTATTCAGGAAAGGTGGAAAAATAAGATGAAGGTAATAATCGTAGGCGGTGTAGCCGGAGGAGCTACAGCTGCAGCAAGAATACGAAGATTGGATGAACATGCAGAAATTACTGTGTTTGAAAGATCCGGATACATATCCTATGCGAATTGTGGGCTTCCATATTATATCGGAGACGTGATCACAGACCCGGAAGAACTTACACTACAGACACCAGAGAGTTTTTTTAAACGATTCCGTATTAACATGAAAATTCATCATGAAGTTATCTCCATACATCCGGAACGAAAAACGGTTTCAGTGAAAAATTTAGAGAATGGTGAGATATTTGAAGAAAACTATGATAAGCTGATCCTCTCTCCAGGTGCAAAGCCAACACAGCCGAGACTTCCCGGAGTAGGTATGGATAAACTTTTTACACTTCGTACTGTAGAAGACACTTTTCGGATAAAGGAATATATAAATAAGAATCATCCAAAATCGGCTGTATTGGCAGGTGGCGGTTTTATTGGTCTGGAACTGGCAGAAAATTTTAGGGAGCTTGGCATGGATGTTACAATTGTCCAGCGGCCTAAGCAGCTGATGAACCCATTTGACCCGGATATGGCATCCATGATCCATAATGAAATGAGAAAGCATGGGATAAAACTGGTACTGGGCTATACAGTAGAAGGATTTAAAGAAAAGGACAATGGAGTAGAGGTTCTATTAAAAGATAATCCATCCCTTCAGGCTGATATGGTGGTGCTGGCAATCGGAGTTACACCAGACACAGCATTAGCAAAAGAAGCTGGTCTGGAACTTGGCATCAAGGGAAGTATCGTAGTGAATGACAGAATGGAAACTTCTGTACCGGATATTTATGCAGCAGGTGATGCAGTTCAGGTAAAACATTATGTTACGGGTGATGATGCGCTGATCTCTTTGGCCGGACCAGCCAACAAGCAGGGCAGGATCATCGCTGATAATATTTGTGGTGGTGACAGCCGTTACCTGGGCAGTCAGGGAAGCTCCGTTATCAAAGTATTTGATATGACAGCAGCCACTACAGGTATCAATGAAACCAATGCCAAAAAGTCAGGATTAGATGTAGATACAGTAATTCTTTCTCCTATGAGTCATGCCGGTTACTATCCTGGTGGAAAAGTGATGACCATGAAGGTGGTTTTTGAAAAAGAGACTTATCGTTTGCTTGGTGCTCAGATTATTGGATATGAAGGAGTTGATAAACGTATTGATGTGCTGGCAACAGCAATTCATGCAGGGCTGAAGGCAACCCAGCTGAAAGATCTGGATCTTGCATATGCACCGCCGTATTCCTCTGCCAAGGATCCTGTAAATATGGCAGGATTCATGATAGACAATATAGCAAAAGGTACCTTAAAACAATGGCATCTGGAAGATATGGATAAGATTTCTAAAGATAAAAGTGTTGTATTGCTGGATGTGAGAACTGTAGGTGAGTTTAACAGGGGGCATATGGATGGATTCAGAAATATTCCTGTAGATGAACTAAGGGAACGTATCAATGAAATTGAGAAGGGAAAGCCTGTTTACTTGATATGCCAAAGTGGTCTGCGCAGCTACATTGCCAGCCGTATTCTGGAAGGAAACGGTTATGAAACATACAACTTCTCCGGTGGATTCCGCTTCTATGATGCAGTGGTTAATGACCGTGCGTTGATTGAAAGGGCATATGCATGTGGTATGGATTATTAAAAAATAATCACAATAATTTTATAATTTACTTGTAGCGTAAAAAGATCCCCCATTTATTAGAATGACTTTCACAATTCTGATAAATGGAGGATTCTTTAGATGTCATAGAAAAACAGTTTTATGATCTTTGTAGTGTTTCCAGTCTTTTCGAATCAAGGATGGTGATTTTGCCGCGTGAGAGTTTGACGAGACCATCGCCCTGAAAGTATCGAAGCATTCGAGTGATCACTTCCCTGTGGGAACCAAGATGGTTTGCGATAGTTTCGTGAGTGATTTTCAGTTCATTTGTTCCTTCGATAGAGGTCTCTTCTAAAAGAAATGAAGCAACACGCTTATCCAAACTCTTCCACATGATCTGTTCAATCAGCCACATGACATCAGAAAAACGGCTAGCCATTAATTCATTGGTATAGTTTGCGACGGGAGCCGATTCCTTCATGATGTCCTTATAGATTTCAGCAGGGATGATCCAAAGATCAGTATCTTTTTCTGCTTCAATGGTTACTTCAAATTGAATGGACTGCATGATACATGAGGCGGATAAAAGACACATATCCATATCGAACAGGCGGTAAAGTGTAATTTCTCGTCCTTCATCTGAAAGTATGTAAGTTCGAAGCTGCCCGGATTTAACCAGTAATAATCCAGTACAATCCAGGTTTCCGTTGTGAATGATCGTTCCTTTTTTTACATCCCGTGTAATCAAATTGTCTGAAATTACTTTTTTCTGTGCTGTATTTAAGTCATTCCATAGTGGAAAATAATTTTCGAAGCTCATAACAGTTATCTCCTTTACGAACATAGTATACTTACTTTTTTTAGATGCGTCAATTATATAATTGACATATGCCATAAATAAAAATATACTGACTATAGTACATGACTGTTGTGAATATGAGGGAGGGATAAATAATGCAGGGAGATGTCAGTTTTACATTTTTGGACCGAATTGAAGAAGTAGAACTGAATATTGTAGATAGACGATGGCAGTCTGCACTGGCATTGGCATTGACTTTGCCAGATATTTGCGGAGGTATTGCTTTCCCGGAAATTGTTAAACATTATCGAGATGGCCGGGTTATGCTGGATCGGCAAAAGAATCCGACCCGTGATGTGGGAACCCAGTATATTCGCTGGTTTGATGAATATGCAGGGGACTACTTTAAACTATCTCAATCCGATGAAAAGCCATATATTTGCGGAGAACGCTGTTGGCAGCTTCGATGTGAATATCTTCATCAAAATAAAGGATTTTTGAATGATGAAAATAATATACGCTTTCATCTTGGACTAAACTGTGGAATGTCAGTTTGTCAGTTGGAAAGTATGAACATACAGGAGAACGGAAACGATATTCGTATAGACATAGAACAGTTTTGTCTGAGGATGTGCAAGGCAGCAAAGAGTTATTATGATAAAGTTCATTTGGAAAAAGACTTTAGTCTCTATAATACACCAGTTTTGGATTTTATTCAGGTAACACAAAAAAAGAAAGCTGCTTCTATTATTGCACTGGTCTGTGGCAGTGAACGTTATGCAAAAGGATTAAAAGAAACATTGCAATTTATTTCAGATCAGATCATGCTGTTTTACACACCGGAAAGTGCTAAAACAAGATTAGGCAGACATAAGCCGGATCTTTGGATTGTTACCGAAGATATGACGAGCCAACCGAATCAGCCATGGCGTGCGGACAGGACAACACCTGTAATTTTAATCACAGGCAATCCTGATGCTGTTGAAATTAAAAAGAATTCAGGAAAACTAACTGTTCTTTCTATGCCATTATCAATAGTTGATTTGCGGAAAACCGTCGAAATATATGTGTCGTGAGGAGAAGTTTATGCTGTACATAATACTATTATTTGTATTTGTAGTTGTAGTTGTATATTTGATGATGCTTATGCGGAGACAGAAAGAAAAGATGAGCGAAATTAAAATACAAATAGATCAACTGCAAGCACAACATGATCGATTGCAGAAAGAAAGGGATCAGTTACAAGAACGGATGAATCATCTGGAAGAGCAACGAGAACACTTGCAAATGCAAACAGACCAGGCATTTCGGAGTGCTGATGAAATCGAGAAAATTTACGATGAGATATGGAATCATGCTAATACCATTCACCTTTACTCTTCGTTAGCTGAAGAAGAAAGCAAATCTATAACAATGAAAGAAAAACAAAAAGAAATTATTCGAACAACTGAGGAAATTCTAAACATCATATATAAATATAAAGGTAATGTATAATAAAAATATGTCATTGTAATGATTAGCGTTCAAGGTAAATTCTTATGTAATAATATCACAGAAGGATTTACCTTTTTCAGGTACAATAGAGATACAAAATTTGAAAGGGGAACAAAGCATTGGCAAAAAGAATGGCAAGTGTCGATAAAAAAAGATGTGTTGCCTGCGGAGTATGTGAAAATACTTGTCCGCTGGCAGCTGTCAAAGTTTACCATGGATGTTATGCTGTGGTAGAAGAAACAGTGTGTGTAGGATGTGGAAAATGTGCAAAGTCCTGTCCGGCAGGTTGTATTGAAATGAAAGAGAGGACAGCGATGTGAAGAAAAAGAAACATTGGTATGATTATTTATGGATATGGGCGATCCTTTATTTTGCTCTCGGTTTTTTTAATATTTTGTTTGCTTGGTTTGGGATGATTGATTTCCTGTTGCCGTTAGGAATAGCGATATTCGGTGAAAATAAATTTTTCTGTAATCATTTGTGTGGACGTGGCCAGCTTTTTAGTAAGCTCGGTGGGGATTTAAAATGCTCAAGAAATAAACCAACCCCGCGATGGATGAGTTCAAAATGGTTCCGATACGGCTTTTTGATATTTTTCCTTACAATGTTTGGGAATATGGTATTTCAGACATATTTAGTTGGTGCCGGATCATCATCCTTGCGTGAAGCCATCAAATTATTCTGGACCTTCCGTGTTCCGTGGGGATGGACATACACTGCCGGAACAGTAGCTGATTGGGTGGCACAGTTTAGTTTTGGATTTTATAGTTTGATGCTTACATCTTTGTTGTTAGGGTTGATCGTAATGGTGTTATATAAGCCACGAACCTGGTGTACATTTTGTCCAATGGGAACAATGACGCAGGGTATCTGTAAATTAAAAAATAATGAAAAGAAGTAATACTATAAGGTGATTCATAAAAGGCATATGTCAAAAACATTATTGACATATGCCTTTTATAGGGCTATTATATAAGAAAAGCGAGAAAGGAGCAGTTTATGCCGAGACCAGTAAAATGCAGAAAAGTCTGTCATTTCCCCAATGTTTTAGAATTTCTTCCGGCAGACGATACTGACAAAAAAACACCCATTGTTCTGACGGTAGATGAGTACGAGACAATCCGTCTTTTGGACAAGAAAGGTTATAGTCAGGAGCAGTGTGCAGTATCTATGCAGATTGCAAGAACAACAGTTCAACGGATTTACGAGATTGCTAGGAAGAAAATAGCAGATGCACTCATTGATGGGCATCCGCTTAGAATCGAGGGCGGGGATTTCAGAATTTGTGACGGTCAGAGTAGCGACTGCAGCTTTGGAGGATGTTACAAACAGGAAATTTACAAAAAATATGCAGCAGAAAAAGGAGAAGGTATCATGAGAATAGCAGTAACATATGAAAATGGACAGATTTTCCAGCACTTTGGACACACAGAGACATTTAAGATTTACGATGTAGAGGAAGGAAAAGTAGTACATTCAGAAGTAGTAGATACGAATGGAAGCGGACATGGTGCGTTGGCAGGAGTTCTTAATGCCTTAAATGCCGATGTCTTGATCTGCGGCGGAATCGGAGGAGGTGCCCAGACCGCATTAGCGGCAGCAGGCATTAAGCTTTTTGGCGGAGTTTCCGGATATGCGGATGAAGCAGTAGAAGCTTTTATCAATGAAACACTTGAGTATAATCCGGATGTGAAATGTTCTCATCACGAGCACAACCACGGGGAAGGACATACATGTGGCGAGCATGGATGTGGAAGCCACAGTTGTCATTAAGAAGTGAGACTGCCATCAGATCATAAGATGAAAAAATAAAAGGTATTGATCTATAAAGAGGGAACCTGCATCATCAAATTTGCTTGAGATGTCGGGTTCTCTTTTCGTTTGCATAATGATATACTTTTATTGTGATTAAAAAAGCACGTACAAAACTCATAGGAGAAAGATGTATACTTATGACAACATTTGGTGATAAAATTAGAAAGTTGCGAAAAGAGAAAAAAATGACTCAACAAAAGCTGGGTGCTATGGTCGGCGTTTCTTATAGAACAATTCGAGCTTGGGAAATTGATGGACGATATCCAAAGCAGAGTAGTTTATATCAAAAACTGGCAGATGCATTTCAGTGTCAGGTTTCTTATCTTATGAATGATAATGAAACCGTGTGCTTGGGTAATGATGAGCCAAGTGAATATTCTGGTGCTAAACAGGCAAGGCAGATTCTTGAACAGGCAGCTGCTTTATTTGCCAGTGGAACTATGACCAATGAGGACAAAACTATTTTCATGGATGAGATAACGAGACTTTATCTGGAATAAAAAAAGAACAGAAGAAAATGGTAAGAAAAAATGAACTGTTTTGTTTTCTTGCTTGCTAGAAAAGAAGAATAGAACGTATAATAGTGTTAATGATCCAGAGATATTTACTCTGGAAATAGAATTACTTGTACCGGTGGTGCGAGTATAGATTAGGAGTGAAAGAATGGTAGAAGAAACTATGTTTTCCGGGGAGTCGAAAAATATTGAGTACAAGGTATCCTTACCCGATAAAAGTGAAAAATACATGAAGACGATTGTAGCTTTTGCCAATACACAAGGCGGCAAGCTGATTGTTGGAGTAGATGATAAAACACACCAGATTGTTGGTGTGGAAAATGATGTGTTGTTTCAGCTGATGGACGGAATTGCCAATGCAGTTTCTGATTCCTGTGTGCCACAGATTATTCCTGATATTGAGCCGCAGACAGTAGACGGGAAAACGGTCATTGTTGTATCAGTAGAAGCTGGAAAGAACAGACCGTATTATCTGAAATCAAAGGGAAAAGATAATGGTACTTATATCCGTGTTGCAGGTACATCAAGGCAGGCATTTCCGGAGAAGATAAAAGAGCTGGAAATGGAAGGAGCCAGAATCTCATGGGATGAGCTTACTTGTGTGGGTTATCCTGTTTCAGAGGAAGCAACAGAGAAACTTTGTCAGGATATCGAAAAGTTCCGGAAGAAGGCAGGAATGGCAGAGCATTCTGTAAAGAAAGAGCAGCTGATAAACTGGAAAATCTTGAAGCAGAGCGAGGGACAGCTTCTGGCAACGAATGCCTATGCATTGCTGACATCAGATTATTTTTCATTCGCCAAAACACAATGTGCGGTATTCAAGGGAACAGATCGTGCAGTGTTTCTGGATAAGAGAGAATTTACAGGACCGATCTATACACAAATCGAAGAAGCTGTAGACTTTGTATTGAGAAATATTCGACTCGGAGCAACGATTGATGGATTGGTGCGAAAAGAGAAGTATGAGCTACCACCGGAAGCAATCAGGGAAATGATCATTAACGCCCATTGTCACCGTAACCTATTGGATGAATCCTGTATTCAGGTCGCAGTTTATGATGACAGGTTGGAGGTGACTTCTCCAGGCGGATTATATAACGGATTGACTTATGAGGAAGTCATGAATGGTCATTCTAAGATCCGGAATAAAGGTATTGCCAATATATTCAGTCAGATGGGACTCGTAGAAGCATGGGGAAGCGGAATAAAAAGAATCCTGAATGCTGCAGAAGAGTATGGACTTCCGAGACCGAGATTTCAGGAATTTGATAATATGTTTCGGGTAGAGGTGTTCCGTAATTCATTTCCGATGACAAATGAAAAAGAAAGCATCGGAGAAGCATCGGAGAAGCATCGGAGAAGCATCGGAGAAGCATCGGAGGCAGAGTGGAGAACAGATCTCAACGATACACAGCAAAAGATTATAAAGTTGCTTTCAGAAGATCATCAATTATCAGCGGTTAAGTTAGCTGAAAAAATCGGGGTTGCCAGTCGAAATATTGAGAACAATATTAAGAAGTTAAAAGAGTATGGTATTCTTATAAGACATGGATCTCCAAAGAATGGTTACTGGGAGATTGTTGATAAAGATCTACAGGAGTGAGAAGTAAATTAGTCTAAGATTAGTCCAAGAGAATATATAGATAAATAACAAAAATAGATTGACATTTTGTAGTAATTAGTAGTAAACTGTACTTGTGGAAGGGAAGTGATATGTTTGGCTAGAAAAACACCAAAAGATGGCAAAGAAGAAAACATACGAGTACGGGTGACTCCAGAGCAAAAACAGAGACTTGTTGAGTATGCAGAAAGACACTATCAGAGCATGAGTGGTGTTGTATGTCAGGCATTGGATCTCCTGTACGCAAGAGAAGAACAACAAAATAATAAAGAGTAAAATGGAGTTATTTTGGAGTTTATTTCTTCATAAGCGGTGCGAAAAGCACAGAATCAGAACATATGTTCGAACTATAAGCCTCTAATAACAGCCTTTGCGTGTCATGAAATGCAGTCCGCAAAGGAGTTTGAATAGGATTTTGCGAAAATAGACCCAGTATTTATGCGTATTCCAAGCAAATTCCGTTATTTTTTGGCAACGGATTGGCAACGTTCTTGCAATATCCGTTGAATATAATTATATTTCTATAACATAAAAACCTTACTGATGAACTGTTTCCAAAATTGGAAAGAGTAGTCAGTAAGGTTTTTTTGCATTTCTTTATTGATTTTCTTTTTTCAGTGACTTTATGAGTTCGTCAGAGAGTTCCTGAGACGGAACCTTTGCCCGATTCTCAGAGGTGTCCATTTCCGGATAATTATATCGCCAGTTATCGTATTCTTCCTGGCTGATTTCTCCGGATTCCAGTTTTGCAGCCATTTGCTGCCATGCATGAAAAGGATCAAACAGATGCTGATATTCTCTGTGCTCCCGGTCAAGTCGGAGGCAGAGTTCTCCGTCAATCTCTCCGATCTTGATGCCATACATATCTTCCAGTGCAAAGAGGGTGTGCATGAGTCCGAGATAGGAGTCAATGTTCGGAACATTGATGGCTCTGGGACTGACACCGAAGATCTGTGCCATTTCTTTGACCAGATCAGCTTTAGGGGTTCTGGCTTCTGTTTCGTACTGTGCTACACGGACATCCGAAGTCTTTCCAAGGAATCCAAGAAGTTCGCCAAGCTCCTTCTGCTTCATACCTTTTCTGTTTCTGAAAAATTTAATGCGTTTTCCAAATGCCATAGGAATCTCTCCTTTTTCTGAAATCTTTTATTCGTTTTTGAATATAAGTTCCTACGTTTTGCAATGAATAGGAACTGGTGGTTAACGATATTTGTTTAAATCAGTATAGCATATGGAAAAATAAGATGCAAGAAAAACTTAAACAAAAAAATTTAACTACAGATGTTCAAACCACTTGACTTAACGGAAAAGAGTTAATACAATACGGTCAAAACTTAACTAAATAAAGTTAAGTTAAAGAAAATTTGAAAATGAGGTTGTATAAGGTGCCTTGAAACTTTGGATAAGTAGAGGGGTTTTTCCTTGAAGATGATGTGGAAGGAGGTGAATGGAATGTCTGAATTAAAGAATGGATTTCTGACTGCAGAAGAAGTAATGGATATTTTACAGGTCAAACAGTCAAAGGCATACCAGATTATCCGCCAGCTGAATAAAGAACTCAGCGGAATGGGACTGATTACAGTGCCGGGGCGTGTGGATGCCAATTATTTCAGAAAGAAATTATTTTATGAAGAAAAATAGGAGGTACTTAAGATGGCTGTATATCAGGAGAAAGACAAAGGTACATGGAGAGTGGTGTTCCGGTACACCGATTTTACCGGGGAAAGAAAGCAGACGCAGAAACGTGGCTTCAAGACCAAACGGGAAGCGACTGCATGGGAACATGAAATGATGCTCCGAAAAGGAAATAAGCTGGATATGACGTTTGAGAGCTTTTATGAGATTTATTCCGAGTATAAACGCCAGAGGGTAAAGGAAAGTACATTTGAGACGAAAAGCCATATTGTGCGGACAAAAATCCTTCCTTACTTTGGAAAACAGAAGATCAACGAGATCACAGTGGCGGATGTGATTGCCTGGCAGAATGAGATGATGGCATACCGGGATGAAAAGGGCAAGCCCTATTCCGTGGATTATCTGAAAACGATTCAGGCACAGCTTACAGCAATTTTCAATCATGCGGTGAACTATTATAATCTGCCCAGCAATCCGGCAAGACAGGCAGGAAGTATGGGAAAAGAAGTTCCGAAGGAAATGAAGTTCTGGACAAAGGAACAGTATCTGAAATTTGCCGAGGCAATGATGGACAAGCCCAGATCCTATTATGCCTTTGAGATGCTTTATTGGACCGGAATCAGGGAAGGGGAGCTGCTTGCCCTCACACCGGCAGATTTTGATTTTGAGAAACAGACGGTGCGGATTAATAAAACGTACCACCGGATGAAAAAGCAGGATATTATTACTTCGCCTAAAACAGCGAAAAGCAACCGGATCGTTGTAATGCCGGAGTTTCTCTGTGAAGAGATGCGGGATTACTTTCAGATGTATTATTCCCTGGCACCGGATCAGCGAATCTTCCCATTTTCCAAGTCTTATCTGAAACATGAGATGGAACGGGGATGCAAAGAGACAGTAGTTCCGGTTATCCGGATTCACGATCTTCGCCACAGTCATGTTTCCCTGCTGATCCATATGGGATTTACTGCACTTGCCATTGGAAACCGGGTAGGACATGAAGCAGAAAAAATCACGTATCGGTATGCACATCTGTTCCCTACCGTGCAGACGGAGATGGCGAATAAGCTGGATGTGGAACGGATGGAAAAGGAGGATGAAATCTGATGGAGAGAACGTTGGACGCAAAAGGACGATGGAGAAACTGGACAGTGGGATTTAGGGTATCCGAGGAAGAAGCGAAAATGATTGACCGCATGGTGGCATTATCCGGGCTTACAAAACAGGAGTACATCCTGAGAAAGCTGATGGGTTGGGAAGTGATCGTACAGGGAAATCCAAGAGTTTATAAGGCTCTGAAAAATCAGATGCAACAGATTTACGATGAACTGAAACAGTTGGAAACGTACAGTGAAGAAAATGAGGAACTGCTTCAGACCATCCGGATGGTTGCTATGACATTGAATGGGATGAAGGAGGAACCGCAGCATGTGGAAACTCCAAAACATCCCTGAAAAAGAAAATGCCCCTGCTGGTAACAAGGACATTTCTCACACGCTTAAAAACTTATGCAGGCTCTGGTAAAGCCTCATAGACAAAACTCAATCCTTACGGGAGAAGTCTGCCTATACGCATATAGCTTTATGTGTAGTATAGCAAAGTTCTCCTGTGACGGAAAGAGGGAAAATTACGGAATTTGATAACAAAGGATACAGGAGGACGTACATGAGCATTTTTCAGGAAATGAAAGAACGTGTCACCGCAAGGCAGGTGGCAGAAAGATATGGATTAAAAGTGAGCCGGAACGGGATGGCACGCTGTCCGTTCCATAATGACAAGCACCCCCGTATGAAGATTGACCAGAATTATTATTGCTTCGCCTGTGGAGAAAAAGGCGATGCAGTCAATTATGTGGCGGTGCTGTTTGGATTATCGCAACTGGAAGCAGCGAAGAAGATCAATGATGATTTTTCTCTGAATCTTTCAATCGGGACATCTGGGGCAAATAGAAACCGAAAACTGGAAGTTAAGAAAAAAGAGAAGGTTCTGACGAAAGAAGAACGGATGCAATTCGTACAGAAAAAGATTGAGCAATGGGCGAAGTATGCTTCGGATGTATTGCTCCGGTATTTACGGTGGATGGAATTCTGGAAGGAATTTTACAAGCCGGAATCTGCGGAAGAGGAATGGCATCCATTATTTGCAGAAGCCTTACAGAATGAAAGCAAGGTCAGTTATCTGGCGGACATTCTAATGTTTGGAACTGACGAAGAGGTTCTGGATTTTTCCGGAACGGAAGGGAGGAGGTGAAGAGGTATGAACAGAGAATTGCAGAATATGAGCGAGGAGTCCTTGCAGAACTTAGAGGCGATTGTGGAGACGGAACTTCTGACCGTGGAGGACATCAGGGAGCGGCTGGATGTTACGGAGAAGGGGAAAATCCGACAGTCCATACAGAATTGCAAGTATGCGTTGGAGCATGATCCCTGTCTGAAAGGAGCCATCTGCAGAAATGAAATGACGTGTCAGATTGACATCATGAAGAAAATGCCATGGAAAAGACGTGGCGTCCATATGACCGATACAGACATGAACAATCTGGCTTTATATCTGGAAAAGAACTATGGATTGACCAGTGACCGTGTAATCACAAAGGCAATCGATATTGTGGCAAATGAAAACAGCTTCCATCCGATCCTGGAATATCTGGAGAGCCTGAAATGGGATGGGACTCCAAGAATTCAGCATATGCTGACACATTTTTTCGGGGCAGAGGATATTGGATATACCGGGGAAGTGATGAAGATGCACATGATGGGAGCCATACGCAGGCTGTATGAGCCGGGAGCAAAATACGACATTATGCTCTGCCTGGTCGGCGGGCAGGGAACCGGAAAGTCTACGTTTTTCCGATATCTGGCAATCAAAGATGAGTGGTTTACGGACGATATGAAACGGATCGATGATAAGAAAGTTTATGAGTATCTGCAAGGACACTGGATTGTGGAAATGTCAGAAATGAATGCGGTGGCAAATGCCAAGAGTATTGAAGAGACGAAATCTTTCCTGAGCCGGCAGAAGGATATTTACCGGATTCCCTATGAAAGACGGGCAGAGGACAGGTATCGTCAGTGTGTCTTTTGCGGTACTTCCAACGACCTGAATTTCCTTCCATTTGACCGTACTGGAAACCGGAGATTTGCTCCGGTCAGGGTATTTCCGGAAAAAGCGGAAACCACCATTTATGAAAATGAAGCGGAATCCAGATTATACATTATCCAGGCATGGGCAGAGGCAATGGAAATCTATCGAAGCGGAAATTATCCGCTGACTTTTTCACCGGAGATGGAGGATCACGTTAAGCTGCTTCAGAGAGAATTTATGCCGGAGGATACCCAGACAGGCATGATTCAGGCGTTCCTTGATGCATACGAAGAAGATTATGTGTGTTCGACCATTATCTATCAGCAGGTATTTCATCAGGAAGGAATCGTACCCAAATGGCAATCCAAGGAAATCGGCGAATGAAATCGTTGGCTGGACGAAACATGGCAATCACAGATTTGGTGGAGCAATCGGAACTCAGAGGTCGTGGAAACGGATTCAGCCGAAAAAAGATGAAGAGGGATTTCTAAAGGTGGATGAAAACATGGAAATTCCATTTAATTAATTATTACTTTTAAAATGTTTTGAGCCCTGTTCACAGGTTTCTGTTCACACATATCTGGGCGGAATGTGAACAGGAAAGTGTGAACAGGAGAGAAAAAACTTTGAAAACAAAGCAGAAACGAGAAACAGCCCGGAAACGGGCATAAATGAAAATGGCGGATACGCCAATTAGAAATAACCAGTCATTAGAAGAGATAGAATCATCTGGGTATGACAAAAAGAGCCCTCGGCGATTGAGAGCGAAATACACCCATCGCACAAGCTAAAGCTTATGCTCTGTGTCTTTCGTCCTCCCGGAGGGCCTCGCAGGGGCGCTTTTTGCATGACTTTAGAATGCCATGGCGGTCAATTTTGATGACGATTTTCTTTGGCTGCGTATCCGGCGGAAAGGAGGTATTGTGAACAGACGAAATCATAGCTTTGTGATGGAAAGCAAGCTGCATGATGTAAAAGGCAGAGTGGATTATATTAGCAGCCCCAAGAGGCAGGAGAATCTGTATGCTGTCTTTTCCAATGTGGAAGATCATTACTGGGATCTGCTGGCGGATCAGAATCAGAGGGACTTTGCAAAAAGCGGAACAGAAGGAACGTGTATTGAAGCCAGGGAACTGATTATCATGTTACCGCCGAGCCTGATCGAGTATGACCATGTACTGTTGCTGAAGTATATAACTTCGGCTTTCTTGGAGAAATATGATGTAGGATGCTGTGCGGCATTGCATCACAGTAAGAGCAAAACTAATCTGCATATTCATCTGATCTTTTCCGAGCGGGAGATCCGGCAGGAAGTGGAGCGGAAAATTGCGAGCAGAAATATGTTTTATAATGAATCCGGGAAACATGTGCGGACGAAAAAGGAGATTCTTGACGAGAATGGGAATGTCCGACCCGGATGTAAAATCATCAAAAAAGGGGAAGTCTATGAGACGAATTTCTTCCAGCCAAAGAAAGAAGAATTTAAGACCAATGCTTTTCTGGAGAATATGAAACAGGTAATGACGGATGCGATTAACGGGATTGTAAAAGATGAAAATGAGAAGCTGCAGGTATTTCAAAAAGGCGGTCCTTATCTTGCTACCAAAAAGATAGGGAAGAACAATCCGAAAGAAGCAGAAATCAAAGCGGATAATTATCTCCGGCAGGAATGGAACCGGAACGTGGATCGGGCATTGCTTACAGGTGCTTCCGAAGTAGAAGTGATGGCAGCGAAGCAAGCGCAGATTGACGTGCCGGTGGCAGAATCACTCCGAGAGCATGGACAGGATCCGAAATTATTTACCGGGATTCTTCAGAAAGCAATCGGATACTTAAGGGGATTTGTAGAATTTCTGCGGGAGACGAAATACTGCGATAGAGATACAGAAGGAAATCCGCTGATTGATCATGATGTGAGGATTGACATTACACCAGAACCACTTCCGGCAAAATCAAAAGGGAAAAGACCTTCTTCCGAAAAGCAGGAACAGAAGATCTATGCCATTGAGAAAGCAATCGTGAAACTGGAAAAAGATCTGAAGCAAGTGAAAAAGAAATGGTTCCACCGAAAAGAACAGAAAGAACTGGAAGGAAAGATTGAATCTAAGAAAGTACAACTGGAAAAGGCAAAGGCTACACTGGATTTAATCCCGGCTCAGCATGGATATCAAAATGCACTGGAAGTTACAAAGGCAATGAAGGTTGCGAAAGCGGAATTAAAGAAAGTTCAACAGGTTCAGAAAGTATGGGATGCACCGGAACCAGAACCGGAGAAAATGTATCTGAGGATTCCAGCGAATATTCCGAATGTGGAGAAACGGGAAATGCAGAAAAGCACCGGGCAGAAACGGAGTATTCATGAACGGTTGGAGGAGAAGAAGCGACAGGTGCAAAATGCAGATTATGTTAGGCAACGAAAAATTCATAATCGAGATTGCTTATAATAGGATAAAAGTCTTGACAAATAATGTTTATCTGCATATTATATAGATAACCGATATATAGATTATCTACATAAGGAGGGTGAAGTTTATGCCTATTGAAAAATCATTAGTTTCCGGAAGCATGACAATGCTTATTTTAAAACTGTTGTCTGAGAAGGATATGTATGGTTATGAGATGATTGACACATTACGCCAAAAATCTCAGAATGTGTTTGAATTAAAGGCCGGAACACTATATCCATTGTTACACAGCCTTGAAGAAAAGGGCTTATTGGTGGTATATGAACAGGAATTTGGCGGAAAAACCAGAAAGTATTATAGTCTGACAAAACAGGGAGGAAAACTTCTGGAGAAGAAAACGGAAGAATGGAGAGAGTATTCGGCAGCAGTATCGAATGTTCTTGCATTGGAGGTGTGATTTATGGATGAATATTTGAAGACATTGCTAGAACAGATTCGATGCAAGAAGGCTCGGCCATATATACGACAGGAATTGCAGAATCATATGGAAGATCAGATTGAGGCAAACATTCATGCTGGCATGGACTACGAGAGTGCGGAAAAAGAGGCTGTTAAGGATATGGGAGATCCTGTCGAGGCGGGAATTTCACTTGACCGGATTCACAAGCCACAGATTGCATGGAAGCTCCTTTTTATGATCGCTTTAATTAGTGTAGCTGGAATTGTGACGCATATAATGATTGCAACGCATATGGATGGGGCAGATGCATTTGCTTCCAGTAGATATGTGATTCATGTATTGGTGGGAATTGTAGTCAGGATGGTCTTATATTTTATGGACTATACATTATTAGCAAGATATTCTAAGTTGATTGCTGTTATATTATTGGCGACATGTTTACTAACCTTGTTTTTTGGAGTTAGCATAAATGGTATGACATATTACATGAATATTGGTGGAAGGGTCATATCCATACAGGCATTGATGTTGTTTTATGTTCCGATTTACGGGGGAGTCATTTACCAGTATCATGGATTAGGGTATAAGGGAGTCATGAAAGCAGTAGCTTGGATGGTGCTGCCGGTTCTTCTTGTCATTCGGATGCCTGCAACAATGACAGCAGGTTTGATGTTGACATCGATGCTTGTGATGTTGACAATAGCTGTTTTGAAAGACTGGTTTATCATTTCGAAGAAAAAAACGATAGCCGGATTATGGGGGATTTTTATGGTTCTGCCAGTTGTGAGTTTCTTTGGGATGTATTTTGGAAATGTCCTGGCGTCATACCAGAAAGCACGTATACAGGCATTTGTTTCTAACACTGGAGATGCAAATTATTTGACTGCAACAATACGTTCGTTTTTGAAAACAAATAAAATGATAGGAAGTAGTGGAGCAGATGTTTCGGAAAAATTGCCCGGGTTTAATGCAGATTATCTGCTAACGTATTTGTCATCTACATACGGAATGATCGTAGCGATACTTGTATGCTGTGTCTTAGCTGTTTTAATACTTTTTGTTTTTGGAACAGCTTTGAAACAGAAGAACCAATTAGGTATGATGATGGGGTGTGGATGTGGCATGATTTTCCTTGTAAGTTTTCTGATAAATGTATTAGAAAATTTAGGGGCATTTCCGCCAACAGCGACATTTCTTCCATTCTTATCTGCAGGTGGAAGTTATATTGTTGTTTCATACGGGCTAATTGGTATCGTATTAAGCATATACAGGTACAAAAATGTTTATCCGCGACATGTAAAAGTCAAAATGCCACATATAAAAATGACGATTGATTTATAATCTGACAGAATAATGCTCAGAGCAAGGACGTTTAGACGATACAGTCTGAGATCTATATTTTATGTCGAGTTATACTAGACTTCTGGTCAATATCGTGAATAATTGATGGATAGCAAGAACGCTTCAAACATGATGAAAAGCCCAGGGTAAAAATGAGAGAAACCAGAAATCTGAGAGAAGTATAGGAAAATACTTCTTGAGTGTTTTGTGGTGGATGGAAATTGGTTTTGACATATTGAGGAATTAATGATAATATAATCATAGAAAAGGTGCTACCGATAGACGGTTAGCCCACATAATGATTAGTTAAGAAAATAACCGTTCAGTTTGCAGGCTGGGGCGGTTATTTTTTTGCGTGATTGCATCCTATTGCGTAACCAAGTCCAAAGGCTGTTAAGCATAAGCTGATGACAGCAATCAGACCTTCGAGAGTCAACATTAGCATCCCCTCCTTTAGCAAGATTTCCGCAGATAGTCTGGGGATTTCTATGTAAACAGAGGGTCACAGTCCCTCTGGAGAAGGACTAACCGCCTACCGTGAATGGTAGCACCATAGGATGATTATAACAAAGGATGTTTGAGAAGACAAGTTCAGGATTGGAGAAATAGATTGTCTTTAATTTTTTTGTTCAGGGTTTCTTTTCGAATGATTAATAATTTGGTACAATCATTAATGTATATTGAATTTGTGGGATTGAAAAAATATAAGGAGCATGAAAATGATTCATTTTGGATTTTCGTATATTGGGTTGATTTTTCTGTTAATGTTGTTTTTTTCCAATATAATTTGGACAAAGCATAAACCGAAGGATTATGAGAAGTATGTTGTAAATGAAAATAAAGTATTCCTTAATCCGTGAAACTCATTATCCCCAATTTATGGCGTATACCCGATAAATACTGGGTGTAACACGGTTTCATTTCTTGTTTCTTTTTTCACCCAATGGGTGAAGATAAAAACATATGACTTTCTCTTTTTTCCTATGTTTTTTGCACGTCATATAGTAAAATATAAGTATTATTATATGAGGTGGATACTTATGAAAAAGCTTGTAATCGAATTCTCCAATGAAAGACTAATTACTCCCAGTGGATTATCTCTTGTGGGACAGATGCTTGGTAAAAGCAGCTTCATTAAAAAGTGCAATAACATGAAGGTTGACGGCAAACGTTTCCAGTGCCAAATCAAAAATGGATATATTCTTCTTTCTTACATCGGACTTCTTTGTCAGGGCAAGACTTCTTATGATGCTATCAATGAGATGTCTGATGATCCTGAGTATTACAGGCTTGCTCTTGGTATCACAAGGGCGATTCCTTCTGCTGAGACCTTACGTCGGCGTATGGATGACATAGGCTCTTCCTTAAGGGAAGAAGTCCTAAATGCAAATGTTGACATGTTTCATACCTTCAATGTCCAGCCTTCCGCATTGGAGTCCGGGTTAGTTCCTTTGGATCTTGATGTCACTCCTATGGATAATTCAAAAACTCATAAGGAAGGAGTTGCACACACATACAAATGTTTTGACGGTTATGCACCAATGATGGCATACATTGGCACAGAGGGCTTTCTCGTAAATACGGAGCTACGGGAAGGAAGTCAGCATTGCCAGTGTAATACACCTGCATTTTTAAAGCAAACACTTCAGCTTGGACATCAACTGACAGACAGGCAACTGTTGGTTCGTATGGACGCAGGGAATGATGCTGCTGAAAACTTAGGCATTCTAATCGAAGACGGTTCTTGGTTTATTGTAAAAAGAAATCTTCGAAGAGGCGAATCCAAAGAAGATTGGATTCGCACAGTAAAGGAATGCTGTAAGGACATCCGCAATCCCCGTGATGGTAAAACTGTTTACATTGGTTCTTCATGGAAAGATGTAGCGTATACAGATTCCGAAGGAGTATCCAAAACCATTACCATGCGTATTGTATATGAGGTAATTGAACGAACAACCGATAAAAACGGGCAGTTTCTTCTGGTTCCGGATATTGAGTGCAATACCATATGGACCAATCCGGGCTGGAGCGATGATGATATCATAAATGGCTATCATGCTCATGGCGAATGCGAACAGTTTCACAGTAAAATCAAGACAGATATGGATGTTGAAAGACTTCCATCCGGCAAATTTGATACAAATGAGCTGGTCCTTGAACTAACTGTGCTTGCGTATAATATTTTGCGTCTAATAGGTCAGGAGTCACTAAAAAGTAAGCGGGCTCCTAAAACAAAACATCCTGTCAAAAGAAGACGAATCAGAACCGTGACAGGAAATCTGATTCAAATCGCCGGACATGTAACAACCCATGGACGACGGATCATTCTGGCAATTGGCTGCAGTAATGTGTGGCGGCATGCATTTATGGATGTTTATAATCGTTTTGCTTTGGCCTAAAAAACATAAAACAGAAAAAGGCTTGTTAAGGTACGCCATTTTTTCGCTTTATAGGCTGAAAATAGATATAACTTACGCAACAAACAGGAATTGTGTACTTGAATTCGGTGTAAAACAGTGAATTACATCTATTCTAAGCAGTTCCTGTAAAAAAATAACTGAGTTTCACGGATTCAGGTAATAAAAAATCTATTGAAAAATTAGGATTATATTAGAGAATATTTGAGTCACATAATTCCTTTGACGGGGAATATTGAAACCGTTTGTTTGCTTTCAAGGAAACCTTGATTTTCTGCGGTTTGTAGAGTATTAAGGAAGAAAAATGGATGTGTGTTTTGTAGCTTTATGAATGAATTTTCGCTGGGTATCGAAAAAATATTTTGCAGAATTAAAGGCTTAGTAGCTATACTTCATTAATGGTAGGCAGTCAAAATAATGGCTGTCTATTTTCGTGCAAGAAATAAAGAACTCACGCATGAACTCCTACGGCTGTGGGTCCCACAAGCATCCACAGCACAACCATTTCTGGTCTTCGTACTTCTAAACCGTGTACCAGACAGATGAGATGCAGACTATTCATCAGATCGGTGTTTCGCACACCGGAAATTGGCAATACATTAAAAGTTATCAATAATGATCAGACTGTCCGGATATAATGTTTGCAGTATTTTATAATGTGATTCGAATAATTCTGTTTCTGTCATTTCGGCTGTATCCGAAGCAAATTCCAGTTCTGCGATACATTTTTTCATCTATGCTTTCATCCAGCAAGACTTCCATCTGGGAGCGGGCCTGTAATTCGTTGATGAGATTTGGAACGACTGATAAGGGATTTGGATAATCAGGTGGCATAATATTTTCGTAGATTGGTTCACAATGTAAAAAGACGATACAATGTCAGCGTACACAGGGAATAGAACTTGTTCGAGAGGGAACTGTTGCATTTTTTGCAACAGTTCAAATGGAAGGTGACAGACAGGTTCTGATTGATGAATATTCTCTGGATGCTCAGAAAGCCAGAATCTTTGCCTATCAGACCCGGTAGGAATTATGCCCGCCAGCATAGTTTCCAATTTCCTGCAAGTTTTGCTTATCGCTTCTGTTAGTTGATTAATATTTGATTTATAAGAGAAAATGTTGTAGAATTTCTTGTACATAGCAGGAAAAAGAGGTGCGGAATATGCCATACATGGGTGTCTGTATTCCCACAATGACCAGATGCATATCATTCAGATGAAGTTGAGAAGGATTAGAAAAGGTTAGAAATGTATAAAGAAAAAATTATTCAGATATTTAAAAGCCCGGCCATTGCAGATATCTTCCGCTGGTCACGTTCCGTATATTTGTCCATTATATGGATTTGCATATTAAATTTCTTCTTCTCCGGCAGTTCCCTTGTCATTACACTTTCGACAAAGGGGTTGATTGACGGCGCCGTCAGCCACAATGCCGGGCAGGTGAAGGCGTACGCCGGGATCATGATCATGGCAATCCTTGTAATCCGGCTTTGTTCGGCAGTGGGCAGTATATTGAATACAAAAACAGGCGCAATTCTGCTGAAGGATATGCGCTCTATGGTGTTGCGATGTTTGTTAAGTAAGCAATACGCTTCACTTCATGGCTATCACAGTGGAGAACTGGTAAATCGTATGTTCTCTGACGTGAGTGTGGTGAAAAACGGCATTATGGGAATTGTTCCGCAGCTTGTCTCCATGGCGGTCAGTTTTATTGGTGCAGCTGTGATTTTGATTTCGATGGATTGGCACTTTGTGGTGCTTTTGATCGTGGGCGGCTTATTAGGGCTGGCACTTATTGTTGTTTTCAAAACGTCGATGTTATCCCTGCATAAGGCAGTGCAGGAGAGTGAGGGCAGACTGCATGCGATTCTACAGGAGACATTGCAGAATCTGCGTCTCATCAAAGCCAGTGGTTCGGAAGCACGCATGGAGCGTCAGGCAGATTTGCGTCAGCAGGATTTTTTAAAGGTTCAACTAAAACGAGGGTACTTTTCCGGCGGAATGAATGCTGCCATCGGTACCTTGTTTCAACTGTCCTGGCTTTTTTGTATGTTGTTGGGATGCATAGGTATCTACAAAGGGATGTTGACTTATGGATCTCTGGCCGCTATCATTCAGCTGGTAGGGCAGATCCAGGGACCCATTGCCTCGGCAGCGGACATTGCATCTCAAGCGTATGGAATGATTTCTTCAGCGGAACGTCTGAAGGAACTTTTGGATCTTCCGGAAGAGGAAGAAAATGTAAAAGTTTCCGGGCAGCAATTATATCAGAGTTTAAACAAGATACGAATATCCGATCTCTCATTCAATTATGGAAGAGAAGCGGTACTGAAAAATGTAAATGCAGAGATTTACCCGGGGGATTTTGTTGCGGTAACTGGTTTGTCAGGCAGTGGAAAAAGCACCTTATTTCAGATGCTTCTTGGTATTTATCAGCCTACGGCAGGAAAAGTGGAGTTTTGTTTTTCGGACCGTGTTGAGATGGCTTCCAAACATACGAGACCTCTTTTTGCCTATGTGCCGCAGGGAAATACGCTGTTTTCCGGAACATTGCGTGAGAATCTTCTGTTGTTTACCGATTCTGCTTCTGAAGGAGAAATACGAAATGCCGCAACAGCTGCCTGTATTGATTCCCTGATTGAAACTCTGGATCGGGGCCTGGATACCGTGTTGGGAGAACGGGGCATCGGTCTTTCAGAAGGGCAGGCACAGCGTGTTGCAGTAGCAAGAGCGCTGCTGTCAAAGGCACCAATTCTGCTTTTGGATGAAAGCACCAGTGCTTTGGATGAGGAAACAGAAGCGAAGCTGCTTTCCAATCTTAATCATATGAAAGAGAAAACCTGTTTTATCGTCACTCACAGAAAAGCTGCACTTGGAATCTGTGATTATCGGCTTCAAATTGAGGATGGACGGGTTACAAAACGAAAAATTTGTTTGTGATAAAGAAAGAGAAGGTGCATCTATGCCTGATTCCAGTACAGAGGCTAAGTCAAAACAAACCATTCTATTATCCCGATTATCTGTGATTCTGCCTGTTGTGGCGGGTGTGATGCTGTTTGCTCTTTTGGCGTTTCTGTTTGTGAATGTCAATTTTGAGATATGGCAGAGCCGGACAGACGATAGTCTGGTCGTAGTCGAGGAGGATTCCTGCCGTGAGGTTGAAAATGCAGATGCCCCGATTGGTGTGATCAGGGAATATACATTTACCATCAATGAAGGTCTGAAGATGGATACATATCTTTCTTTTTATACTGTCCATCAATATGCCGAAGTTTACATAGACGGACAGCTTGTGTATAGCATGAAACCCTCCGGGGAGCTGTTCACCAGGACCATTGGCGGTAACTGGTCGATGATACCGCTTTACCGGGAGGACGCAGGGAAAGAGATCCGTGTCAATATTATTCCCGTGTATGAAAGTTTCCGTGACAGAGAGGTTCAGTTCCTGGTGGGTTCCAGACTTAGTGTCTTCTTAGACCGTTTGCATCAGGACTGGCCGCAGCTTCTTTTGAGCGTCATGGCAATTTTTGTCGGTATCGTGTTTTGCTGCATGGCAGTGTATAAAATGATCTATGAACGCAGTGACGGCGGACTTGCTGCCTTTGGACTGTTCTCTGTTATGGCAGGACTCTGGCGGCTGACGGATACAAGGTTTACGCCGTTTTTTGCACCGGAAAAACCTGTACTTATGTTTTATATATCGGTTGCCATGCTGATGATCGGTATGGTGCCGCTGATTAAGTCTATGGAGGCACGGTTTCATAAAATCAGCCGCTGCATGTTGGACGTTTACTGTATCGCAGTGGCAGTGATCTGTATCGTACAGCTGCTGTTTCAAATAATCGGCGGTGTAGATCTGCGGGAGAATTTTTATATCGTCCACCTTGTGATCGGTTTTGGCGCTGTACTCTTTGTGGGAAATGTGATTTATGACCGTGTAAAATACCCTAAAAACCAGAAAGGAAACGTAAGCTCCAAATTCGCCCTTATTTTGGTGGCGGGTGTAGTGGCAGACGTTGCTGCCTTTTATGTGAGGGGGACATCCTCCGGTCTGCTGTTTTCACTGCTGGCCATGCTCATCTACATTATCCTTACGGGTGTGAAGATGATGTTTAACTATATCAGGCAGGAAAAGCAGCTTGCGGAACAGGAAAGGATACTGGCGGAGAAAGAACGGCAGCTTACAGAAAACCGTATTTCTACCATGATCAGCCAGATCCGGCCGCATTTTATTTACAATACCCTTGGCAGTATCGAGCAGCTTTGTGAGCTTCAGCCGGAAGCTGCCGCAAAGCTGGTACACAACTTTTCCTGTTATCTTCGCGGAAATTTCAGTGAGTTGGACAACCATACACCGATCCGTCTGTCAAAGGAGATAGAACATACCCGATACTATGTCAGCATTGAGCAGATCCGTTTCCCTGACATAGAAATCCGCTTTGATCTGCAGTCCGGTGATTTTCTTCTCCCGGCACTGTCCGTGCAGCCTTTGGTTGAAAATGCCATTAAGCATGGGCTGATGAAGCTGCCGGAAGGCGGCACAGTGACGATTTCCTCCTGCGAAACAGATGCCCATTACTGTGTCAGCGTGGAGGATAACGGTGCAGGTTTTGCTACGTCTATTTTGCTTGATGAGAGAAAACATATCGGTCTGCGGAACATCCGTGGACGGGTAGAAGCCATGTGCGGCGGTACGCTGACCGTGGAAAGTACACCGGGGGTTGGAACAAAAGTGGAAATCTCAATTCCGAAAGGGGTAAAAGGATGATTGCAATCACAGTAGATGACGAGCCTTTGATGCTGTACGCACTTTCCAAGGCGGTAAAGGCATCTCCCGATATAACATCGGTTACGGCATTTGGTTCCTGTAAAGAAGCACTGGAATGGGTGCGGAACAATCCAATAGATGTGGCATTTCTGGATATTGATATGCGTGGAATGGGCGGTCTTGTCCTTGCCCAGAAAATGATGGAGCTTTACCCTGACTGCAAGATTGTGTTCTGTACCGGATATGAGAAGTATGCGGTGGCGGCGATCAAGCTCCGGGTATCCGGTTATCTGATGAAACCTATTTCCGCTGAGGATGTGCAGGAGGAAATCGATCATATCAAGGGCGTCCAGGCAAAGGAAAATCGACTGACAGTAAAATGCTTTGGCAACTTTGAAGTGTATTCCCACGGGGAGAAACTGGCGTTTAAGAGAACCAAAACAAAAGAACTTCTTGCGTTCCTTGTGGACCGGAAAGGTGCTGGTGTGACCGGCAGAGAGATTAGTGCAAGGCTGTGGCCGAACAACGGAAATGAAGAAAAAAACCATAATTATCTTCGCCAGCTTTTCTTTGACCTGCGGCAGACACTGGAAGCCGTTGGCGTGGATGCCATCGTTATCCAGAGCAATTACAGCTATTCCCTGGACATTGAGAAGATTGATTGCGACTACTATACCTATCTGGAAACCGGGAAACCGGAGTTTTGCGGCGAGTATATGGAACAATACAGTTGGGCAGAGGAAACATGTGGCCTGCTATGGGAAAAGAGTCACTTTTAATCAGGAAACGACAGATGCGAAATTACGGAAGGATGCCATGGAGTGTTTTGACTCCCGTGATAAAAATTTCGCTTCAGGCAAAAGAAAAAAGTTTCTTCCGGGGAATTTGTAACAGGTTTGTGACACACCGGATGTTATAATATGGCTGAACTATGGAATAGGAGTACTTAAGTGGACAATAAATGATTTGTTTTACAGAGTGGATTTTTGAATCAGGGCTTTTGAATCACCCTGATCTACAGAAAAATGATAGATGAAAATGGGGAGGAAAACGGATGAGTGATAAAATGAAACCGCAGAAAAATAAACTGCTGGTAAATGTACGTGGACTTCTGCTTGGACTCTGTCTTGTTATGGGAGTAGGCATTGGGTTTGTGTATGCGGCGGATGATACTTCGGATAATAGAAAACTGCAGAACGGCAGTTTTGAGGAAGGACAGACCTTTACAGCTACTTATTTACAACCGGATCAATCCGCTGTCCCCTCCTGGAGTACTACCGCGTTTCAGGGGAAGATTGAATTATTCAGGAAAAACACAAATACCTATATTACAGGTGTTACATTGGAACCTAAAGACGGAACTTATGCGGCGGAGCTGAATGCAGACGAAGAGAGTACCTTGTATCAGAATGTAAAGACCAGCCCCTCCAGCGTCTATGAATGGGGGTTGGATCACGGTGCCCGCAACGGTACTGATATTATGGCGCTGGTGATCGGACCGAAGCAGAGTTTCGATCCGTCAAAACCAAGTAAGGACGGGCGTGATCAGCTGATGCAGATGGTGGACTGGCTGAATATAGATAACAGCACAATTACGGCGGGAGCAGAACCGAAGCAGTACACCGTTTACAGTAAAAAGTTTGCAGCCAATGGAACATTTGAAGATAATGCAGGAAATAATGCCTTTAGTCTGACACCGAGTACCATTTATACGGAAGAATGGCACATCTGGATCATGGCATCCAGCAAAGCAACAAGCGGCACCAATCCATGGAACTCTTATGGATCCAATGCAGAGGGATCTGCCGGAAGTTCGAATGGAAATGGCAGTACAACGGTCGATTTGAGCAAGTATTATCTCTATACTGTACCGGCAGGGCAGACGGATACGCTGTTTGGTTTTGTATCTGTAGGATATGTCGGTTCCAGTACAACAGCAGATAAAGCAAAGACCTACGGTAACTTTCTGGATAATATTAATTTCCAGCTTTATCATCCTTTGTCCGGCAGTACCACCACCCACGGAAGTGCGGTTGTTGGAGGAAGTGATGGATCATCTTCAGGTGGGGGAAGCTCCAGCGGTCATACCGTAACGGTGGACGGCAAGCTTTCCACCTATGTGACTGACGGCCAGCCGCTGAAAATTCAGGCTGTTATAAAGAAAGCGGATGCGGATGCCGGATGCGAGTTTGTCGGTGTGTATTATACAAAACAGGATGAAAAGGGAAATCCGAAGACCGTATTTTTACAACTGGCAGGAAACGAAATCGAAGATACCGGCAGCCTGACTGATGAACAGAAAAAGGGGAAATGGATCAAACCGACGAATACGGACGGTGATACCATTTATACCTATTATTTGGAAAACATCACATCCGCAACAGATCTGCACTTTGTCTTCATCAAGAACCCCACCATCACCTATGACCCTAATGGCGGTAAGGAGTACGTGGTGGAAAGAACCTACAACACAAAAGAAGCACCGAATGTGTACAGCTTCAAACCGGCTGTGCTTACAGGAAATACGAGCGGAGTGGATGCAACGACTGGTGCCACGCCGAGTAACAAACCGACGGAGATGTTTATTTCCCCATATGTATCCCATGCGGCGGAAGGTCAGAATGACGGCTGGAAATTTATGGGCTGGCTGCTGACCGGAGATAAATTAGAAAAAACTGGCGAAAAAGAAACACATGTAAATGCGGATCAGTTGGGCAAGTTAATACTTCCAGCCGTACATACCATAGCATGTAATTACTCTGTCAGTGGAGCAACAGAAGAGACAGCAGCACAGCATTTTAACATTTATAATGGAAACGTGTCATTGACGCAAACAATTAATAAAACGGGTAATGAGATTGATGGCGTGACCTGGAAAGATAACGGAGAAGAAAGGGCGTACGCCAATGACCACAAAGGTCTTACCATGGTGGCACAGTGGCGTTGGCTTCAGGCATTTATACCGCAGGTGGGCAGAGGCAAGAACTACACGGATTCTGCTAATGGCGGAACTGTTGAAATTACCAGTGTGACAGATACATCCGATACGAATTATAATGCTGCATATAACGCAAACGGTGGAAAATCCTACCATGCGGAAACTGATGAAACGATCACAGCCACAGCAACGGCAAAAGATGGCTTTACCTTTGAGGGCTGGTATGATGCAAGCGGAAAATTAATTACCACAAATACTACCTACACCTATGTGGAAACCAAGGAAAGTGTCAATACCTACTATGCAAGATTTTCCGGAAGTGTGACCCAGACCTATATCCGGCAGGTGAAAAACGGAGATACTTGGGAAGATACAACAGACGATAAGATTGGTACACTTGGTCGTTACACATACACTGATGCTGTGGGAACGCCAATCAGTTCTACAGCAACTGCGGGAACCGGTTATAAATTTGTTGGCTGGTATGATTCAACTGGCAACAAAGTTGCGGATGATATGCTGATTAACAACGGTGCAACCATCAGTTACACCACCACAGGTAACGCCACATACTATGCACGTTTTGAAACCGCCTATACGGTCAATTTCGCGGCACAGACGAAGCAGGCTGACGGAAGCTTCAAGACGGATACTGTCGGCGGAAAGGTTTCCGTGGCATCTGTCACAGATGTGGACGGTACTGCGGCAAGCTCCAAAGCAACAGCAAATTCCGGATATACATTCCTCGGCTGGTATGATAAGAATGGCAATCAGCTAAGCACGAATGCGACCTATTCGACAACAACGACATCAGCGACTAACGGAGTCACTTACTACGCGAGGTTTGAAATCGTGTACAATCCGACTGTTGACAGTCAGGTGTATCTCTCCTTTGTTGCAGAGAGCAGTTCGGTTGGTATTCCATCTGCATTTAATGGAATAAACGCTGGAACGGGAATAAACGCGAAAGGTTATGGTCTGGATAACAAATTTGGCAATACGATTTCTACCGGATTTAAGTATTCCCTCAACACCATGACGGATGTGAGTACCATCCAGATCACGGTAACTGTACCGGCTTCGGCTTATGTGAAGGTCGGCGGAACAGGTAAGTTTACCGGAAATGGAACTTCTATTCTCACCGACAGTGCAGGAGTTAAACATAATAAGGGAAGTATCCAGCAGATCAGTGGTGCGACAACACTTACCTATTACTGGGATGCATCAGGACTGCAGGCCAATACAACCTATGGCTTTATCATTGACAACCTTTATGCGCCGGGAGCAACAGCTACAATTACTGTTAATGGAACGGCAGGAACCAAGGTGACCAATGACAATGGCGTGGTGAACACGGCTTCGGGAAAGTACAGACGTAAATCACACTATCCACAATAATTGAGACACAGAAGTGTTTCCGGAATGAGAATAATAAAACAGTACTAAAAAACAAGGATGTGTAAATGCTATATTTATGCATCCTTATTGAGGAAGAAGGGGAAGCCAGAAGATGATTTATGAGATTGCCGGATTGAAAGTAAAGATGAAGCCGAAATTTGGACGGTTGATGCGGCAGAGTGAATCTTACAGATCTTCCGGCGAACCGGTGATGACAGTAAGACCGAATCCTTATGATGAAGCACGTGTTGTGATGAAAAGGCCTTCAGAAGAAGAGCGGGAATATATTTGCTGCAGTGCAGCATTTTGCCGGGAGATTATAGAACATGGTCGTTTTTTTCTCCATGCATCGGCGGTGGTCCATGATGGAGAAGCCTATCTCTTCTCGGCGCCTTCGGGTACGGGAAAGTCAACCCATACGGCATTATGGCGAACTCTATATCCGGACAGCTATATTCTGAATGATGATAAGCCGGTGATCTGGCCGAAGAAAGAACAGATTACCGTATGGGGAACTCCCTTTGCAGGAAAGACAGACTTGCAGGTCAATCGAGGGGTTCCGTTAAAAGGCATCTGTTTTTTGAAGCAGGGAAATGAGAATCAGATACAGCAGGTGACAGGGGACCAGGCACTGGCTTTGATGCTCAATAATACCTGGCGTCCCAGGAGTAATGAAGAAATGAATCTTTTACTGGACATGATGGAACAGGTAGTGTCGCAGATTAATGTATATGAGATGAGCTGCAAAAGAGAACCGGAAGCGGCCAAACTCTCATACAGAGTGATGAAAGGAAAGTGATTTTGATGGATAAGAAAGGAAGAATATATGAACCGCCAAGGGCGAAGATTTATCGATTTGATGATAATGACCAGATTTTGACAGACAGTAATGGACCAGGCGGAGGAGGTTCAACTACAACACCAACACCCGCACCCACTGCGGAATATGCAGCAAATGCGTTGAATCAACTTTTTGGTGGAACCAATACAACCATAGAATAATCAATCAAAATATGAAAGTACACAGAAAGGACAGCTATGCGTCTGATAGAAGATCATATTTTAAGAAAGGTACATGAAAATGTGGTACTTGTACCACTTTCTGACACAGAGACAGATTTTAATGGTATGATTGCGCTGAATCATACCGGTGAGTTTATTTGCAGAATGCTGCAGCAGGATACAGACAGAGACAGCCTGATCGAAGGTCTGGCACAGGAATATGGAACAGAGCCGGAGCAGGTGGCAGCAGATGTGGATACATTTTTGGCAGAACTGGATTCCTGCCATGTGCTGATACGATGAAAACGACGGGGAATATAGAACAGTGTCTGCAGGAACTCGGGTTTGCAGTTGTGCCGATAAAAGGCACCAGTATGTGGCCGCTTTTGAAAGAAGGCAAGTGTCGGGTAAAGGTTACGGCAGCAGAGGGAAAGATATTAAAAAAGGGGGACATTGTTCTTTATCGAAGAAAAGATGGCACGCTGGTTTTGCACCGGATTATGAAAGTCGAAGAGGATGGATTCCGGGTGTGTGGAGATCACCAGTGGAAGCTGGATGAAAAGGTACAGGAAGACCAGATCCTTGCCGCAGCGCAGGGATTTTTCAGAAATGGACATTATATAGATGAAAGAACATGGTGGTATCGGTTATACAAAAAGTTCTGGACCGAGAATTTAACGGTACGCAGATGTTGCCTTGCCTTTTTGCGGCTGAGTGGTCTGGAAAAGAGAAGTCTAAAACAACTGTGAAAATATTGAACAGTTACAGTGAAAAATAAACAGGAGAGGGGGAAGTGCCTGATGTCTATGGAAAAACTGAATGTCATTCAATTTATACAGTTATTTATCGGATATATTGGATTTACGGCAGGACTTCCTGCTTTTGTTTTTTACCACAAAGTAAAAAGATTTCCTGCGGCAGTACGTTTTCTGATCTATTTTACCATCGGTAATTTCTATGTGATCAATCTGGTGCAGGTTTTGGAACTGCTCCACATTTCGTATCGGATCACACTCTCCCTGTTTACATTTGTCCCGGCAGTTTTATTGATTGTAAAGATTTATCAGATCCCGGTAACTTCATATATGATGAAAGTGCTGGGAGAGTGCAGGCACTATATTTTGCGTGAACTCGGCTTCAAGAGTTTTATGAGGAACAGATGGCAGGAAATCAAAGTGTTTCTCCGGATGGTTACAAGAAATCTATGGCGTCTTTTAAAAGAAAATTTTCTGGACATTCCATTTCTTGTGATTTTTGCACTGCTTGTGTGGAAAGTCTGCGGACCTGGGATTTTGCATAACTGGGGATATGGAGCCTCGGACATCCCGGTGCACAACTACTGGATCAACGGGCTTATTGAGAATAATATCTATGTAGCGGGAATCTATCCTATGGGAATGCACTGTATGCTGTACTATCTGTCTGCCATGACGGGAATTCCGGTATACGTGATACTGCGTCTGTTCTGGCTGGTTCAGTACAGTATGATTGCCGTGATGATTCTGGTGTTTTTGAAAGGACACTGTAAAACAAGATTCCTTCCTTATCTGGGAATCATGCTGTTTGTGGGTGCCAAATATTTTAATGGTATTTCCTATTCCCGATATGGAGCAACGCTTCCCCAGGAATTTGGAATGCTGTACATTCTTCCGTCTATCTTTTTTGTGATGGAATTCTTTAAGACCAGAAAAGAAGAACTGGAAGAAGGAATTAATAGAATTCGCTGCACTTCATCCTGGTATCTGCTTGGGTTTGCCATGAGTTTTTCGCTGACATTGACCTCTCACTTTTACGATACGATTATCGCAGGTGTGATCTGTATCGGTATTGCAGTTGGTTACGGGTACTGGATCTGGAGAAAAGAATATTTTCTTCGCATTCTGCTGGCAGGAATTCTGAGTATTCTGCTGGCGTTCCTTCCCATGGCAGTGGCTTTCCTGACTGGTAAAGAATTGCAGGGTTCCATGTACTGGGCAATGAATGTTATTGGACTGAGAGATTATACCGTTCTGATATTCCGAATCATTTGTGTCGGTGTTGTTGCTATGACGGTGGGCGGAGTGATACTTGTAGCCCAGGGAATCAAAAGCGGCAAGATTTCATTTGAAGATAAGAAAGTACCACGGCATTTGCTGATCGTAAAATTGATTCTTCAGCTCTTTAATCTGGTACCTCTGGCAGCGATACTTCTGATCGGTTGGAAATATAGAGAAACTATCTTATGGGGATGCAAGCAGAATGTATTTGCATTACCGGATATGAACTTGGTTCTGTACGGAATCGGTGCAGCATTAGGCATTGGTGTGATTCAGAGATATTTGATTGAACCGATGCGGGGAGCCGGAATCTTTTCAATGGTTATCGCAGAAATTATTCTGGGACTGATTCTTGTGAGCGGTGCTCTCGGCTGGCCGATGCTGATGGAGCCTTACCGGGCGAGTATCTATCTGGCGTATCTGATCCCGGTTGTGATTATCATGACATTGGATGGTGTGGTGAATCTTCTGTTTCTGGATTGGCTTGCGGATACACGGCAGGTAGTAGGATTGATCCTGACGGTGATTGTAATCTTTAACAGTACAAAGTATGACTGGATTCGAGGATCTTTTGGAGGCGGAAGTCTGGAGATGAACGAAGCCATCCTCTGTACCACCAATATCATGAAGGACAACGAAGGACAGGATAACAAATGGACCATCGTGTCTGCCAATGATGAACTTCGTATGATAGAAGAATATGGACGCCATACAGAAACCATTGAGTTTCTGGAAGACATGGAATACTGGAATCGAACCAAGGAAGTGACGATTCCTACGGAAAAGGTGTATTTCTATATAGAAAAGAAACCTCTGAACTATGCCAACGGGTACGGAGGAGAGATTCCTGTAGTGTCGGAAGAACAGGCAGCGCAGCCACTTCCGCAAAACTCCGGACTGGCTCCTTATAATGGACCGAGGCGTTCGATTACCATGTCCAGAATGTATTACTGGGCACAGAAGTTTATGGAACTGTATCCCAATGAACTGAAGGTTTATTTTGAAAATGACAGGTTTGTCTGTTATTATATAGAGCAGAATATATATCGACTGTATAATTTTGCAATCTATTATGGCTATAACTAATGAGAATGTGAACAGAAGATGGAGTAAACTATGGATATCATGCTTGTAGGCGGAGTATCGCCTATGATGAGAAAGCTTTCATTAAAACTGTATAAGGAAGGGCATAAAATCTATGTGCTGTCGGGAAGCCGGAATCCATCCAATCATTTTGAATATGCATTTGAACGGTATGATTTTCCCTATGACAATGCTTCCGTGGAAGAGGTATTCAGGAGTGTCAAGCCGGATGTGACGATTTTGCTCGGTGCATTTGACGGGAATCTGTCTGGAGAAGATCCCAAAAGAGAAGCGATTCAGTACGCGGCAGGCCTGCAGAATATCCTGCTTTCCTGGTCTGTACTGGAGAGAGGGCGGCTGGTCTACTTATCTTCGTCAGAGGTGTATGGGAATTCTTATCAGATACCGGTGACGGAGGATGTCCGGCCGGTTCCCGGAGGGATCCGGCCCCGGATGATCTTCCAGGGGGAGGAGAGCTGTCGGTTCTATCGGAGACAGCTGAAGAAGGATGTGGTGATCCTGCGTCTGGACAGACTGTATGACGTTCCGAAGAATCAGAGGGAAGCGACATCTGGCGTCTGTCAGAGCAAGTGCCTGGATGCCTTTCAGAAAGGTTCTGTCACCTATCGGAGCAATTATCGATACGGGCTTACCTATATAGGGGATGCGGTGGAGAGCATCTATCAGCTGGTGGCGTGTAAGAGACACCGGTATGTACTCTATCATGTGTCTTCCGGTGAGGGGTATTCTGAAAAGCAGGTCGCAGATGCTATTGAGACGTATCTGGGAAATGACCTGGAGAAGGTTGACAATACGACGGAGGAACAGAAGTCGGTGATCTTGTCAAATGAGAGGCTCAGGGAAGAATTTGGCTTTGAGATTTCCTGTGGGCCGGAGGAGATTATCGAGAAGACACTCTCCTATATGAAGAAGCACAGTGGACAGTTCCTGGACAGCAACCATCAGGGATGGGATATCTGGCACAGGATCTATTTTAGAACCATGGAGCTTTTCGGCGCGCTGGTCCCATATATAGAGAACCTGGTGTTGTTCATTCCTTTTTTCATGCTGAACAACCGTGCGACGGGAAGCCGGTATTTCTCCAAGATCGATTTTTATCTGATCTATGTCCTGCTGTTTGCAGTGGTGCATGGACAGAGACAGGCAACGTTTTCGGCTCTGCTTGCCATGGCTGGCTATCTGTTCCGGCAGATGTACAGCAAGTCCGGCATTGAGGTAGTTACGGATTACAATACGTATGTATGGATCGCAGAAATATTCATCGTAGGCCTGGTAGTAGGGTATATGAAGGATCAGCTTAAATTCCAGCAGGAGGAGAAAGCACAGGAGGTGGATTTCCTGTCGGAGCGTGTGGGAGATATTGCCGACATCAACGACAGCAATCTCCGCGTAAAGGAAGGGCTGATCACCCAGGTGGTAAACTATGATTACAGTCTGGGTACCGTTTATGATCTGGCAGAGCAGCTGGAAGAGGATCATCCGACGAAAATTCTGTTCCATGCCATTGAGATGATCCGGGACTTTATGGATTGCCAGGATGTCTCGCTTTACCGTATTGACAGAGAAAAATATGGAAGATTGTTCGGAAGGACTTCCCAAAAAGCCGGTTCCATGGGATATACAGTATATCTTCCGGATAAAGAACCGCTGTATGAAGCATTTACCAGACAGGAAGTGTATCTGAACCGGAATCTGGATCCGGAGTATCCCGTCATGGCCTGCGGTATCTATGAAGGGGAACAGATCGAGATGATGATCCTGCTCTGGAGTATCCCCTTTGAGCGGATGACGATCGGGGAAGCGAACCGTCTGGTCGTCATCAGTAAGATGATCCAGAAAGCAGTGGAAAGGTCAGCAGCGTATTACGATCTCCTGAAAAATGAAAAGTATCAGGATGAGGGACCGGTACTGAAGGCAGAGGAGTTCGAGGAACTGGTTGTCACCTATCACGAAGCCGGAGAAAAGGGTCTGACGGAATATATTCTGCTGCAGGTGGTCTTCGCAGAAGGCGGTATGGAAAACGCAGGCAGCATCATTGCCGGAATACTTCGCCATACAGACTATATCGGTTATAGAGATGACGGCCATCTCTACATCCTTCTTACCAGTACGGACAGAAAAGGCTGTGGTTTGGTTCAGAACCATCTGGCGCAGAAGGGGATTCGAACTGTTATTCGTGAGGAGATTGGATTATGACACGCAGTGGTATCATCTTTTGCGCAGTGCTTTTTCTGAATGCACTGATCGCAGTGGGATATCTGCTCTGGTATCTGCTCTTTAAAAAAGACGAGGATAATCGCAGACAGTATGTGATGCACATGGTGATCATGCTGATCTGTCCGGTGGTTGGAATTCTGTATTTTTTGTTCGGTTTTCTGAAGTATCATTTTATAAAACTGGGTGAAAGAGATCTGTCAGATGTGGAATTTAGTAAAAAGCGGCATGTTCCGAGGATAAAAGCCGATGAGGAGCGAGAACGGAACATTGTAGCGGTGGAAGAGTCCATCCTGGTGTCGGATCAGGAAAAGATGCGTACAAACATGTTGAATGTGCTTCTGGGAGAGACAGAGGAATCTCTTTCGGCTATTGCCCTTGCTCTGGACAGTGATGATTCAGAAGTTGCACATTATGCAGCATCGTTTTTGCAGAACAGAATGGACAGATACCGTGAATATGTGAGAAGGATGCAGCAGAAGATCGAGGAAGAAGATATTCAGGAAGATGAATGCCAGCAGCAGATACTGAAGCTGATCGGATATATGAATCAGATGCTGAAGCAGAAGGTATTCGTACAGGTGGAGCAGAGGGATTATGTTGACCAGATGGAGAAGCTTTGTGAAAAACTTTTTCAAAATGCAAGAGAGAGGATCCTGCCGGCCTGCTATGAATGTGTCCTGGGCAGAATCCTGGAACTGAGAGAATATGAGAGAGCAGAGCTGTGGGGAGATCGTTTTTTCGAACAGTATCCGGATCAGCTGTCTTCCTACACGCTCAGGCTGAAACTGTATTTTGAGACAGGCCGGAAAGATGAATTTTTTGAGGTTCTGGATCAGCTGAAGACATCTACGGTGGTGGTTGACAACCAGACACTGGAACTTATACGTATGATCCAGAGATAGAGGAGAACTGTACAGAAAGGAGGAAGGCTTATGCTGTCAAAACGTAATTTTGCGATGATGATGACCATGGTGGTCGTCGTGCTGGCACTCTTCCTTTCTTCAGTCGTATTAAAAGAATACTTTAATGATTATGATGTCAATCACGCGGCAGATACAGAGCTGATCGAAAAAAAAGAGCAAAAGTCTGATCAGCAGGCTGCTGTCCAGGCAGGACAACAGGTTCTTTATATCGGGGCAATGGATAACGGTTACTACCGTGTCATCAAAGAGTGGGCAGGATATCGAAAAAAATATCTGCAGGTGCGCACATCTTTGGATGGGACATATGGAGGCGTACCATATCTGCTCCTGGACGGAGCACTGCTTGAGCGTCAGACAGAAGAGATGACGAAGAAGCTGTCCCGGTATGTAGAACAGGGAGGAGTTGTCATCTTCTGCCGTCTTCCTTCCTACCATACCATCAGAGACTGTGCTGTACTGCAGGAGCTTCTCGGTATCCAGCAGCTGCGGGGGGAATCGGTAAGATTGCATGAGATTCGTCTCTACAGCGGATTCCTGCTGGGAGGCGAGACCTGCTATTCCTTTGAGGGAGTAAAAGAACCGGAAGTGGTGGATATGGAGAGGGAGATCCCGTGGTACGATATTTCTTCCCGCACCAAATCTTATATGGTAGGATTTGTCTCTGCGGAGGAAAAGACTTCCATGAATCTGAACAATGAGGACATGCCGGCGATCATCTGGAGAAGCAATATGGGCACAGGCTCAGTATTTGCCGTCAATGGGGACTATATGGAAGGGGAAGCTGCCTTAGGCATACTGGACGCCATGATTTATGAAGCAGAAGATTACGCGTTATATTCGGTGGTAAATGCGCAGAATCTGCTTGTGACAGGCTTTCCGGATCTGACTGATGAGAATGAAGAAGCATTGGCGGAGGCTTATGGTATGACGAGCCGGCAGTTCTGCCGGGATGTCCTCTGGCCCTCTCTGGCAGCAGCTTCACAGAAAGGAAGCTGGAAGATCACCTCTTTTCTGTCAGTAAAACAAAGTGACCATTCTCAGAATGAACCGAAGAAGAGTGATCTGATCGACTATCTGAAATTTTTTAATGAAGAATCAGCAGAAGCAGGAGTCTGCCTGGGACGGATGGAGAGTGAGGATCTTCGGTGGTCCGTGGAGGATGAGCGAAGTATCCTGGATAGCTGGGAAGTGCAGTACGCTTTTGCAGGCGGGTACATCCGTAAGGAGAATAAGGAGAAGCTCGCCCGGTTGATCGACCGGACCGGCCACATGGAATATTTTCAGGATATTCGCACCGTTGTGGGAGAATATGAGAGGGATGTGCAGATCCTGTCCTGGCTGACCGATCAGATCACGCTCCAGAACGCAACAGCAGATGCTTACATGCATACCTACAAGGACAGTCTGCGCCTGAAAAGTCTGGAGACGGCACTGGGCTACAGCAATGTCCAGGCAGATATCTACCGGGTATTATGGCCGGAAAGCGAACTGGATGAATGGGAAAAGGTAGCGGAGAAGATGGCATCCTATATTGACACCTACTGGAAACCTTTTGCCGCTTTTGATAAGACGACCATCAGTGAGAGCGATGGCAGAGTCCGCAATTTCCTGAACGGAAACGTGGAGAGTACCAGAACAGGGGACGGTATCTCCATTCAGGCAAAGGATTTTACCGGGGATGCATATCTTTTGCTTCGGACTCACGGGGAAAAGCCGGGGGAGATGACCGGCGGAACCTGGCAGGAGGTGGAAGAACACACTTACCTTCTTACGTTGACCGAAGAGAAGGCTTCCATTACTCTGGTACCGGATACAGAGCTTTACTATAGAGAATAACAGGAGAAGAGGTGTAGCCATGAGGATCTGTTTTATTGCAGAAGGATGTTATCCCTACGTGGTTGGCGGAGTGTCCGGCTGGGTCCACAGTATGATCCGGACCTTCCCGGATCAGGAGTTTATCCTGCTTACCATCATAGCGAATCGGGAGCTGAGTGGAAGATTTGCCTATGAGCTGCCGGAGAATGTGACAGAGGTTCATGAACTGTATCTGGAAGATGTGGACTGGGGCAGTGTAAATAAGAGACATAAGACCCGGATGGACAAGAAGGATTATCATGCATTGCGGAGCCTGCTCATGAACCATGAAGTAGAGTGGGATGTGATGTTTGATTTTTTCCGGGACAACAATGTATCGATCAATCACCTTTTGATGGGAGAGGATTTTTATCATGCGGTACTGGATTGTTATAACCTGAAGTACCCGGATATCGTATTTTCGGATTTCCTGTGGACGATGAGGTCCATGTATCTTCCACTGTTCCTGGCAATGTCTATGGAAATTCCACAGGCAGATGTGTATCATGCGGTATCAACCGGATATGCGGGAATCCTGGGCTGCATGGGCAAGCACTTTCATGGAGGGCAGCTGATCCTGTCAGAGCATGGAATCTATACCCGGGAGAGAGAGGAAGAGCTGATCAAGGCAGAGTGGGTACAACGTCTCTATAAGAGAATATGGATCCAGCAGTTCAAAAAGATGTCCCAGGTTGCCTATGACAAGGCAGACGTGGTGACCAGCCTGTATCAGCATGCGAGAGAGCTTCAGATCGAGCTGGGATGCCCGGTGAAAAAGACGATGGTCACACCCAATGGAATTGACTATAAGAGGCTGGAGAATCTGCCTGGAATACGACCGGAACAGGAAGGGTATATCCATATAGGTGCAGTACTTCGTGTAACGCCGATCAAAGATGTGAAAACGTTGATCCAGGCCTTCGCTTATGCCAGGAGACGATGTCCAAAGCTGAAGCTGTGGATCATGGGACCATATGATGAAGAGCCGGAGTATGCAGCGGAATGCTTTAAGATGGTGGAGATGATGGAGATCCCGGATGTGGAATTTACAGGGAGGATCCAGGTCACAGATTATCTGGGGTGGATGGATATGACCATTCTTACCAGTATCAGTGAAGGGCAGCCTCTTACGATTCTGGAAAGCTTTGCAGCACATGTTCCGGTCATCGCAACAGATGTGGGAAACTGCAGGGGGCTTCTGTATGGAGAGGATGACGACTTTGGAGAGGCCGGAATCCTGACTCATATTATGAATGTGGAGGAGATCGCCAGTGCCATGGTGTATCTGGCAGAGAATCCGGAAGTACGTAAGAAGATGGCAGAGGTCGGCTATCGGCGCCTCCTGAGAAAATATAAGATTGAAGATATGAAAAAAACATATGCGAACATTTACCGGGAAGCAGCAAAGAGGAGAAGAACATGGCTGGAATTGGTGTAAAGCTTACAAATATCTACCATAAGAATACGATTACCACCAATGTGATAGGTTTTTTCTACAGCACAGTTGTAACGATTGCACCGGTTCTTGTTGTCATCATCAATCTGATGCTGATGCAGAGAGTGTTAAAATTCAATACAGTACGTTTTATAGACCGGGAACTTTTTTCCTGCACAGTACTGTATGTGTTCATCTTTTCACTGCTGACGACTTCACCATTCAATGCGGTACTGTCCCGCTACATGTCGGATGTGATCTTTGAGGAACGGTATGAGGACGTGCAGCCATGTCACAGAGTTGGCCTGCTGACCAATATCTGCTTCAGCTGTCTGTTCGCGATCCCGTTCTGCTTCTGGGAGCATCTGGTGGGCGGGGTGCCGATCTACTATGTGTTTACCGGATATTGCTGTTTTGTCAGCCTGGTTACCGTATTTTACAATATGCTGTATCTGTCCATATGTAAGGAATATCAATTGATCTCCTTCTATTTCCTGATAGGAATGGTAACATCCTTTTTACTTTCGGTCTTTCTTCGTTATGTGTGTAAGGTCAGCATCACATACAGTATGCTTCTGTCTCTGACAGTGGGATTTTTCCTTACGGCCGTGCTGGAATGGGCAAAGATTCATCAGTTTTTCCCAGATAACAGCGAGGAGTATAAAAGGGTATTTTCATATTTTCGGAAATACTGGCATCTGATCCTGATTAATTTTCTTTATACACTGGGATTGTTTGTACATAATTTTGTGTTCTGGGGGACGGATATGGCTATGCATCTGGTTCGCACCTTTGTGTGTAACCAGCCGTATGACATGGCAACCTGTCTTGCGATGTTTACCAACATATCGGCAAGCGTGATCTTCATCTCCAGGGTGGAAATGTATTTTCATGAACGTTATCGGGCTTATTCCGATGCTGTGTTTGGCGGAAGAGGCATCGATATTCGAAATACAAGAAAAAGGATGTTCCGGCAGCTTGGAAGTGAGCTCATGACACTGGTACGTCTGCAGTTTATCGTGTCAGTGGTCATTTACCTGATTTTTGTGATTTTTCTCCCGGGTAAAGGGTATGCCGGTCTGGTCATGCGGATTTATCCGATGGTGGCAGCCGGATATTTTGTCCTGTTTCTGATGTATTCGGAGATTATCTTTCTGTACTATTTTGAAGACCTGAAGGGTGCACTGCTCACGGCCATAAGCTTTTGCGCGGGAACATTTCTTGCAAGCCTGGTGGCTGTTCATCTAATCTCTATATTCTATGGAATCGGAGTCTGGGTCGGATCAATGATCGGATTTACCGTGGCCTATATGAGGCTTCAGTGGATGGAGAAAAATCTGGATGAGCATATATTCTGCAGAGGAAATATTATGAAGCAGGCAAAGGGAATCAAACCCTCTCCGAAAGTTTTTGATCTCAGAGAGCAGAAAAAATCGGAGGTAAGTCTGGAAACAGAGATATAAGAGACAAAGGGGAAAAGAAAGATATGAGGAAGAGGATATTATTTGTTATCAATACACTGGGATATGGCGGTGCCGAGCGTGCCATGCTGGATCTGCTGACTGTATTGGAACCGGAAAAATATGAGATTTCTTTGTTTGTCCTGACAGGTCAGGGAGAATTAATTCGTGAATTGCCGGAACATGTCCGGCTGCTCAATCAAAATTATAAAGAGGTATCCGTGCTTACAAAAGAAGGAAGAAAACTTCTCATGCGGAGTGTGCTGAGGGCTGGAATCGGGAAAGGGTTATTCCTGCGGCGTTTTCCCTATTTGCTGAAAAATTCCCTGACCATGCGAAGAAATGGGAAAATCCTGCCGGATAAGCTGTGCTGGCGTCTGCTTTCGGATGGTGCGCCGATCATAAAGAAAGAATATGATCTGGCAGTTGCCTATCTGGAAGGCGGAGCAACCTACTATGTGGCAGAACATGTAAATGCAAAGAAAAAAGCGGCATTAGTACATATCGATTACAAAAAAGCCGGATATGGAAGAGACTTGGATCTGGACTGTTACATGAAATTTAACAGGATTTTTACCGTATCTGACGAAGTGAAAGAGCATTTTCTTGAGGTGTATCCGGAATATGAAAAGAAAGTTTCCGTTTTTCACAATCTGGTGAATCAGGACAGGATCCGGAAGATGGCAGATCAGGGACAAGGTTTCAAAGATGATTTTGAAGGGTATCGGATTCTGACGATCGGAAGACTGACTTATCAGAAGCGGTATGATATTGCCATACAGGCGATGGCTTTACTGAAAGAAAAATGCAGCGTACCGGTAAGGTGGTATGTGCTTGGTGAGGGAGACCTTCGGAACAAACTTGAGCAGCAGATTCAAGATGCAGGTCTGGAAAATGATTTTATCCTGCTGGGAGTAAAAGAAAATCCGTTCCCTTACTACAAAAACTGTGATTTTTATGTGCATGCCACCGGATATGAAGGAAAGAGTATCGCCATACAGGAGGCGCAGACTCTTGGAAAACCAATCCTTGCCACGGATTGCAGTGGAAACAGGGAACAGATCGAGCAGGATGTGGATGGCCGGATGTGCTCGTTGGATCCTCAGAGCATAAGCAGAGAAATTCTTTGGATGATCGAGCATCCAAAGAGATGCAGGGCATATGGAGAACAGGCACAGAGAAGGATTATGTATAGTGCCAGGGGTTTGGATGAATTTAAAGCCTTGATAGGATAATTGAAAGATGAGGGCAAAAGATGAAAGTATTAGTCATAATACCAGCTTATAATGAAGATAAGAATCTGAAACAAGTCGTTGAGCATTTCAGGCAGGTATGTCCGCAGTTTGATTATGTGATTGTCAATGATGGCTCGACCGATCAGACAGAACAGATATGCAAAGAGAATCACTACCATTATATCAGTCTGCCGATTAATCTGGGATTGACCGGAGCCATGCAGGCTGGAATGAAATATGCCAGTCAAAAAGGGTATGACATGGCACTTCAGTTTGATGCTGATGGCCAGCATCGGCCGGAGTATATTCAGCCCATGGTGGACTGTATGGCGCGTGAGAAGTGCAATGTGGTCATTGCTTCCCGGTTTTATGGAGGCAAAATGCCGTTTCGGATTCGTACGTTAGGGGCGAAAATGATTACAGCAGCTATCTGGCTGACTACAGGAAAATATCTGTCGGATCCTACCAGTGGCATGCGGCTGTATGATAGACATATCATTGAACAGTTTGTAAAAGATGCAAACAATTCACCGGAACCGGATACTTTGTCCTATCTGATGCGGCTGGGAGCGGATATTCGGGAAATCAAGGTGGAAATGGGAGAGAGAACAGAAGGGAAGAGTTATCTCACACCGGTCAATGCATCCAAATATATGATCCATATGCTGATGTCCATCTGTGTATTCCAGTGGTTCAGGGACAGAAAGGTGGTGCTGTAGCATGGAGATTTTAAAATGGTCCTTTCGTATCCTGCTTCTTATTGGAAGTGTGGCTGTATTTACTGTTATTTCGCAATGCATACGAAAAAAGAAAATTCAAATGAGGGATGGCATATTCTGGATCGCTTTTAGCTTTTTGATGATTCTGATATCGGTTTTCCCGGTGCTTGCGGTATGGGCTGCAAAACTTATCGGTATACAGTCACCGTCAAATTGTGTGTTCCTAATTATCATATTTTTGCTGAGCTGTCATCAATTCTTCCTGACGATCAAGGTATCGCAGCTGGAGATGAAAAACAATAAGCTGACACAGGATATAGCCATTCAGAGGACACTGGAAAATAAGGAGGAAGACCAGTGAAAAAGAAAATCTGTTTTTTTTCAGGCGACATCACAAGAAGCGGCGGTACAGAACGTGTGGCTTCCCAGATAGCAAACGCACTGGTGAAGGAAGGCACTTATGAAATCTGTTTTTTAAGCCTGGTGGAGCAGGAAAAAGAACCGTTTTATCCAATAGACTCGGCGATTGAGCGAGATCAGCTTGGCAATCACTGGATCAACCCGGGACCGGGCTATCTGCCACTGATTAAGAGACTGGGGAAATTTCTGAAAGACAAACAGATCGATATTATCATAGATATTGACATTGTACTGGATGTGCTTGCAATACCGGCATCAAGGCGTTTGAAGACGAAGGTGGTGTCATGGGAGCATTTTAACTGTGAATTTGAACAGCAGGTTTTATATCGCAGACTGATATCAAAATTGACGGCACATTTTTCAGATTATGTTATTACACTCACAGAAGAAGACAAAGAAAATTATGGGAAGATTCTGGGGAGAAAAACGCGAATAAGTGCGATCTATAATATGGTTCCCAAAATGAAAAGAAATGAAAATGTGCAGCGCGAGAAATGGATCGTGACAGCAGGGAGACTGACATATCAAAAAGGAACAGAGTACCTGGCAAAAATAGCAGTTCCTGTTTTAAAAAAGCACAAGGATTGGAAATGGTTCGTTTTGGGAGATGGTGAAGAAAGAAATATTTTGGAACAGGCTATTTCAGAAAATAAGTTGGAAGATCAGTTGATACTAAAAGGAACAGTCGATTATGTAGAATGGTATCTGAATCGAACGAAATTATTTGTACTGACATCCAGATATGAAGGGTTTGGTATGTGTCTTGTGGAGGCAATGCAGATGCATGTACCCTGTGTCAGCTTTGATATAAAAATCGGACCGTCAGAGATCATAACCAACGATCAAAATGGAAAATTGATTCCCCCCTTTGAGTGGGAACAAATGGTGCGGGAAATTGATAATCTGATAGAAAATTCCGAAAGACTGGAAGAATTGTCAGCGAATACGATGATTGGGTTTGAACGGTATAGCGACGAGCATATTATAGAAAAATGGAAATGTATATTGAATAAATTGGCATAGCAAAGGAAGATACCATGGCAGAAGTAAGCATCATTGTACCGGTTTATCAGGTTGAAAAATATATCAGGCAGTGTGTAGACAGCATCTTGGCTCAGACATTTACAGATTTTGAACTGATCCTTGTAGATGATGGATCAAAGGATGGATCCGGGCAGATCTGTGATGAATATGCCGCTATGGACAGGCGGGTGAAGGTGATTCATAAAGAAAATGGTGGACTTTCTGATGCACGAAACAGAGGAATGGATCAGGCAGCTGGAAACTATTTTATGTTTATAGACAGCGACGATTATATTGCCCCAACTATGCTGGAATGCCTGTATAAAAATATTTTGATTGAAGATGCAGATCTTGCAATCTGCAATTTCCTTTATTTTTTTGAAAATGACAGAAAAAAAGATTTTTCTACCAGCATGAAATCAGAGGTTTTATGTGCGAAGGAAATATTTTACAACAGAAAGAATGAGCGATGTTATGGAATCTGGACGGTAGCCTGGAACAAATTGTATAAAAAAGAAACATTTGGTGAAGTAAGATTTCGTTTTGGTAAATATCATGAGGATGAGTTTTGGGCAAATGATATCTATCAGCTGGATATAAAGATCGTAACGATTCCAGAGTGTCTGTATTATTACAGACAGCGTGATAATAGTATCATGGGAAAGAAAAGTGCTGCGAGGAATCTTGATATTATCGAGGCATTGCAGGAAAGAATCTATATTTATTTAAAGAAACCGGAATATGCAGATCAGGCATATAAGGTTTTGGTTTTTTCTCTGGAATATCTGGAGGAAAGTAAAAGACTGAAAACGAATGAGGCTGAGGAAAAAAGGTTTATTCAGTCAGAAAATCGAACAAAGGACATTTTGAAACAATTGAGGAAAACAAAACTGCCGATAATGAAAGGGCTTTCTCTTGTGTTTATGGAAATAAATCCATGTCTTGTGTTTCGGGTGGGAATGAAATTCCGGGGATTGTTGGAGCGCTTTTTATAGAATAAGGATTAGGCAAGTGGAAACGGGAAGGAAAATTGCAATGTATAACATAGGAATCATCATGGGTGGAGTGATGCCTGTTCCGGCGGTATGCGGTGGAGCAATCGAAACGTTGATTACAAGTATTGTAAAAAAGTATTCAAAGAAAGATGGTCTTCGCCTGACAATTTTTTCTGTGTATCATAAAGAAGCTGTAGAAGCAGCAAAAAAGTATCCGGAAGTACGATTTGTGTGGACACATACAAATACATTCCAAAACCTGGCAAAGCATGCGGTATTTTTAGCAGTCAGAAAAATAACAGGAAAAACAATCCGGGCATTTCAAAGGCATTATAATGAAATTGCTCCTGTTATTCAAAATGAGAAATTTGACCTGTTGATTGTGGAAGGCGGAGATGAACAGGCGGTTATTGATATTGCAAAAGACTATCGAAGGGAACAGCTTGTTTTCCATGCCCATATACATTTTATTCCAAAGGAAGAAGTGGTTAAAGGCTTCGGTCATATGATTGGAGTAAGCGAGTTTGTTGTCAGGGAATATGAAAAGGCATGTAAGTATCCTGTAAATACACATGTATTAAAAAATGCAATTGATGTAGATAAATTTGATAGGACAATTTCAGAAGAAGAAAGAAAAAAAATCAGAAAGAAACTGGGTCTGCAGGAAGATGATTTTGTTGTTTTGTATGTGGGAAGATTGATTCAGGTAAAAGGAATATTGGAATTGATGCAGGCAGTTCTTTCAATAGATGATAAACATATAAAATTGCTCGGTGTTGGCAGTGCAAATTTTGGTAAATGGGCGTTTTCACCTTATGAAAAAAAAGTGAAGAGACTGTCTGAACAAAATAAAGACCGGATTATTTTTACCGGATATGTGGATAATGCGGAAGTGTATAAATATGCTGCAGTGGCTGATATACAGTGTGTCCCCTCATTGTGGGAAGAAGCAGCGGGATTAGTGGTTCTGGAAGCTATGGCAGAAGGAATTCCGACAATTGTGACAAATTCCGGTGGAATGGTGGAATATGTAAATGAGAATGCGACTTTAATTGTTGAAAGGGAAAATATTATAACGAATTTGAAAAGGGAAATTTGTTATTTGAAAGAACATCCGGGAGTGCGAAAACAGATGTCAGAAAATGCCAGAATGCAAAGTAAGAAATATGATGAAGCAATTTATTATAGGAATTTTGTGGAAGTGATTAATAAAATTATTGAACAAAATAGAGTGAAAAAAGAAGAGGAATGAAATGTCAAAAGTATCAGTGATTATGCCAGTCTATAATGCAGAAAAATATTTAAACGAAGCAATAGAATCTATATTAAAACAGACGTATACAGACTTTGAATTACTTCTGATAAATGATCAATCCACTGACAATAGTAAAGCAATATGTGAGGAATACAGTAAAAAGGATAATAGAATTATTTTATTAGAAAATAATTCTGAAATTCATGGGCCTGGACCGACAAGAAATATCGGATTGGATAATGTAACAGGAGAATTTATTTATTTTATGGATGCAGATGATTGGATTGATGAATGTCTTTTAAAATGTGCAGTAAAACGGATGCAAGAAACAAATGCTGATATTGTACAATTTGGAGTGATATATGAACGAAATGATGGAAAGGCTTCTGGACAATATTTCTGGAGAGGTAAGAAATTACTCACAAAAGAGGAGATAAAAAAAGATTTTCTTAATATTTGGAAAGAAAACAGGAATTCTTTGTGGATTTATTTGTTCCGGCGAGAAAAAGTAAAATCAATAAGATTTGAAAATATAATAATAGGCGAAGATATCAGTTATATAATGGATGCATTATGCAATGCTGAAAAAATAGCGTACATAGCAGAATCATTATATCATTATCGTTATGTTGAAGGTTCTACAAGTCATCGGTGGGTAAAAAAAACGATAGAGTGCCGTGAGATCATTTGGAATCATCAAAGAATGTTTTTGGATTCATTTCAGGGGAACATTGATAAATTGGCATATGCTGAAGTTGCATATGATAATTATATATGGGCGATTTATCAATTGAGTTCAAATTTATGTACACTGTCCTATGGAGATAAAAAAAGAGAATTGTTAAAATTGGAAAAAAAAATGGAATTTTATGAATATAGGGACATGTATCCATTAGAGTTGCAACATGGCATTCAGAAGCTGAAATATATATTGGTAAAATATCATTTGGAAGGGATATTATTATTGTTTGGGCCTGTATTTTTAAGGATAGTCAGAGGAGAGTAGGTTTGTGCACGAAAGAATAAGTGAAAAGAATAAGGCAGGAATTGTTACTTTATATCACGCAAACTATAATTTTGGCGGTTTATTGCAGGCGTATGCATTGCCACAAGTATTAAAAGAATATTTTGGGATAGAAGCGGAACAAATTGACTATGTACCTGCTGAACAAAAGGCAGAAATAAAACGACACAGCAAGAACAAAAATATATTATTGTATTTATATCAAATGGTATATAATTTTGGAATTGTTTTTTTTGGAATATGCAATAAAAAGAATTTGACTCAAAGAAAAAAAGCATTTGATAATTTTATGAATGAAATTCCTCACAGTGAGATGGCATTTGAGTATGATTCTATATATAAGAGTCTGGGGCAGTATAGATTATTTATATGTGGTGGAGATCAAATCTGGAATGATTGTAAGGAGAAGCAGAACTTAATAGTATATACATTGCAGTTTGTTCCTTCTTGTGTAAAAAAAATAGCGTATGCCCCAAGCATGGCAGTATTAGAGACATCGTCAGATTTCAGAAAAATCATGAGTAACGGTATAAATCAGTTAGATGCTGTATCTGTACGCGAAAAAAAATCAGTATCAATCCTAAAAATGTTAACAAATAAAAAAATGGATGTTGTCGTAGATCCTGTATTGTTATTGACAAAGAACGAATGGGCAGATGTGGCAAGAACGCCCGAAAAGAAAGAAAAGTACATTTTATGTTATTTGTTGGGAGATAGTATGGAGTATCGCAAAGCAACAAAAAAATTTGCTCAGAAGATACATTTATCTATTTTGACATTTCCACATATTTTTTTAAATGTTGTTCGTAAATGCGATCTGTTTTTCGGAGATATTCATGATTACACATCAGGCCCACGTGAATTTATTGGATTAATTAAAAATGCAGAGTTTGTAATCACAGATTCTTTTCATGCCTGTGTGTTTTCTATGATTTTTCAAAAACCATTTGTTGTTTTTGAACGTAATAAAATTGGTGAAAAGGGGAATATGAACAGTCGGATCTATGATTTCCTGGAAGAATATCATCTGGAGAATCAGTTAGTTACGGAAAGAGAATTAGAGGATATGAATAAAATTCCTGAAATAGATTTTACTTATGCTCATAAGCATTGGGAGAAGAGAAGGAAAGAGTCTTTGGAATATTTGGGAAATGCACTGAAGAACGATTAGAACGGAGTCAATTGTGAAGAATCAATTAAAAGCAGGTGTTGTATTATCATATATATCAACTGTAATTGCAATCGCAATACAGCTTATATATATGCCGGTTATGATCCGACTTCTTGGAAAAAGTGAATATGGATTATATTCGTTAGTGTCCAGTGTGGTTAGCTATTTGAGTTTGTTCAGTTTGGGATTTACAGGAGCGTACGTACGTTTTTTTGCAAAATCCTGTAATAATAAAGAAAAACTGGCCTCCTTAAATGGAATGTTTTTAACTCTTTTTAGTATTTTGGCGGCATTGGCAGCCATTTGTGGATTTATATTAAGCTTTTTCCCGGAACAGATTTTTGGCTCAAAATTGTCAGATTTGGAATTGGCGAAAGCCAGAATATTAATGATCATTTTGGTGATTAATATAGCAATTTCATTAATCAGCGGTATGTTTGATTCTATTATAGGAGCATATGAACAGTTTATTTTTCAGCGTATTGCAGGGTTGATTTCTTCCATTGTAAATCCGTTTATATGTCTCCCTTTACTCTTATTGGGACATGGAAGTGTAATGCTTGTGGTGGTTACAACATTAATCACATTTGTACGATTCGTAGTAAATGTATGGTTTTGTATCTATAAAATAAAGATTCCTGTTTCCTTTCATGGATTTCAATGGAGTTTGTTAAAAGAAATAACGGTATTTAGTTCTTTTTTGTTGATCAATATGATTATCGATCAGATTAACTGGAATGTAGACAAGCTGATACTTGGTCATACAAGTGGCACAGAAGAAATTGCGGTATATGGCGTTGCATCACAGTTTAATAGCTTGTTTATGACATTTTCAACAACGATATCCTCTGTATTTTCTCCCAGGGTAAATCGTATTGCAGTACAAAAAGGCAAAGATTATCAGACGGAGTTTACGGAATTAATGGCTAAAATCGGAAGAATACAGTGGCTGATTCTCGGATTATTGACGGGTGGTTTTATCGTATTTGGCCGATATTTTATTGTACATATTTATGCAGGAGAAGGATATGAAGATGCATATACAGCTGCATTATATTTGGTTATACCGATATTGATACCTCTGATCCAGAATATAGGAATCGAAATGCAGAGGGCATTGAATAAGCATCAATTCAGATCGATTATTTATCTGGTAATAGCAATAAGTAATGTTGGAATTAGTATACCATTGGCAGGTAAATGGGGAGCCATTGGTGCTGCAATGGGAACTGCACTTAGCTTGCTGATAGGAAATGGATTGATTATGAATATATTTTATCACAAGGTATTACATATCAACATGAAATATTTCTGGAAGGAAATATTAAAAACGTGGAAAGGATTTATGATTCCTGCAATTCTGGCTGTATTTATAACGTGGTTTGTAGATTTTAAAAATATCAAAATATTTTTAATAAGTGTAGTGGCTTTTATTGTTGTTTATTGTGTTTCTATATTTATTTTTAGCTGTAATGAAGAGGAAAAAAATTTGTTACCTGGAATGATAAGAAGGAAAAGGAAATGGTAAATAAAAAAGAATGTTGCGGCTGCACAGCATGCCTGCATGTATGTCCGGCGAAATGCATCGTAATGCAGGAAGATGAAGAAGGATTTCTTTATCCGATTATTGATAAAGAGAAATGTATTCAGTGCCATAGATGTGAAACTGTATGTCCTGTTCGACATACAGATAATTTAAATACGAAAACAGAGACATATGTTGGTTATAGCAGAGATGAAGAAATCAGAAAGCAAAGTTCAAGCGGAGGAATATTTTCTGTTATTGCAGAATGGATTTTACAGCAAAGAGGAGTGGTTTTTGGCGCTGCGTTTGATGAAAATTTTGAAGTGCATCATATTGCAATAGAAACCAAAAAGGAATTGGTAAAATTACGTGGAAGTAAATATGTTCAAAGCCGATTGGAAAATGTTTATCCAGAAGTAAAGCAATATTTGGAGAAAAAACGTAAAGTTTTATTTACAGGGACGGCTTGCCAGATTGCGGGATTAAAGAAATATCTGAATAAAGAATACGAAAATTTATATACCGTAGATGTTCTGTGCCATGGGGTGCCATCACCAAAACTCTGGAGAATGTACTTAGAAGAAATAAAAAAGCGGAATAATGCTTCAATTGAAAAAGTTGAATTTCGCAATAAGGAGAATGGATGGAAAAACTATTTGGTAAATATAGAATTATCTAATATGGAAAAATATTGTGTACATTATTTTGAAGATAAATATATGAGAATGTTTTTGGAAAATATTGATTTGCGCCAATCTTGTTATGAGTGTCATTGTAAAGGTCTGCCCAGAATATCCGATATGACAATAGGGGATAGTTGGGGAATAGAAAAATATATGCCGGATATGGATGATGATAAAGGAACTTCTGTTATTTTAGTACATTCACCGAATGGTGCGAGTATGTTTGAATTAATCAGAAAAAAACTTGTTGTGAGGGAAGCAATTTTGGATGAGGTATTACCGCCAACGGCTGACTCAAGAAGATCCGTAGAAATGCATCCAAACAGAAAAAAATATTTGGAAGGTGTTAAAAGAGGAGAAAGCATTGATCTTTTGTATGGATATCTTCAAAAGACATTTATACAGAAAGTAGTAAGTTTGATGCGGTGTATATTGATAAGAATTAATCCAAAGTATAAGGAATAGGTAAAAGAGGAAATGGGAGATAATAGAGAAATGATTATGCAGAAAAAGATTCTCGCATAAGAGTATTCCCTTATTTGGAGAAAAGATCATAAGATTTTTATCCCCGATGGCATTTGGAGTTTATTTGATACATACGCACCCACTGGTCTTCTCCTATTTGATAAAAGACAGGTTTGCCGTATTTGTTACATATCCATGGATGCTTGAAATATCGGCGATACTTGGGACGGCGGTCTGCATTAATCTTATTTGTTATGTAATTGATTTTATGAGGTTACAGATTTTTAAAAGGTTACATATTCGGCAAAAATTAGATTTATTTGAAGAACGTATGAAAACAAAAATACTTAGATAAATGGAGAGTGATTGTTATGGGAATTAAAACAAGTAGTGCGAGATTATTGGCTTATTTAAAACGCGAAGGAAAAAGTGATCTGCGTTCTGTTTGCATGTTAGAGGCAGACAGGAACTATGTCTGACAAAACGACAGATTAGAGCACTTTGCAATGATTATAAGGATGTTCTCCAGGGGGATTTTCAGCAGGAGACTTTTAGTGAAGGTTTTTTAAAAGCACTTGGAGCAGAGCAGATTCATTCCCTGGATGCTTCAGATTTTGAAGGAGCAGATATAATTTGTGATCTTAACAAGCCTATTCCGGAAGAATACAGAAATAAGTTTAGCTGCATCATTGATGGCGGTACAACGGAGCATGTCTTTTCGTTTGATCAGGCCATGGAAAATGTGATTGACCTGCTTGAAGTGGGTGGATACTATATTGGAATGATTCCGTCGAATAACTGGAATGGACATGGGCTGTATCAGCTTTCCCCCATGTTGTATATGCAGTTATTCTGTGAAAACAATGGGATGAAACTGGAGCATCTTTATCATTGTAATGCTTTTCCTTCCCGAACAATACATGAAATTCAGAAGCGTGACATTACGAATCGTACAGAATTGAATGGTTTTGCGCCTGCTGAACTGTACATTGTTGCAAAAAAGATAAAAGACAGATGTGGAACACTCGTTTTACAACAGGGTGATTATGAACAAAAGTGGTCTGGGAATAATCAGGAAAACAGCTTTGTAAAAAAATTAAAAGAAAATTTGCCATGGGAAGTGCAGTGTGTGTTGAAACATTATGGACTTATGTGGCAGTCGAGAAAAATTCTTAAAAAGTTGAAATTATAATAAATCAAATACAACAGTGAAAGATAAGAAGGTTACAATGACATCGCTTTCAACATTCAACAAAACTGAATATCAACTCCTCCAATATCTCAGCCTGTGTCTGGGGCAATCCGACAAAACTCATCCCATTCCACCCCTGACTGCGAATGAGTGGGAGCAGTTACTTGCCCTGGCAGACCGTCACGAGGTCCGGGCATTTCTTGAGCCTGTATGAGATAATTGGTGCCTGACAGTGCGCCCTGCAAGGGCTTGAAATAATACAGGTGGAAATTCTGTCTGGAAAGGAATTAACCACTCTTGCATGGCTGTCTGGACATTCCGGATGATTTTAACCCATACGTCAGTGATGACAGGGGATCATCGGTTCGAGGAGGTTTTGTCTGATAAAGGCGGCACGGAAGGAGCTGTGATCAAAACAATGTGAATTGTTTTAACTTTATTATTTGCAAACTATTGAAGGCGCAGCTCTGTTTTACTACTTTTATACCTTATCGTGAATTTGAAAATGTGTTGGGTGTAGTCGGTATTGATCAATATACTCGTTATGGCGGTACGATGAGTTTAGGCGGCAAGCATTGCAATAAAGATTCCGCAATTTTCGCCAACAAGAAAAGTACGTTATCTATAGAGGTGCTACCGCTGAGCTGAAAGATGTGGTGGAAGAGATTACGGAAAATGTGCAATATTTGAATGTGGAAGAGTATCTAAAGAAGTTGTAATGGAAACACATAAAATGGAAAGAATAATCAATAAAACTGAATACACCCTTCTCCAATTTCTCAGCCTGAGTCTGCATCAACCTGACAGAACTGACTTCAATCCACCTCTGACGGCGAATGAATGGCAGCAGTTACTGGCTCTTGCAGACCGTCACGAGGTTCTGTCATTGCTCAGCAATGTATTGGAACCGGACAAGTTTCCGGAAGAGCAGTGGCTGATCTTACAGGCTAAAACAGCGAGAACGGTACATAAGGCAATCCAATTACAGGTATTGAATGCAAGACTCACTGCCTTTTTAGAAAAAGAGGGTATTACAGCGGTTACCTTGAAGGGCTGTACCGTTGCGAGGTTTTATCCGATCCCGGAGTTTCGAAAGACAACAGATATTGATCTGTTTGTGGCTGATAAGGCAGATGCGAAGCGGGCTGTACAGATTCTGGGAGCCAATGGATTTCACCCTTCCGGAGAATGGCATGCCAATCATCATATTATTTTGAATTCTGTGAAGAAAGAAGTGGTGGAACTTCATACAACATGGGCTGATGATTTTAAGGAAAAGCATTTGAATCAATTTCTGAAAGAGCTGCAGAAGGAAAGCGGTCAGTATTGTCATCTGATAGATTTTCAGGGATTAAAAGTCTATGCATATGAAACGGCATGGCAGGGGTTTTATCTGATGATACATATGCTGCAGCATTTTGTGGGTAGTGGTTTTGGTCTTAGAAATCTGTGTGACTGGGTTGTTCTGTGGGAGAATTGCGATGACAGTAAAGCACGGGAAGATTTCTGGAAAATCGTCTGTGAAAGCGGTACCGCAGAATTTGCAAAAGCGGTGACAGCCATTTGTGTAAGTTATCTCGGGCTGTCACAGGAGAAAAGTCCGGTTCCGTCTGAAAATACTGTAGAGCAGGAGGTAATGGATGCCTTTCTCAGAGATATCTTAGATGCCGGTGAATTTGGATACAGTGAAGCAGAACGTATGGTGGGCATGGATGGAGATTCATGGACAGCATATGTGAGAGAATTTCACCACCAGATGCATATTAATTTTCCAAAAGCGGGAAAGATAATATTCTTCTGGCCGGTTCTGTGGATTGCAACATTGGTTCGTTTCCTGAGAAATAATAAGAGACTGAATCGTGCCCCGGTATCTGCGATTATGAAAAAAGCCGGTAAACGAGGGCAGCTGGTCAACCGCCTTACTACGAAGAAATAATAAAAAGCGGCAGCCGGATTATTTCTCCAGCTGCCCTATCAGATAGCCCTCATCTGTAACTTTATTTGTATTGCCCAATAAAATCATCTGTCCGCTCGTTTCATCTTTTACAGAAAAATAGATTTGATAGCTGCCGCGTTCCAGCTCTTGTACAGGGAGTTTCACTGAGAAAGATTTTTTTTGTCCGTTGCCAAGTTTTCGCAGATCAGCATCGAAAGGAACGATGGTACATGTTCCGGTCTCTGTATTTTTGAGTAAAATAGAAGTCTGGAATGGTTTCAGTGTGTTGGAAAATCCATTGTTCTGTAAGGTGAGAGTGAGGGTTAATTCGGGTTTTATCCAGCCGGATTTTTTGATTTTGCAGGTACGGATCAGATAACGATATCCGAGATGTGCCTGCACATAGCTGTATCCATCACATCCGTAGAAGGCATCATTTCCTGTCCAGACAGTGTTGCGCCATTTTTCCAGAACGCGGCTGTCGTAGTCGGCATTCAGGTAAGAAACATGCATAGCCCGAAGAGCGGAAACGGAAGTTTCAAGATCGCTGAGGTTATTATTATAGATAACCTCCCCGCCATTTGGAACATAGCTGCATAAATTATTTTGAAATTCCAGCTCTTCTTTTCTTGTACCCTGATAAGAAGGGGAGGTGGCATCGCGTCTTGCCGTATTTCCGTAGGTGCCAAGATCGGATTCGGAACCGAGCATTCCATCATTGAAAAGACCAAGTCTTCCTATCAGAGAATTATCCGCTCCAAATGCCGGGAATTTTTGGGGAAGATCGTACAGGTTATTGATCATCCGCCATTGAGCCGGTGTGCGGACGGAAAGGTAGATGGAAGGGTCAATGGTATCATGCAAATGTTGGATAAGAGTTTTGACAGAACTGTCATCCATAAAGTGAGAATGATGCATCTCTCCCCAATTTCCTATGAAAATTCCCTGCATGACATAGATGGAGTCGCAATGTCGGTTGATCAGTGTACTGATCTGATCCATATGTGTCAGGATAAGATCCAGTGACTCCGGCTCTGTTGCCAGTGCCAGCCCATCCCAGTCATAAAGAAAACGGAGAATCAGTTTGGTGTTGGCCGGAGACTGTGACCAGGAAGTTAAAATGTTATCCAGCTGTGTCAGTCCGGTTTCACTGATTTCGGTTGTGCGGTAATTTTTCAGATTGATTTCCACCAGTGCCAGAGAATCCGTGTAGGAATCCGTCTGGTAAGAAAAATTATCTGTCGGGATATAATCATCTGATAAAGTATAACCGATCATATGATAAAATCCCTGATAGGGATTGGAAAGAATCTCTGTGCTTTCTGAAAAAGGTTCTGTCGTATAGGTGATGCGGTTTGAACAAACAATCATCCGACAGAGAAGAATAATTCCCAGTAAAACACAGACAGGTATCAATAATCGGAAAGGAAAGCCATCCGGAAATTTCATTATTTATGCTCCAAACTCATACATTTTTCAGGTTGCTGCTTTAATCATAAACTTTGTTATATTGAAAGTCAAGGAATGGATAGAGGACGGTCCAGTGCCAGATAGATATACTTTGATTTAGGGCAGATGCAGATGTATGTTCATTATTATGAACGAGAGCTTATGAATGAGGGAGATAATCCACCGATTGGTATTGTATTATGTGCGGACAAAAGTGAGTCTGTGGTCAAATATACGTTGCCAGAAAATGAAACACGGTATGGTGGGGGAAGAGAATATTGACGATGAGAAAGAAGAGTAGATTTTGTATCAAGGTGATGCAAAATTAATGGTATTATATTTTGTGGGAAACGGGTTGAACAAGCGGTATTAGTACTGTATAGATATTGCCAATTTTTTCGTGATTATGTGGGGATATGATTTAAATTTGTACTCACGTGGAGACGGTAGTATTGATGTCAAGGGTAGAGGCCAAAGCATTACAGATGGAACGGCATATTTGCCTTCTGAGCAACCTCATTCATCAATAGTAGAAATTAACAAGGATTATTTGATGAGTTTAGTGCGGAATTTATTTCCCGGCCGCAAGAATATTCAGTATCGTAATACGTAAAATAGGGGGAGTGGTGATTCAGTGACTATAGTAGAGTTTGAAAAAGTACTTCAAAAGGGAGAATCCATTGACACAGAATTCAAATCTTGGGTAAAAGCTTCCAGCATGAAGGAACGTGTTGCGTTAGCGGTAGATGAACTTATTGCGTTTGCTAATAGCAAAGGCGGAACTGTTTATTTTGGTGTGGAAGATAATGGAGAAGTCACTGGATGCACAGGTAATTATGATTTACAGAATATTGTGGAAGCTATATATGATAAAACAAGACCGCCTTTATTTACAGAAGCTGGGGAGTTTGAATATAAGGGTAAGACAGTGATCACTTTGTCTGTTGGTAAGTGCTTCAAAAGAAGGCGTAGTGCATAACAGAAGTTTTTTTGTTATACTCACTACAGATTCATTTGAAGCACTTTTTATTTCGTATTTTAAGCCTGCAGGTATCCGGTAGCTCTGGCGACCACGGCAGGTACCGATCTATGATTTCCGGATGCTCCAGGTGATGATTGTTTGGCATTTCTGTGAGCAGATATTTCAGGTATTCGTATACGTCCAGGTTATTGGCACGTGCGCTCTCTACCAGTGTATACAATACTCCATTTGCAAAAGCACCCTTCGGAGTATCTGCAAACAGCCATGCACGTCTTGCTGTTGCAAATGGCTTTATGTTTGCCTCACAAAGATTATTAGAGATTGGCAGCCTGCCATCTTCCATAAAAGTTTCAAGATATTTTTTCTGGTTTGTGGCGTAATGAAGTGCCTTGGTCAGGTTTTCATTTGTCGTATACAGGCCAGAGGTCTTTTCCAGCCACGCCCAAAAGGCATCAAGGATGGGGCGTGATGCATCCTGACGCTTCTTTTTTCGTTCTTCTATTGGCAGGTCTTTGATCTGTGCCTCTACTCGGAATAGAAGATCGATATAACCGACCGCTTCGGCACCTTTTGAACCTGGGATTGCTTTCCCTTTCCTATCTAACGGGATACTGTCCAGGAACTTTCGGCGCACGTGCGACCAGCAAAGGGAACGGGTGATGTTTTCAACCTTCTCGTAGCCACTGTAGGCATCTGTTACAAGATATCCCGAGAATCTTTTCAGAAGATCCTTTGCAACGTCTCCGTTACGCGTACGGGAATAATAGAAGAATGCCGCTCTGACCTCTTCGTCTGCCGCACTCCGGATCACCCACATGAAAGACTGGCTGCTGGCTTTTTTTCCGTCTTCCTTGTTACACTGGATACGCGTTTCATCCATATGCAGGATTGCACACTCCATCAGCCTTGCATGGATCGCCCAGTAGACCGGCTCCAGCCATTCCTGGCTGCAGCGGATGATCCAGCGTGCCATGTTTCCCCTTGGGAGTACCAGGCCTAGCCGGTGCCAGTCATTTTCCTGACGGGCAAGCGGAAGTCCCAAGGCAAATTTCTGGTACATGATCTGTGCCACAAGAGATGGCGTGGAAATGGAATGGGGAAGCAGCGGAGCCGGTACGGCTGCTTTCTGCATATGGCAGTTCGGATGCTCACTTCCTTCTGTCCCACAGCTTACACATTTTACCACCTGACGGATGATCTGCTTTACGGTCACTTTGGCCGGCTGAAACTCCACTTCTGTGCGGACAACTTCCCTTCCTACCACTTTCAGTTCACTTCCACAAATGCTGCAGGTCTCGTCAGCCGGAAGGATGTATTCTTCAATTTCCTGTGGAAGTCCTTCCAGCATCTCTGCACGTACTCCAGGTTTCCTTGGTGTACGGGTATGGGGTTTTACAGAGATCTTCTGCCTCTGTGTTTCCAGTTCTTCTGCTAATTCCTGCGCGGTTTCAAACAGAGACAGCTGTCCTTCTAACTGGCTGGACGCTTCTGTAGAGGACCCGAACAGCTTTTTGCGAGCATGCAGGAGTGCCTGGATCATATTTTCAATCTGGATATTCTGTTTTTCCATCTTCTCATTTTTTCTTCTATGATCCGGTCCTTTTCTTCAAGCTGCTGTTTCTGTTTTGCAGCAAGTTCCCGAAGCATAAGCAGTTCCTCATGCTCTGTCATGTATAGGATCTCCTTGTTTTTTACTGCTTATATTTTACCATTTTTCCTGTATTTTTGCCACTGAAAAAGGTGTAAAATGCGCAGAAAAATGCCGAATTTAAAGGCTTTTCCGCATATTTTACAGTCCTTTTTTCCTGCTTTAAAAACAGGTGCCCTGTGCACGGATCTTCACAGGATGATGGGCTTTTTTCTGCTCGATCTCCAGTCCCTGAAGCAGCCATTCTACCTGTTGAAAAGAGATCTCTTTTACTTCATCCGGTGTCCGCGGCCATTGGAACTTCATGTGGTCCAGCAGCTTCTTGGTTGCCAGTACAAAGCCGTTCCGGTCGTATCTCAGTACTTTTATGGAATCTCTTTTTTTATTGCAAAAGATAAAAACCAGGTCTCCCTGATATGGATCAAGTTGAAACTGTGTGCTGACTGCAGCGACTAACCCCGGGATCTGTTTACGGAAATCTGTACTGCCACATGCCAGAAAGATCCGGCTGGCCCCTTCCGCCATACGCCTCATCATAATTTTTTCATTACCTGCATCAGCTTTAATAAGGTATCCGGATGAAACCCATCCGGGATGTATAGTTTCATTCCCTGAAAATATATCATTGCTAACTTCCCATGTTTTTCCTACTCAAACCAAAACACGCCATCAATCACATGCTGTGAATGATGGCGCTAACTGTTTATGCACTCTCAAGA
>NZ_JBQHWC010000017.1:0-68599 GCF_052064155.1 Blautia sp. HCP3S3_C12 | reverse complement strand
AATACTCCTTTTCGATAAGAATTGTCATATCTGAATTCTTACCAAAAAGGAGTTATTTTTTACCAAAAACACAAACTATTTTACACTACCGAAGTGGGAGCAGATTTTAAAGAAAAGAATGTCTTATTACATGCTGATTGCCATAGAAAACTTCATTACTCGAAAAATGTTGATGAACTGGTTCTGCTAACGCAGGGCTTATAAGTGCTTGAGCCGTGTGAGGGGAAACTCTCACGCACGGTTCTTAGAGGGGAAAGCGGTAGTAATACCGCTGACCTACTCGACCAGGTCATCGAGAATAAGCAGAAGTTCATCAGCCAGATCATGACCAGTAAATCACCGGTACGTTCCTGCGAGGATATAGATGAAGCCAGTTTGAGTTACGCAGAGGTAAAAGCACTGGCAACGGGCAATCCCTATATTAAAGAAAAAATGGACCTGGATATACAGGTTTCCAGACTGAAACTGTTAAAGGCCAACCATACAAGTCAGATCTACCGCCTGCAGGACAATATCCTGAAGCATTATCCGAAGAAAATCAGCAGTACAAAGGAACTGATTGCTGCGTATGCGGTTGACATTGCCCATTACAGAGAAGTGCTGCCTTCGGATAAAGATAACTTTTCCATGACGCTGGGAGACAGGACATATACGGATAAAAAGGAGGCAGGAACTGCGCTGATCGCATTCTGCAGGCAGGTGAAAACACCAAACCAGCCGGTGCAGATAGGGGAATATCTGGGGTTTAAAATGAATGTGGTTTATGACACTTTTTATCAGAAATTCACATTGAACCTGAAAGGTGCGCTGACACACAGCATTGAGGTTGGTTCTGATGCCTTTGGTAATCTGACCCGCATCAACAATGTTCTGGATGGGATGGAAAAAAGCCAGGCAAAAGAGCAGGAGCTATTGGCTAATACGGAGAAACAGCTTGAAAATGCCAAAGAGGAAGTGGAAAAACCATTTGCGCAGGAGGATGAACTGAACGAAAAACTGGAGCGCCTTGCAGAATTAAATGCCCTGTTAAATATGGATGAAAAAGGAACAGAGGAATGTCTGGATGAACCGGGCGATGAAGAGAATCTTCCGGAAGAAAATGAGAACGGGAAGTCTTTTGGGGAAAATCCGGATCTATTTGTAAAAAATGGGACAGGACAGAGGACAGAAGAAAACCGTCCGTCTATCATGGGAAAACTGGCTTATTATCAGGAACAGAGTCAGCAGACGGGGCTGGATACCGTTAGAAACAGGGAGAAAGCAGCAAGTTTATAGAAAAGTATAAATCAAGAACCACAGAAAGGAGAAACTTATGGCAACATACGCAGAATTGATGAGGCAGAGAGAAGCCGCTATGAAAATGGTGAACCAGATTGAGAAAGAAATGGCAGAGATGGAAAATGAGTTATTTTCTGCCGGGAGGGATATGTTTGGTATCTATCAGTTAAGGGATGGTGAGAATCTGCACTACCACCGCTTTGAAAGTCTGAACCGTCTGGAAAAGTCCGGCTTAAAAGTCGAGAAGGATAATTACAGGCTGGTCTATATAGCACCCCTTCAGGAAGGGCAGACGCTGGATGATATTTTTGAAGAATTTAATTTGTTCCGTCCGGAGGATTTTACCGGGCACTCCCTATCAGTCAGTGACATTGTGTTACTTCACAAAAATGGAGAAAACCAGGCAATGTATGTAGACAGTTTTGGTTTCCGTGCGGTGCCGCAGTTTTTGGAAAGGCAACAGGAACAAGAAAACGAAAAGCCTTTTATTGACCACTATTATGTGGTGGAAGATCTGCAGAAGTCAGGCCCACTGGAAATAAAGGAATATGCAGATATGCAAGAAGCCCTACAGGCATATTTCAGCCTTCCAAACCATAAGCAGAAAGCCTTTGGCATCCAGAACAGCCTCCCTTTGCCGGGAAGCCTCGATTTTATCCAGTGTATCAATGGCGTGGACAGGAATATTTTGGATTACCAGAATGTAGAAGGGTGGGATAATCCGGAAATTATCAATGCTGTAGAGCAGGTGGATGTGGAGATTGACTTGCATGATGCAGAAATTGCTTACAAGATTGGAGACAGGTATTTCACTATCCAGCATACAGAGGGAGGTTTTGATTATACTTTTTATGGCGATGATTACCGGGAACTGGATGGGGGTATTTATGAAAATCCGGGTCTGACTATTGAAGAGGCAATCGAAGAAATCCTTGAGGACGAGGGACTGGCTTTTGAGGATTGTCAGGTAATCAACTATGAGGAGTTTATGGAGAGGACAGAGGCGACGAACCGGATTGTGCCGCTTCAGGTACAACCGGAAGAGCATCCTATTTATCCGCATTCAGCAGCTTATGCACGGGAACACGGTGAGACAGAAGCATACAGGCAATCCAAAAAAGAAAACATATCCTGCCGTGATGCCATTGAGGATGTAATCAGGAAGCGGTTTGACGGGATGCGCCTTGCATCTGATGCAGCAAAAGTTGTACTCGAGGAATATGGGGCAGAGAGGATGTCCTACGTGCTTGCCAATACCGTGCGGCATTTTTCATGGGACAATAGATTTTCTGTGGAGAACAGAAAGTGGGCAGAGAGTATTCCCGTATTTGAGGATAAGGACCCGTGGGGAGAGGAGAGAAATGCTGACTTTGTTGTGAACAGCCATCCGGCGGTACTGGACGGATTCATCAACCTTTTAAGGGAGGAACTGAAAGTAAGAGAAACGATTTCCGATAGAATAAAAGCAGAGGTTACGACCGGGGAACCGGTACAGACACTGACGTTTTATGTGGCAGAATGTATGGAATTTCCGTCATTGGGTGAATATCACGACCATCTGACTTTTCAGGAAGCTGTGCGTCTGTATGAAGCCATTCCTTCCGAAAGAATGAATGGAATCAAAGGCATTGGATTTGCCCTGCATACGGAAGGGACAGATGAAGATCTGGATACTTCGATGGGAGTATTGGAGGGGCAGACAATAGATGTAGATACCATCAATATGGTTCCTGAATTGAGGGATCATCCTCTGGTACAACAGGCGATCCGTGATCTGATTGAACAATTTCCGGATGCAGAAGTGTGGGACGTAGAGACGCAGGCCAGATTGCAGCGTGAGAATGCAGAGGATTTGGACAGAGTGTGCAATGAGTTGGCAAAAGATATTGATCAATTTTCCAAAATGGTTGATCCCTATGGCTACCGGGATGCGGTGAAGAACAGGGAAGAAAATATCAGCAAGATTTACAGTGACCTGCAGAAAGGAGAGGAAGATTATATCCGTGACTGGATACAGGGGGTGATTGACGAGGAAGAACCTGCGGAAGATGTAAAAGAAGCGGCGGAACTATTAAAGCGCATGGATGACCTGACAGAACGCCGAGCGAGAAACCCTCTTACAAAAGTTGAAGAACTGGAGGAAGCCAACTATAACCAGATAGATGGGATGCTGAACAATTCCATGGTAAAGGACATAGTAAAAAGCGTAAATGAAGGAGTAAGGGTGTTTTCAATCGTAGAGAGACTGGAACTTGCTAAAGAGCAGCTTTCCAATGAAAAAGCAGAAAGTAAACCACCAAAAGATACAGTAAAAAAGCCTGAAATGGGGATGGAATGATGAAAAAAGAAAAGACGGTAAAGGGTGTTGTTATCAGCATCCTTTACCGTCTTTTTATGGGCAGAATTAAGAAAAACTTTTATAGTTCCGGTGTGGTGTTAGGGTTAAACGGTTTTTCCTGATCCAGCGGATGTACTTGGAGATATTCTTCCATATTTTGCCTGATCTGTTCCAGTTCTTTGAGATCAGCGGAAGCTGATTTGTGCTGCATTGCCAGCTTTTCCTTTTGAGAAATGAGATCACGATATTGTTTTCTCAGGTGTTCCAGTTTCATATGGCGTGGGTCAATTCCTTTACGCTGGAGCATACGTTCTGCACCGGCAAAGAGAATAATCCGTGATTCGTATTTCCGCAGGAAACGGTCCTGATCTTTGGCATTTTCATAACGGTCATTGAAAGGTTTGTTTTCCTGATATTGCTCTGCATATTTGATGATTTCGGAAAGTTCCTGGAGCTGGTGTTCGATAGAAACAATGCTGCGGTTAGCTGTCTGTGTCTGTTCTTTCAGAACATTGATTCGCTCGTTTAATTCTGAAAAATTATGGATATTTTTGGAAAGCATAAGATTGTATGTATGTGCCGCAATTTTCAGATTCTCTTTGGAAGCCCATTTCTTCAAACCAGTGCTTTCAGAGAATTTTGTGTCAGATGTTATGTTTATAAGCTTCTGCAGATTGTCTGATCTAGTGAACATGCGCTTGCGATCTTGTTTATTTTCTATGCGTTCTTTAATCCGTTCTTTCGTGAAATTTTTCCCCAGTGATTTAGCACTGCCCCGTACAAAACGGTCTTTTCCTGAGGGACGGAAAGAAATATATTTACCGCTGTTTTGATTCAGGGAAGTATTTTTCATTTCATAGCCTTTGGCATTCATCAAAGCAATAAAATCATCATAAGTGGAAGAGGATTTGATTGCCTGATTAATGTCTTTTCGTATTTTGGTCTTCCAACTGTTTTCATTTTGATTGGCAGACCATTCATTATATCTCATGCCACGCTTTTCGGTGGAATGAATGACAGACAACCCGTGTTCTTCACACAATCGGTCGCTGAGTTTGCGGATTTTCCAGTAACTTTTTTTACAGTCATGGTAATGGTTATGATCAATATTATCGGCAGCACAGAAGATCAGATGATTGTGAATATGGCCTTTGTCAATGTGCGTGGTCAATACATAAGAATATTTTCCTTCCAGAAGCTGGTCGGCCAATTCTTTTCCAATCGTATGTGCCTCGTCATAGGAAACTTCTTCCGGGGCAAAAGCCTGTATCAGATGAAACGCCTTATTTTCTCTATTTTGTCCATTAGAAGAAATCTGTTCGTTTGTATGGTCCAGCGTGTATTTGAAATCCAAAGCTGCAGTCTCCGGCGAGCAGGCAAAAGATGAGACATAAATCTGTTCATCAGTCTTGTCCGGATTGCAGATATATTCTATTGCTTTATCAACGGTTGCTTTGATACCATGGATTTTTGTAACTGCCATATCTGATTCATCAGCTCCTTTATCTCTTCCATATCTTTTTTGTAAATGGTATTTGTGCTGTTCACTCGTTTGGCAATTTGGTTCAGATTGCTTCCAATGTTGCCAAGCAGGGCATTCATTTCCCGGATGTGGGAGTAGTCCACATCATAGACAAAACCATAAAGTACCAGTTTCCGGAGAAATGCAGATTTGCTTTTCATTTTGGAAAGCCGGAATTTTTCGTCCAGAATGTATTGCTCATCATCATTTAAATGAAATTCGTTTCGGTGTGTCCGGGTTCGGTTTGCCATAATTCATTCCTCTTTTCTGTTTTTTATATTTCGATTTTGAAAAAATGGTACAAAAAAACTGTTGCAACTTGTTCGGTTTACAACAGTTTGTGTTAGGATTATTCGGTTGTTTGGATACACGTATTCATAAATTATTGTAGCAAAAGTAATTGGTATGGTCAAATAAAGAAATTATAAAATAGAAGAGGGTCAGGGATACTTCCCTGTGAAAATTTATCCAGATCGACATACTGACGATGGGGAGATTTTGCCGTTGTGTCCGGACACCGGCAGTGCTTGCTATCATAGTTTGTAATAGGTTTCCTATTTTGAATGGAGTATGAGTAACATAATTCATAAATTATTGTTAACTGTCTTCTTATATCTGTGCGTTGATAGATATCCCTCGTTTTTGGAAAAAGTATGTTGTGTGTATTATAGAAAATAATATTTGTTCGAGGCTGTTAAGAATTCTTATAGAAAAGTTTGTTTGGATAAAGAAATATTTCCAGATAGAAATGTATATTATTATTTCTATCTGGAAGTATAGAAGTGAAGAATGAGTAATCTATGTAAATCTGTTAAAAAACAGAATTGTTGTTAGGCGATGCCGACTAAAAGATTGGGTACCCGTATGCTTAGGCGACATCTGTTGTTTACAGTAGCGATCATAAAACATAAATATGGTCATAATATGGTGGAAAGAGAAAAAATATATAAAATCATTTATTTTCGTTTTTTCCTATATTCTGTAGGAAGAACATGAAACATTTCTTTAAATGCAAGTGAAAATTTGCTTTGACTCTCATATCCGACTTTTTTAGCTATCTGGGCAATGCTGTCATTTGTTTCCAGAAGAAGTCGGGCTCCTTCTTCAAGGCGATGCTCTTTCATATGGGCTGCAATAGAGCCGCCGTATACTGATTTAAACACATCTTTTAGTGTGGAAGTATTAATCAGATATCGCTTAGATAATTCTTCAATAGTGATTCTTTTTCCCAAATTTTGCAGGAGATAATCGTGAATTTGTTTTATAACTTCTGCCTGATCAGGAGGGCAGGAGGAAACATTTTGAACATGGGAATCGGATAAGGTGCTTAGATAGAGACAAAGTTCAAGTACCTTTAACTTACAATAAGAATCCCGAAGGTGTTCGGGGGAATCATATATTACGGAAAATATATTTCTGATTTTTCCGTCCCCCGGAAAGGTAGCATATTCTTTTCCTATACAAAATTTTTCAAGCCATTTTATGTCAGTAATCCCTGCTTCCTGAAGAAATCCCGGCGGGGAAGTCTTGAAGTTTTGCGGAGAGATGAAGAGTGTAATTCCCTCATAGTATCCAAAAGGGAGATTTAGTATAGAATCAGTACAGGTATCCATGCGATGAACGGACATGTCACCGGGACCAAGATAAATATGGCCATCATGATCCAGAGTCCAACCCAACCGTCCTCTATGGCAGAAAGTAATCTGTAGCAGGGAAGGAAATGCATGATGGCGGACAGAGATACTGGAAGCTCGAAATGTAAAAAAAGTCAGAAAAATTCCGGGAAAGAGAAAAAGAGCTTCGATGCAGCCTTTTCCCTCTATTCCTGTTTCAAATTGGTTAGTTATAATAGAAAGCTCTTGTTTAAGGGAATCTGGTTTTAAAAACTGAATGGTTCTGTCAGGAATGTTTTTCAATTTTTTTTCTATTTCATCCAAGTCATAAACTCTCATAGGTACCTCCGCTTTATGGATGTGAAGGGCAGACGATTTCCAGAATTTTTTCGATGATAAGATGCAATAACCGGCTTTGTTCTGTGTCAGCAGCTTTGTAAAAGACTTCCTTACCATTTCGCCTGCTGACGATAAGGCCACTGGACTTCAATTGTTTGAGATGGTGTGAGACAGCAGGACTTGTCATATCCACTATAGCAGAGATATTGACTACACATTCTTCGCAATGACAAAGGAGCCAGAAGATACGAAGACGGCTGCTGTCACCTAGTTGTTTGAAAATGTCAGCTGCTATTTCAAAGTCTCTTGTATTGGAAAGCTGCGGTAGCAGATCTTCAATTTTCTGGCTTTCATGTGAATGTGGTAAATGCAGTTCAGACATTATGAGGTACCCTCCTTTTTATATTTTATCCAAAATAGAAATAATTTTGTCCCGTTTAGAAGAAGGAGAACGGGAGTCATTGACAATTCTGTATGCGTTGATTATACTACAGACACTACAATTAAACAAGTGCTTAATACTTGAATAGAGAGGAGATTACCACATGAAAAAAACTTATAAAATTGAAGTTGATTGTGCAAACTGTGCGAATTTGATGGAGGATGCAGCACGAAAAACATCAGGCGTTGCTTCCGTAACGGTCAATTTTATGATGCAGAAAATGATTGTAGAGTTTGAGGAAGGGCAGGAACCGAAAGCCGTTATGGCAAATGTAATCAAGGCGTGCAAGAAAGTAGAGCCGGACTGTGAGATCTACATTTAAATTTTCAGAAAATCGCATGCGCCCCGGAATGATCATCCACTTAGGGGCGCTAATTTTTAAAATAATATATGAACAAATAATCATGTGTTGAATACTGGAGGGATTGTCATGACGAAAAAACAGAGAATCATGTTGATGAGAATTATTATATCGGCAGTAATGCTGATAGGACTAGCTTTTACCCCGGTTACCGGATTGCTGAGGATGGCGCTCTATATGGTTGCGTACCTGACTATTGGATATGATATTTTAAGAAAAGCAGTAAAGGGCATCCTGAATGGACAGGTATTTGATGAAAACTTTTTAATGGCAGTGGCAACTGTTGGTGCGATTGCCCTTGCAATCTACGAAAAAAGCGGTGATTACAGTGAATCAATAACAGTTATGCTGTTTTATCAGATCGGAGAACTGTTCCAGAGCTATGCAGTAGGTAAAAGCCGCCGAAATATCAGCGCTTTGATGGATATCAGGCCGGATTATGCGAATATTGAGAAAGACGGGAAACTTGTAAAAGTGGATCCGGATGAAGTAGAAATTGGAAGCACTATTATTGTACAGCCGGGGGAAAAAATTCCTTTGGATGGAATAATTACAGAGGGAAATTCTACTTTAAATACCAGTGCTTTAACGGGAGAGAGCCTTCCAAGGGAAGCAAATTTGGGAGATGAGGTCATTAGTGGATGTATCAATATGACTGGTGTTCTCAAGATCATTACGACAAAAGAATTCGGGGAATCAACGGTATCGAAAATTTTGGAACTTGTGGAGAATTCCAGCTCGAGAAAATCTAAATCAGAGAATTTTATTTCCAAATTTGCAAAAATATATACCCCTGCGGTTTGTATTGCAGCCCTGACACTTGCAGTTCTTCCGCCAATCATTCAGATGACAATACTGGGAATTTCGGCACAGTGGGGAGAATGGATATACCGTGCATTGACATTCTTAGTTATTAGCTGTCCATGTGCGCTTGTTATCAGTATTCCGCTTAGCTTTTTTGCAGGAATTGGGGGAGCGAGCCGTGAAGGTGTGCTGGTGAAAGGTTCCAATTATCTGGAGACTTTATCGCAGACAAAAGTGGTTGTTTTTGACAAAACAGGGACATTGACACAAGGCGTTTTTGAAGTAAGCGGTATCCATCATAGTGAAATGGATAAATTGAAGCTTTTGGAATATGCTGCTTTGGCAGAAAGTTCATCTTCTCATCCAATCAGTAAAAGCCTGCAGCGTGCTTATGGCAAAGAGATTGACCGCAACAGAGTCAGTGATATTCAGGAAATCAGTGGGAATGGCATTTTGGCCAGGGTAGATGGCATCCCTGTTGCTGTTGGCAACAGCAAGCTTATGAAGAAGATGGGAATTTCATACACAGATTGCCATAGTGTCGGAACAATTATCCATATGGCTATCAATGGAAGATATGCCGGCCATATTGTGATTTCAGATATTGAAAAACCTCATGCAAAAGAAGCAATCCATGCACTAAAAAAGGCTGGAATCGAAAAGACGGTCATGCTGACTGGAGATGCAGAAAAGGTAGCCAATCAGGTAGCTTCTAATCTGGGAGTAGATGAGGTACACAGTGAACTTCTTCCGGGAGATAAAGTGGAAGAAGTAGAGAAACTTCTGGGAAACTGGACAGGGAAAGGGAAACTTGCATTTGTCGGGGATGGTATTAACGATGCCCCGGTACTCTCCAGGGCGGATATTGGAATTGCTATGGGAGCTATGGGGTCAGATGCCGCTATAGAAGCAGCAGATGTAGTGCTGATGGACGATGATCCTATGAAAATTGCGAAAGCTATTAAAATATCAAGGAAATGTTTGCGGATCGTATATCAGAATATTGTTTTTGCGTTAGTGGTCAAGTTTGCATGTCTGGGACTTGGAGCAATTGGTATTGCAAATATGTGGTTTGCCATTTTTGCGGATGTAGGTGTTATGGTGCTTGCAATTTTAAATGCAATCCGTTCACTCCATGTACAAAAATTGTAAAGAGGATTCATGAATGGCAGTAAAACTAATTGAGAAAAACAGATTAAATGAGAAAGACCTGAATCTTCTTACAGAACTGTTCAAAATGCTGGGGGATCCAACCAGAGTAAAAATCCTGCTTTTACTTCATCAGCATGAGATTTGTGTAGGTGGTTTAGCGAAGCAGCTGAATGTGTCGGGATCAGCAGTATCCCATCAGTTGCGGCTGCTAAAATCAAACAGGTTAGTCAAAATGCGACGAGAAGGCAGGGAAATAATATATAGTTTGGCGGATGGGCATATTCATACCATTATTGAGAAAGGATTGGAACATATTCTGGAATAGAAGGAATATAGCCGGATATCAATTTGAAACTACCGGAATATAAGAATAGTGTTGGGACACTGGAGGGAGAATATATGTCTGAGAAAGAGAAAAAATTCTTGGAGATTGTCGATTTAAAGAAAGGATTCGGAAGTGGGGAGAGCCGTCAGGAAGTCTTGCGGGGAATGAGTTTTTCTGTAGCAAGAGGTGAATTTTGTGTTCTTTTGGGGCCTTCCGGATCTGGGAAATCTACATTGCTGAATATTATTGGAGGAATTGACAGTGCCGATTCAGGCTACATCTCCATTAATGGCGATAAACTGGAGGATATGGACGAAAAAAAACTGACTCAGTATCGCAGGAGACATCTTGGATATGTATTTCAGATGTACAACTTAATTGGAAATCTGAATGTGAAGGAGAATATAGAAGTTGGCGCATATTTATCAAATGAATCTTTTGATGTTGATGAGCTTTTGCATACACTGGGACTTTATGAACACAGATACAAATTACCAAACCAGTTGTCGGGCGGCCAGCAGCAGCGTGTTTCTATAGGACGTGCTATTGTCAAAAACCCTGATATTTTGCTTTGCGATGAACCCACAGGCGCGTTGGATTACAATACATCGAAGGAAATTCTGAAGCTGATTCAAGATATAAATCAGAAATATAAAAATACAATCATAGTGGTCACACATAATGAAGCAATCAAGAATATGGCAGATCGTGTAATTAAACTCCGTGACGGAAATGTACGCCATAATATTATCAATACAAATAAAATTTCAGCTGCGGATTTGGAATGGTAAGAGGTGTCAGGCATGAAAAATAAAAGAATAAAAAATCCTCTTATAAGACGAATTCCAAGAAAAATGAGATGTGAATGGAGAAAGTATCTTGTAGTAGGGCTGTTTCTGATTTTGACTATTGGATTTGTATCCGGCATGTATGTTGCCAATGGCAGTATGATAAAAGCTTTAGAAAAAAGTATATCCAGATATATGCTTGAAGACGGACATTTTGAATTAAGCAGCAAAGCAGACGAGAACCTTATTTCAAACATCAGGACCGGAGTTAAAGCAGATGTAAAACAATACTATCTGAATCAGGCAAAAGAAGAATTAGATAAAAAATATGGAATGGCATTTCCCGGAATATATGAAGAATCATGGAAAAAAATTCAGGATGAGATAGAAAAAAAGTATGCTGATGCGGAAGAAAAATATGAGTTAAATGATCCGGATTTCAAAACTGTTCCAGTTAGAGTATATGAAAATTTTTATAAAGATGAGGAAGAAGACAATGATATCGATGGTATTTCTGACGGAACCATTCGTGTGTATGTTAAGAACGATGATGTTAATCTGGCATGCCTCATGGACGGAGAATTTCCCAAAGCAAACGATGAAATTGCAATTGATCGGATGTATGCAGATAACGCAGGAATTGAAGTGGGAGATACTATACTGGTTGGCGGGGAATCCTATAAAGTAGTTGGGTTGATTGCTTATGTAAACTATTCTACTCTTCATGAAAAGAGTACGGACTTGATGTTCGATGCTCTAATGTTTGACGTTGCGATGGTAACAGGGAGTGGATTTGAACGATTGAGCAGCTCTGTCCATTATTCTTATGCGTGGCAGTATGTGGAGAAGCCGGCAGATGAAGTGGAAGAAAAGCGCTTTTCTGATGATTTTTTGAAAGCGCTGCTCACACAGACTGTTGTGAGTAATAATGAAATGGTAGATTATATTCCCAGATATGCCAATCCGGCAGTCACTTTCGCAACGAAAGATATGGGAGCTGATAAAGCCCTGGGAGGTGTCCTGCTGGATATACTGATTGTAATCATTGCATTTATTTTTGCTATTACAATCAGCAACACAATGATAAAGGAGTCTCAGACAATCGGAGCATTACGTGCCTCTGGGTACACTAAGGGAGAATTGATACGACACTATTTGTCTATGCCAGTGATTGTAACGATTATTTCAGCAGTTATTGGAAATCTGCTGGGATATTCAATGTTCAAGAAAACGGTTGTGTCTATATATTATAACAGTTACAGTCTCCCTTCCTATGAGACTATATGGAATCCAGATGCATTTATTAAGACAACGGTCCTTCCATTGATGCTGATGTTGGTGGTGAACCTGATTGTTATCATGAAAATGATGCAGCATACACCTTTGCAGTTTTTAAGAAATGACCTAAAAAAGAAAAAACGTAAAAAAGCCATGCGTTTGCCGAGATGGAGGTTTTTCAACAGATTCCGCTTACGCATTATTTTCCAGAATATTCCTAACTATATTCTCCTTTTTGTCGGGGTATTTTTTATCATGGTGATGTTGGCGATGGCGGTTGGGATGCCATCCACGTTGAATTATTATAAAGAAAATGCCGAAGATTTGATATTTGCAAAGTATCAATATGTATTGAAAACATATGAAGACGAAGAAGGGAACAGAATTGATACTGAAAACAGGGGTGCAGAGAAATTCTGTATGAGGCTGTTGCAGAAAAAAGGAGAAGATCTGGATGAGGAGGTTTCTGTATATGGGATATCTGCAGACAGTGCCTATGTAGAAATTGCGGATTTGGGATCACTGAAAGAAAATGAAGTCTATATTTCCAGATCCTTTCAGGATAAGTATGGTTTGGAGGTAGGAGATACATTTTTTCTTGATGAGAAGTATGAGAATAAACGATATGAGTTTAAAACTGCAGGAATCTACGGCAAATGCCAGAGTATCGCAATGTTTATGCCCATAGGAAGATTCCTTACAGTTTTTAATCTGGATGAAGGGGAATTTAGTGGTTATTTATCTGATACGGAAATTACGGATATTATGGAAGATAACATCGCAACAATTCTCACGGAACGAGATATCACTAAAATGTGTGACCAGTTAGATCATTCCTTGGGAGCATATATGCAGTATTTTCAGTTCCTTTGTATTTTGCTATCAACCGTTATGATATATCTTTTGACAAAGATTATTATAGAGAAAAATGAAAATGCCATTGCCATGACAAAAATTCTTGGATATGAAAATCGTGAGGTAGCAAGCCTTTACCTGTTTTCTACGACAATAATATTGCTTTTCATAGACGCAATCAGCGTTGGTTTAGGGGCGTTGGTTATGGGAAAGGCTTGGAGAGCAATCATGTTTGAATATAGTGGATGGTTTTCATTTGTCATTGAACCAACGGGATATGTGAAAATGTTTATTTTTGTTCTTGTGGGATATTTGATTGTTGTGATTTTTGATTTTAATAGAATTCGGAAAATTCCAATGGATAAAGCCCTGAAAAATGTGGAATAGAAAGACCATAACGAAGCATAAGCGCAGGTTAGCAGGAAATGTTTTTGTTGACCTGCCTTTTGTTATATAAATTACCACAATATCCCCATATCTTCCCGCTATACTCCATGTGTAAATTAAATTATAGCATTTCAGGAGGAAGTGCAATGGCAGATAATGACAAGTTGTCACAAAACGGGCGGGAGGAAAGTGAAACTGAGGAAAAAATAATAAGAGAGATGGAAGCACAGAAAACGGAAAATAGTGCAGAGGAGGCGTCTGTGTTTTCAGATCTTTTACATTCTATGGGTTTCACCAAAAGGCAAAGTGACGAAAAAGTGTTACAAGAAGAACTGGAAAATTATGAAAGGCAATTGGAACAACAGGCTGAACCTACAGAGAAAATTGATTTAAGCCAGATTACGGATGATGAAGAGATCGAACTTTCTAAAACACCTCAAAGGAGAAAATGGCCATTAGTTATGTTGGGAGCATTTCTTCTGGCTGGAGCAGGGGCTGTCAGTTATTATGTCCTTCCAGTTTTAACTGAGCCCAAACCTCCGGCTCCGGATGTAGTAGGTTCTTATAATGGTAAAAACATTACGATAGATGAACTTACAGATTTTATTGCGGTAGAAGGTGTAAAAGAGCGGGAACATATGTTATGTCCGATCCATGGTTATGACCATTCCAAGTGCGACCTGTCAGAAGAATGCGAAAGCCATCCGATTGATAGTCTGGAAGGATATCGGCAGATGGTATCAAGACTGGCATCTGAGCAGATGATTTTGGACTGGGCAAAAGAGCAGGGAATTACAGGACGAGAAGAAGTGAAGCATAACATGGAAGACTTACTGAATGATGCAACGGTAGAGCAGTATATGACTCAGCTTCACGAAGAAAACGTTTCGCCGGAATCCATTCCCAAATTAGAGGTTCAGCAATACTATTCAGAAAATCAGAATGACTTTGAAGGGAAAACTTTTGATCAGGTGGAAGATGAAATCCGACAGATACTGGCAGCTGAAAAGGATGGAAGCTTTTTTGAGGCATATATTGAAGATTTGAAAAAAACGTCCGGTTTACAGGTTAATTTTGAAGTACTGGAAGTAACGCCTCCAACAAAAGATGCGGTTGAAAACTATTATAATGAAAATAAAGAGAATTATGTCACAAAACCATCGGTAGAATACAGTGAAATAAGAATTGCAGCAGTAAATGCAAAAACCGCAACTCAGGCAGTACGAAAGATACGTTCAGGGGAATCATTTGAGAGTGTGGCGGTCTCTTTCGCAGAAAATAAAGAAGTAATAAATAATACATCTGAAGAAGACCGGGATACAGTGCTTGATAAAACCATATCTAAAATGATAGAAGGTGATATAAGTGATCCGGTGGAAAATGAGGATGGAAGTATCAGTATTGTCCGTCTGGACAAAAGAATACCAGAGGGAATAAAGCCTTTATCCGAGGTTCAAAAAGAGATTGAGGTAATACTGCAACAGGAAAACATGGATGCAGAATACCAGATGCGGGAAAATGAGACGCTATTTGTTGTCCACAGCAGGCGGTACACTCTTGGTGATTTTTATAAAGAGTTTAAGGAATTATCGAAAAACTATCAATCCCAGTTGGCGACTTTTGAGGCAAAAAAGAAACTGGTGGAACAAATGATTGCAAAGGAATTATTGTTGGAAAAGAGTACAGATGAAGCAGACGATGGGGAAAACAGTCACAGTTTTGAAGAACTGCAGACACAGTATCTCTGGCAGGTGATGCATCAGGAAGAGGTTGATACGAATCTTGCAGAGCCGACAGAGGAAGAAATACAGAAGTATTATGAAGAAAATAAAGAATCACTTATGACTCCGGCTTCTGTAGAACTGAATTTGATCTGGATCAGTCAGGGTGAAAATGGGGAAAAAAGAGAGCAGGCAAAAGCCAAAGGGGAGGAAGCATTGGGAATGTTAGAAAACGGAAAGGATTTTGCAGAAGTAGCAAAGCAGTATTCTGAGGACCCTTCTGCAGAAAACGGGGGACAGATTTCAGGAACATTGTATGAGGATCATTTAGCTGAACCTTTGGCAGAAGCAGCATTTTCCATGAAAGAAGGGGAATATAGTTCCCTGATTGAATATCAGAATGCATTTTATATTATTCAGTTAAGGAGTATGACAGAAGAGGAACTGCGTCCGCTGGAAGAACTGGCAAATGGAATTAAATTGCATTTGAAAGAACAGGCCCATGAGCAGCTTTCGGAAGATCTATCTCAGAAAATTTTAGATAAAGCTGGTTTTCAGATTTATGACCGGACACTAAAAAAACTATTAACAAAATCATAGGAGCAGAGTGATGGGAAGAAAAGAAAAAACGATTTTAGTGACTATAATTGCAAATTTAATTTTGATAGCCCTGAGATTTTTTCTCGCAGATATATCAGGGAGCATTGGGCTTTTGGCAAATGCATACCACTCATTTACAGACGTATTTGTAACCAGCGTGGTATTTATTGGACTTATGGTTACAAGATTTTATGGAGAAAAAGCAGGAGCTGTGTCAAAGAAAATTGAACATCTGCTTGCATTATTTGTTTCTGTATTCATATTTTATATGGGAATTGAGATATTGTCAGATGCACTTGGAGGAGAGCAGACGGAACTAAGGTATGTCCCATTTGTGGCAGCAGGTGCTTTTATCGGTGTAGTGATCAATTATTTTATGGCTCGTTATAAAATTTATGTTGGGGAACAGACAGGTTCAGAGAGCTTGAAAGCGGATGGTTACCACTCCAAAATGGACATGTATTGTGGAATTGCCGTTCTGGTAGGCATTGTCGGTTCACTATTTGGAATGCCAGATCTGGATAAAGTAGCTGCGATTGTTGCAATGGTTTTACTGATGATTTCCGGATATGAGATTTTTACAGAAAATATCAGGGCACTTCTGCATCCGAATGAGGAAGTACAACATTCGTACCATGCACATGGTTTCCACGGCAATAAGAAAATGTTGGCGGGGATGGGGAGTGTATTAGTGGCAGCATATCTACTGTCAGGAATTTATACAGTACAAATGGATGAGTCGGGAGTAGTAAAACGCTTTGGAAAAGTGGTCAAGGAGGTATCTCCGGGTATCCACTATCGGTTGCCAGCTCCGATAGAGGAGGTTTCCGTTGTCAATTCTTCCAATATTCAGAAAGTGGAGACAGGTGTTCAGGAGCTTCTCACTGGTGACACGAATCTGGTAAATGTTAATCTTTCCGTTCATTATCGAATAAGTAATGCAATGCATTATTTATTAAATGTAAAGAATGAGGACATTCTAATACAGTCGGGAGCGGAAACCAGTATCCGTCAAATTGTAGGTAAAAGCAAAATAGATTATATTTTGACAGAAGGAAAAGATGAGATTGAAGCTTCTGCAAAAGAAGCATTGAATGCGATAATGGGAAAAAATGAAACGGGTATTGAAATTGTAAGTGTCCAGCTTATTCAGGCAGATCCGCCCGAAAGTGTATTGTCCAGCTTTCAGGATCTCGCAACAGCAAGGCAGGACAAAAGCATTTACATAAATGAAGCATTGTCTTATCAGAATACGATCATCCCACAAGCGAAAGCAGACGCATATAAAATGGTTTCAGAGGCTGAAAGCTATAAGGAAAACAAAGTACAAACGGCGAAAGGCGATGCAGCTCTTTTCGCACAGAAACAGGCAGCCTATGCAAAGTCAAAGGAGATAACAGAATTCAGGCTTTATATGGAGGCTATGGAAAATGTGCTGCCAAGTGTTAAAAAGCTTCTGTTGGGTACAGGGGTAGCGGTTGATAACGCAGAGCTTTGGATTGGGAATAACGCAAATTCTGAAAAATAAAGGAAGGCATGGAGGATAAAAAATGGCATCAACAAAAAAAATCTCAAAGCATTTGGTCACAGGTATTGTGCTTATAGTAGTCTTGTTTATAGCTACGCTGATGTTATATAAAGTGGATGTGACAGAATACGCAGTAGTGACACAGTTTGGAAATCCGGTCAAGGTGAGTGACCAGCCGGGACTCAGTGTGAAACTGCCGGATCCGATTCAGGCTGTACAAAAATTGGATAAACGTGTACAGGTATACCAGACAAATTCAATTGAACTTCTGACATTGGATAAGAAAAGTGTATCGCTTGATTATTATGGGACGTGGAAAATTACTGATCCGGTACTATATCTGAAGACAGTGAAAGATCAGATTGGTGCGGAAGCGAGGCTTACAGACGTGTTTTCATCCAGCCTCGGAGTACAGCTTGGAAAATATAATCTTGACCAACTGGTAAATACGAATACAGAAGAACTCCAGTTAGATGCTATGGTGTCAAATGTAGTATCTTATGCAAAAGAAAAGGCTGCAGAGTATGGTATTGAAATAGTAGATGCACAGATACGTGTATTGAATTTTCCGGAGGCAAACAAACAGAGTGTTTATGACAGAATGAGTGCTGAGCGAGAACAGATGGCACAAAAATACAGGGCAGAAGGTAGTGAAGAGGCAGCTAAAATTCGTTCTGATGCAGAAAAAGAGCAAAAATTGATTCTTGCGGAAGCATACCAACAGGAACAGCAGATAAAAGGTGAAGGAGATGCTGAAGCAATCCGGATTTACGGAGAGGCATATCAGAAAGACCCGGATTTTTATGAATTTGTCCGTACCCTTGAGACCTATGAGAAAACAATTGATGGGAATACTACTTTGATTTTGCCTTCTACAGCAGAGATTTTGAAATATTTAGGTGGCAGTGAGAATGAGACAGGAGGGGAGACTGGCAAATGAAAATACCATTCAGGCAGAGAGACCCGGAAAAGAAAATAGAAGAGGGAGAGGTATCAGGTAGAAAAAAGGATAAAAAAAGCAGAAAGCTGATTAACTTTCATAAGAAAAGAAAGCATTCTGCGTCAGAGGGAAATGATGTTATTAAGGATTTGAGGGGAGCTTTTGGACATATCAAACCGAAAAAAGTTCTTTTAGTGCTGGGTATTTCTGTATTTTCCATTTATCTCTTAACAGGAGTTTATGTGGTAAATCCAGGAGAACAGGCTGTAGTAAGAAGATTTGGCCGCATCAGTAACCAGTCTGTGGGGGAAGGGCTTCACTACAGGCTTCCCTGGCCGATAGATCAGGTACAGAAAGTAAATGTTTCAGAAGTACGCAGGGCAGATATCGGTATGTCGCTTCCAGAACACATCCATCAACCAGATGAGGAACCGCAGGCAATCCAGTTACTGACAGGTGATGAAAATATTATTACGACTCAGGCGATTGTACATTATAAAGTCAGCGATGCTGCAAAATTTTTGTACGGAGTCAACGGAAACAGTGAACAGTTAGTACGCTATAGTGTAGAGGCATCTCTTGTCAGGCTGATGGCAAATACCGCTGTAGATGATATACTGGGAACAGAAAAAACCGCTGCCCAGAATGAAATACTGAAGCTTGCACAGGAAACTTTGGATGGATATGATGCCGGAATCCAGATCACAGCTTTTAATATTCAGGAAATCGTTCCACCAGACACGGTTTCGGATGCTTTTCTGGATGTTACGACTGCAAAAGAAGAAAAGGAAACGGCAATTAACGAGGCGAATGGATACTATAACAGCCTGATTCCACAGGCAAGAGCCCAAGCAAATTCACTTGTGTCCAATGCCGAGGCATATAGGGAGGAACAGATTTCCAAAGCTACTGGAGATACAGAAAAATTTTTAAGCATGCTGAAAGAATATAAAAATAATTCTGCAATATATTCGGAAGATACGACAAAATACAGGCTGTTATTGGAAACGCTGGACAAAGTGCTTCCATTGGTAAAAATGTATATTGTCGATTCATCAGATGGAAGCGTGGATTTGAAATTAATTGATGCAGGAGTATCTGGCGTGAGTATGATGGCAGAATAAGAATGGGAACAGTACATTGTACAGATCATTAGTCTGAGAGTGTACTGTTTTCAGGCGTTCTGAAAATGAGTATCATAAGAGAGAATTTTGACCATGAAAAGGGAGTGCGGATGATGGAACGGAGATTTTTTATGCTTTTCGGTTTATCAGATAAGATGATTGCACAAAAAATATGCAATGAACTTAGCAGGATATATGGCATGATATCCGTTGAAATAAAAAAAGAAACAAATATACTTGTATTGGAAGCAGCAGAAAAGGATATGCCAAGGATTATTTATGCTTCCCTCACGATTTTGAGCATCCTGGATAAAAGAATCGTTGCAAAGGAATGTGATCAATTTGGTGAGCAAATAAGGAGCAAACTTTAAACGAAAGGCAGAAAATACAGACATGGGAAAGAAAATATTGATTGTAGATGATGAGAAGAAAATTACAGAAGTTCTGCAGGCATATTTGGAAAAGGAAGGTTATCGTACATTAGTTGCGTTTAATGGAAAAAACGCCATAGAAATGGCTGAAACAGAAAGACCGGATCTTATTCTGCTGGATCTTATGCTTCCGGATATTATGGGAGAAGAGGTGTGCAGGATTGTTCAAGGAAAAACAAATACTCCTATTATCATGTTGACGGCCAAAATAGAGGAGCAGGATATGATCGGTGGACTGCAGTGCGGTGCCGATGATTATATTATGAAACCGTTTAGCCCGAGAAATGTTTTAGCGAGAGTTGAAGCCGTATTGAGGCGGGCCGGGCGATACAGTCCGGAATGCTTTAACATAGGTGATGGTTATCTGGAATTGGATTTTGAACGAAGGAGTATCAAAAAGAATGGTGAAGAAATACATCTTACGCCAACAGAGTATAAAATCTTTGAACTTCTGGTAAAGGCTCCAAACCGTGTTTTTACAAGGGATCAGATTATCACATATGCGTTGTGTGATGAGTTTGATGGGTTTGACAGGAGTATTGATACGTATATAAAAAGTATCCGTCAAAAGATTGAGCCAGATAACAGAACACCAAGGTATATTGTAACGGTGTATGGGGTCGGCTATCAGTTTACGCCATAGGAGAAGAGAATGAAAACAATAAAAAGCAGATTGATTTTATCTTATTCATTTATTTCTTTTTTAATTATTGTATCTTTGGCTGTTTTTTATACGATATCTATGGAAAGTGTATTCAGCAAATATGCAAAAGAACAGCTTGAGGAGAAGATCAGTTCAGTAGTCAGCCAGATGGAAGAACTATATCAGGAAGATACCGGGAAATATGAAATGACCGGGATAGAGATTATTGGAAATGCTGCATTGCAGAACGGACTGTTAATGCATGTAAAAACAACGGATGGCGAATTGGATTGGGATATTCGCACACACAAAGAAGAGGAATGTCAGATTGCGCTTCAACATGCAGAAAACAATATGCATGGACGTTATCTTGGATTTGATGGAAAATATCAGGAAAAGGAATATATGTTGGAGTCTGATGGAAAGCAGGTCGGAACCCTGACAGTAGGGTATTATGGTCCATATTCGTACACAGATAGTGAGCTTCAGCTTCTAGGTAAACTAAACCAGTTCCTTGTCCTTTTTGCCTCTGCATTTGTTTTCCTTGCTGTAATACTCGGTGGTTTTATGTCCCGAAAATTTACCAGGCCGATTTCATCAGTGATTGATGCTGCATCTCATATAGCTCAAGGACAATATGGAATAAAAATAGAAGAGAAAAGTAAAATTGCAGAGACACAGAAACTGATTAATGCAATCAATGAAATGTCAAAGGATTTAGAAAAAGAAGAAAAACAAAAACAGCAGATTTCTGCAGATGTGGCTCATGAACTAAGGACACCTTTGACAAACCTTCAGGGACAATTAGAAGCTATGATTGATGGAATATGGGAACCAACTGATGAAAGACTTGAAAGCTGCCATGAAGAGGTTTTACGCCTGATTAATATTGTAAAGCAGTTACAGGAATTATATGTACTGGAAAATAGGAAAGACATGATGCATTTTGAGAAGATTGATTTCTATGAAATGTGCAAAAAGCTGTACTGGAGTTTTTCAGCCAGATTGGAACAAAAACAGCTGAGGATTCGGTTATTAACAAAAAATGGGGATATGATATGGGCAGACAGACAGAGAATTATGCAATGTATGACAAACTTAATGTCTAATGCAATACGGTATTCGGAAGATGGAAGTGAAATCCAGATTAGTTATCATAGAACTGAAAATCATTCTGTGTGTCTGGAAGTGCAAAATAGAGGTAAGCAAATTCCAAATGAAGCATTAGAACATTTATTTGAACGTTTTTACAGAGTAGATAAATCAAGAAATATGCAAACAGGGGGCATGGGGATTGGTTTGTCAATCACAAAAGCAATTATAGATAGACATGGTGGTAAGATATGGGCAACAAGCGATGGAATTAGAGGAACAATTTTTTATATGGAATTGCCGGAGGATGGGGAAAATTACCATAAAATCCCCACAGTTCTTCGCTAATATGGAATAGATGAGTTTATTGAATAAGGGACAGGGATAAAATGGAACAGGTCAGAATGAGGGCAAGACAATTGAGAAGAGAGGAGGAAATAAGAAAACGCAAGGAGCTTCTTGTAAAAAAACGAAGACTTAAACTGACTTTGAAGTTATGTGTATTGCTTGTTATTCTTTTGAGCGCTGGATTTGTGGGGTATGAATTTTTCATTGATACACAGACGATGGGGTGTCGTATCTCTATTTTTGGAGAGGATGTATCACGACTGACCCCAGATGAGGCGGCACAGAAACTTGAAACATCCTTTGGGGAAAAACAGATATATTTTTATGAAGATGGAGAAAAGGTATATACAGCAACATTAAAGGAATTAGGGTATTCTTTTAACTTAGAGCATTTGGAACAGGCATTGGCTCAGAAAAGAGACGAAAGATTAAAAAGCAGAGGGATTGTTGAGAAAAGAGAAGATTTGGAAGTTACATATGAAATCGTTAAGGATGAAGTGGAACAGGCAATGACGTTGACGGAAGAAAATCTGAAAATAAGTACGGAAAGGAAAGCTTCTGAAGATGCGTTTATTGACTTCGATACAGTGGAAACGAAATTTGTGGTCGTAATTGATCAGCAGGGAAATCAGATAGACCAGAACAAATTGATGAAGTATACAGACGATTATTTGGAAAAGAGTTTGGCTGAAAAATATACAGATGATGTGATTATTATGGAAATTAACAGTCAGGTTTATAAAGCTGCGGAGATTACGGCAGCGTCAGAAGACCTGAATAGTAAAGTGAATGAATTGAATGCAAATATAGAGAAATACAAAAATACATCCATTACTTACTTATTCGGAGATACAACTGAAACAATAGATTCTACCACGATCAGTTCATGGTTAATTGTTTCAGAAGATAAAGTAGAAATAGATTTGGATCAGGTGTGGAGTTATGTAGAGGAACTTGGAAATAAGTATAATACTATTTACGTACCGAGATATTTCCAGACCTCTGGCGGACAGACGGTAGAAGTAAGTAATAACGAATATGGCTTCCGTATTAATCAGGATGCGGAGTTCGAGCAACTTTGTGCTGATTTAGAAAGTGGGCAGGCTATCCAAAGAGCACCTGTATATGAAAAGGAAGGAATGACCCGCAATGGAACGGATGATTTAATTGGAAGCTATATAGAAGTCAGTTTGGAACGGCAGTATCTTTGGCTATATAAAAACGGTAGTCTTGTAACGGAAACTGACATTATAAGTGGTCTTCCTACGGAAGATCGGGCAACTTATACGGGAGCATATTCAATTGCTTATAAGGCAAGCCCATTTACACTCACGAGCGATATTTATGGATACAATACAGAAGTTACTTATTGGATGCCTTTTGTGTATGGCCAAGGATTACACGATGCAGACTGGCAGCCAGTATTTGGAGGGGAAGTTTATAAAACAAACGGGAGCCATGGATGTATCAATCTGCCACCGTATCAGGCGGAAATTATATATAATGCGATTGAAGGAGGATATCCTATTATAATATATTAAAATATCTGAATATACAAAACGACAGAATAAATGGGAGTGAAGATATTACTGCATAAATAATTATAGGATGGAATACAAATGAGTCAAAAGATGGACAGACAGGAAATGTCATATTCCTGTTTAATAGATAATTTCAAAGTAATCTTAATATTTTTAGTAGTATTCAATCATATTATTGCGTTTCAACTTGTGAAGATTGATAAAATGGTAAAATATATCTGGTATGCTATTTATATTTTCCATATGCCGGCGTTCATATTTGTTTCTGGTTATCTGTCTAAAAAAACACAGAATGTTTTAAAGAACGTGAAAAATTTGTTGCTACCGTATGTTTTGGGATATAGTCTTACATGGTGGATTCAGGTGTGGGCAGGAAATAAAATGGATTATGAGCTTTTACGTCCATCAGGTACAGTAATGTGGTATGTTTTGGCTTTATTTGTATATCGGCTTACCATCGAGGCTTTTGGGAAGATTCGTTTTGTTGTACCACTAAGTATCATCTTTGCATTGTGGGCTGGAACCAGAATGGAGTTTTCAACCTTTTTGTCATCTTCCAGAATTGTGGTTTTTTTCCCGTTTTTTGTGGCAGGCTATTTATGGAAAAGCGAATATATAGAAATGCTACGTAAATTAAAGGGTAAATGGAATATTTTGGTTTTGGCGGTATTTTTACTTTTGGCAATAACAAACTATATGATTAGTAGAGAGCTTCCGGTAGATATTTTTCGTGGAAATCATTCTTATAAAGCCTGTGATTTAGATGATTTGCAAGGGATAATCATTAGGCTGCTCACATATTTTGCCTCTTTTCTTGTCATTCTGGCGTCATTAGCTTTATTGCCGGACAGGAAATTGCCGCTCACTTTTATTGGAAGCGGTGGAAAAACGATGGGAATTTATTTTTTCCATTACCCAATTATGATTGTAATGAATGAGTTGTTGATTTTAAAAATCCCTGAGCTTTTGAATATATGGGTTTTATTTGGACTCTCTTTGTTATTTATTTGTGTATTAGGAAGTCTTCCGGTTAATTGGGTGTATAACAGTATTTTACGGACTATTACTTCTATTCTTTTTAAAAGTAAGAGTAATAATGTGGTGTAATAAGATGATGAACTATAGCAGACATTTTTGAAATCAGTGAAGGAAATGTGAAAATGGAAATTGAAAAAAATAATATGAGAAAAAATGCATTTTGGATATCCAGAAAAGAAAACGTAATATCTCTTACAGCAAATTCTTCATGGGATATGGTGAGTTCAAGAAATGATAAAGAAATGTGGGAGAAGATGTATTCCTTGATTAATGCGGGGTATCGTGTGAAATAGTACACATTAATATGATAACTACCTTATGGTTATACCTATTAGTGAGACAGAAGATAGTTTTCTAAATAAAAAAATCCATGGGCTGTTAGTAAAAATGTGAAAGGAGGATTGCAGCAGAATAAATAGTATAATTCCATATGTAATATTTAAGGGATCCTGTTTAAATTTCTGCAAAAACAATAAATTATTAGAACAGTGTAATGTTGTATTGAAAGGATTGAAATAAATGTGGATTTGCTTCTGATAAAAATGGAGAAGGTGGATGAGAACTTTTATAAAAGCCTTTTACAATTCATATCAGAAAGTGGTTACAAGTCTCAAATTGTTACATATAGCACAGATGAATTAGTATATAAAGAGCTTGCAATAATTCCATCAAAACGGCAGGTGCTGTTGCATCAGAAAGAAGTTATCCTAACGGCGAAAGAGTTCGATATCCTTGAACTGCTGGCACGTAATAAAGGGCGGGTATTCAGTAAGGATGAGATATATGATCGTATTTGGGGAGAAAGCTATGTTTTGGATAATAGGAATATTATTGCTTATATTAATAAAATTCGTAAAAAGATAGAGCCTGATCCGTCAAACCCGATTTACATTTTAACAGTATGGGGAGTAGGTTACAAATTTAATGATCAGATAGAGTGAGCAGTGGTGTATGAAATGTACAATCGCTGCTTATTTTATAAATAGATGAATTCTAAGGAGGATGTGGGTAATGGAAAATGAAGTGCTTGAGAAACTTGAGGTGTTTTTGCAAAATCTAAGGTGTGAGGATACACATCGTAGCTCACTTGTACATTTGGAAAGTTGTAAACGAGAGCAGAAAAAACTAGACGGTCTTCAAAATGGCTATAACAAACTTCTAGCAAGTATTAAATCATCGGAGAAAAAGGAGTTAATTGATTATGTAGAGCAACTTTGGAGTGCTGCCTTTGCAGAGCAACAGGAAGCATATTTGCAGGGATTACTTGATGCTTTCCAGATACTATTTGGTTTGGGTATGCTTTCACCGAATGAAAATGTGAAATCCATAATAGAAAAAATTAAAAATGACTCATCAAAATAAATGATGGGCCATTCTTTTCTTGGTTTTGCGGTAAAAAATAAAAGAATACCGCAAATTCTATAATAATTCTATATTTAAGATGATAAAAAAACTATTTCTATCATTTATCATGTCTTGTGTCAGAGCCATCTTTCAGAAGGGCTTCAGCAGTGGCGAGTAATACAGAAAGTTTATATTCATCACACTGATTGATTAAATGAAGTAGTGATTTATATACAGGAAGCTCAATATTCTGATTTGGATAAACATAATCATCAGCCGAAATATTGAGTACCCTCATAATCTTGCAGAACATAGGAACGCTGGGCATGCCGATACCGTTTTCAAGATTTTTGTAGTATTGTGTGTGGCAGTCAACAAGCTCTGCTACTTTTTCCTGTGTTAACCTACGCTCAAGCCGTGTCTTTTTGATTAGCTCGCCCAATTTTGGATCAACTTCCCCCATGTTTTTACCTCCCATGCTTTCCTGTACGTAGTGTATAACAATACCTTTGGAAAGTGAAAAGTGTGTAGGATGAATAAAAAGTAGTGTATTACACTACTGAAATATAGATAAACCTTTGAGGTTGTAAAAAAAACACAACCGGGCAAAGGTTTTTTTGGCGTGCTTTTCCTAGAGCCTGTGTTGTGGCGGAAATGGAAATGTACATAGACAGGCAGAAGGAACAGATAATTCAATTAAAAAAATCCAAATTAATGTCATTTCCAAACACACTCTTGAAGGTAGTGCTAGAGAATACGCATATGTAGTTAGATTAAATACTATTGATATATTGAGCGTCCAGTGGGCTAGAACCCATCTGGGTGCTTTTTATATACGTCAAATTTTTTTTCAAAAAGTTTTGACTTCACCCCAACATGGGCAAATACCCAATCGGGATATTGAGCGAAAGGGAAACAAAGGATTTCGCTCATACCAGTTGGTCGGGAAGGAGGTGAACTCTTATGGAGCAATCTTCTTCCTGGAAAGAATGGACGGTCAGACATCAGTTTGACCGGATATGTAAATTGGCATTAAAAGGCGAAGTCATTGATTATCAAAGACATTTGGCCTATCGGCAAAAGCACGAAGTGATGTTGTCGGAATTGTCGCAGAAGGAGTTGAGCAGATTTTTTACGATGGATGAATACGATTTGGAAACATGCCGCTTTCAGGTCCTTGGTTATGATATTGAAGTTAAAGATGCTTTGATTGCGGAAGCCTTAAAAAATCTGACGGAAAAGAAGCGGAATGTCATTCTGTTATCCTATTTCATGGATATGAGTGATGCGGAAATTGCAAGGGAAATGAACCTTGTACGCAGTACCATCCATGAACATCGGAAACGCTCACTCGAATTACTCAAACAAATTATGGAGGCAAATACGGATGAGAAAAAACGAAAGACAGATTGATGAATCTGAATTGCTGCCTTTCCATATTATTCAGGCAGCATCAGAGGGTGATGTGGAAGCAATCAATGTAGTGCTGAAGCATTACGAAGGATACATAACCAGTTTATCCACAAGAATGCTATTTGATGAATATGGACAGGCATATTTCTGTGTAGATGAGACTTTGCGTCGGCGTTTGGAAACAAAACTGATCACAAAGATACTCGATTTTGAGCCGGTTCCTTATGGAACTGGAAAAGCTGCGAATAGGAGATAGGAGAAATAATTCTCTGATCTTTACTATTCGATTGCATTTCATAGTTTGCTACTCTTTTCCCTTTCAGGAGTAGGGCAGATTGGGATGCAGCGCACCTTGAAAATTGAATATGGTTGATCCTGCAAGACGTATGGAGCAGTTGAGCTATGGAATGGATACGCCAGGACTACCTGTCCTTCTGATTTCCCGACAAATTGTCGGGAGGTCAGAGGGATTGGAAGCGAGGAAATGCTGTTACGGGCATTGAAGCAAAGGTACGAGCGACAATTATTTGTTCCCGACAGAGAGATAGGTACTTTGTGGCGAAGATGCTGTTCTTGATAATGATACTTCCGGCAAGAGTCCGGTCTGATGAAGATGGTGCAAATCCAATGGGGCTATACCTGATAGCCACTTGCAGGATTTTTTGTGATGCCTACCAATAAAAGAGCATTTGAAAAGTGTTTTTTTATTGGTAGGCATACAGTATACCAAAATAGCAAAGAGGAGGTTTGAAAATGGAACTAGACAAAACGTTGCTGTCTATTGATGAATTTTGCAGTTATGTCGGAATTGGGAAGACAAAGGCAAGGGAGCTAATATCTAATCCATGCTGCAAATATGTTGTTCGCATTGGACGCAGAGTTTTTGTTCATAAGGAACTTTTTGATGAAGAACTAAAGAAAAATGCAAAATATCAATTAACAATGTGATTATCATATTTTATAGAAGAAATTATAGCTGCGACAGTTACTAAAAAGGCTTGAATTTGATGCATAATTATGCTACAATTAAATGCGAAAGGAGATGAAAAGATGCCAAGAATAATTCCTATTAGAGAATTGCGAGATACGAACGCAATGTCAGAGATGTGTCATAGCACAGAAGAGCCTATTTTTATAACTAAAAATGGTTATGGAGATATGGTAATTATGAGTCTGGAAACATTTGAAAAGAATTCTGGAATGAGTGATTTTTATGGCGATATTAAGTTCCGTAAGGGAAAGTATTCTGATACAGTAGGAACGAAAGAGCATCCAATCTCCAAGTAATTTTAGTAATTGCCGATAATTTGAACTTCTGTAATTGTGGAACACAATTGTGAAAGGATGAAAATTATGGGTAAGGATTTAAAGGGGAAAGAGTTAGGAAAAGGCTTATCCCAAAGACCGGATGGAAGATACATGGGGAGAGCCCAGATTGAAGGTCATCCGATAGTATTGTATGATTGGAAATTAAAAGAACTGAAAAAGAGACTGGCCATTGCTATCGACGAGGTAAAGAGAAGTAATCTAATGCCGGGAATGGATGGCAAATCCATTACTTTAAATGAATGGTTTGAAGAATGGTATTCAAAGTATAAGGCTCCCATTTTGAAGGATGGCGGATCGGCTTCATACAAAAGGAAATTTGTCAACTACTATGGTGTCCGCATCGGTTCTAAAGCTTTGGCTGATATTCGTCAGCTTCATGTTCAGACAGCGATAGCAGATATGTTGGAAGCAGGAAGATCATCAAAGTCGGTAAAAGACGCAACAGGTATTCTTCAGAATTGTGTTGAAGCAGCTATTGCGAATGGCTTAATGACACTTAATCCAGTGTTGGGTGTTGTGATACCAAAATGTGAGAAAGTGGAAAGACGTGTTTTGACAGTTGAAGAACAGCAGATTTTTCTGGACTATCTTGCAAGAACGAATAGCTGGTATGAAGAAATGTATCAGTTTATGTTGCTTACTGGTCTGAGGGTTGGTGAAGTAGGTGGATTGCAGTGGGAGGATATTGATTTTGCCAATAAATTCATCTATGTAAAGAGAACATTGTCTTATCAGTATGAAAATGGTACAAAGACAATGAAACTGACTTCTCCTAAAACTGAAAATTCAGTCAGAAAAGTACCTTTTTTCGGAGAGACAAAAACTATCCTTGAAAAGCAGTATGAGAAAGTGAATAGAAAACGTGCAGAATTGGGGACACGTTGGAGACAGCCGGAGGAACTTGGCAATTTAGTGTTTCTCACTTCAATGGGTTCTCCAATCGGAAGATACAGTGTTGAAAGTGATATGCGGTATGTAACAAGTCAGATTAATGATATGCTCCGCACAGAAGCACTGTATAACGGGGGAATTCCGAAACATATTGAAAGAATTCATCCTCATGCACTGCGTCACACATTTGCTACACGTTGCTTTGAAAAAGGAATGACACCGAGAACGGTACAGGAAATTATGGGGCATGCAAATTATAATACAACAGTGTCCTATACACACGTTTTAGATGATATGAAGACAAAAGAAGCGGAACGTGTGGGAGATTTTTTAAAGAATAACAACAATAAAGAAACGCACGAGTATGAGGCTTTACTGGGCATTATGTGAAAGGGACTTGTACTCAACGTAATTGAGTAAACTTGATAGGAAATGCGGGGTTAAGTTTATTTGATTATGTTCGAAAAATGCGATAAATACGGGCAAAATGTTCGTTACATAAAGAAATGCAATGCGAAACTTCGCTAAGCAGATGGGTAAATAATCTGTAAAGATTAATTTTCTATTTAGATTTAAGTATTTATAGGCCCTGAGAGTCTTATAAACACTATGTTTTAGAAGTGATTATAAGATTTTCAGGGCTTTTTTTCTCTATTTTTTTCAAAAAAGTCTAAATTATCTTCAGGCATCACTGAAAATCATCAAAAAATGCAATTAGTTGAGTACAAAATGAGTAAAAGTATAGGCATGTAATCTTCAGCGAAGTTTACTCAAGTTATCAGCGATTTTATTATAGTAATCCTCGTAAATAATGCATAAATATGATTATATATTGATCGACTGTATGCCGTCACTGGGGATGGTAACGATTAATGCACTGGTGGCTGCTGATTATGTATTGATTCCAGTGGAAGCTGCATATAATTTTGATAATCAATCATTTAGAGAGTTGAAGGAAGGAGAAAAAGGAATACTGACTTATCAGGGTACAAGGTATCTGGGGGTTAAAATAATTTTATATTCTTGCATTTCTTCGTGCATCCTTTAATTCTGTGATTTTGCGAAAAGCATCTTCCAGTGGCAATTCACGACCAGCTTCCATATCATCAATTCCCCGGTCTAATATGCAGAGAAGATGATTGTATTCCCGGCTTTTATCGGTTATAGGGATTTTTTTGTTAATTCCATGAAATCATTCCAATCATACGGTTTATAAATAGTGTAGTCAGATTGCAGGGAATCTTGGAATGATTAAGGGAGCGTTATACAGACATTATGAAAATAAGCTGTAAACGAAAGTATAGCATAATGCAATGATTTTTAACAAAAATCAGTAGAAAATGTTAAGGAAAGTTGGTCGTAAGACCACTCTTTTTATGCTAAAATATGTTAAAAATAATTGCAAAGGTGGGAAAAGTATGGATAACACAAGAAGAATATATTTGGATAATATTCGCTGGATTACGGTTTGCATTGTTGTAATTTATCACGTGATTTATATGTACAATGGTGTCCAGCTGTTTGGAGTAATTGGTCCGTTTAAAGAACAACAGCTGCAGGATACTCTCCAATATCTAGTATATCCCTGGATGATGGCTTTGTTATATACGGTGTCTGGTATGACAGTCAGATATTATCTGGAAAAGCATAATTTAAAAGAATTTATCCGAGATAAAACACGCAAGTTGTTGGTTCCTTCCACCGTCGGACTTTTTGTATTTCAATGGATACTGGGATATTATAATATGAAAATCAGCGGTGCTTTTGAAAGTTTTGAGTCAGTTCCAGGAATAGTTCGGTATGTGATCATGGCTATATCAGGAATCGGTGTTCTTTGGTATATACAGGTGTTATGGATTTTTTCGATGCTTCTGCTATTAGTGAGAAAAATTGAAATGGATCGTATCTGGAAAAAAGGAGAAAAAACACCAGTATGGCTGCTGGTTTTGTTAACTGTCTTTGTATATGGATTCTCACAAGTTCTTAATACCCCGATAGTAACTGTGTACCGGTTTGGAATTTACGGGTTTTGTTTTTTTACAGGTTATTTTATTTTTTCACATGATGAGGTTGTTGAGCGTTTAAGTAAATGGTGGGGGATTTTTCTGATCGCAGCTGGTGCAACAGGAATATTCTACACGATATATTATTTTGGTGAAAATTATGCGGTAGAGCCTGTGCTTAATAATCTGCCTGCCTGTATTTATTGTTGGTTTTCAATTCTTGCAATTTTGGCATTTATGAAAAAATATGGAAATTCAGAAAACAAAGTATCAAGATGGATGTCAAAAAAATCCTGGGGAATTTATGTTTTTCATTATCTTTCATTAGCTTGTGTAGCTTATTACCTGAGGTGTTTTGCTTCAGAACTTTCGGCAGGTATTGTATATATAGTCGTGGGAATCAGTGCATTTGCAGGTGCATTGCTTTTATATGAAATCATCAGTAGAATACCGATTATCCGCTGGTGTGTATTAGGTCTGAAAAAGGAGAAAAAACATGTTTAAAGATAACCTTGTATCCGTACGTAAAATGCATGGCTTTTCACAGGATGAATTGGCTGAAAAGATTGGTGTAAGCAGACAGACACTTTCAAAATACGAAACAGGAGAATCCTTACCTGATATTGAGAGGTGTAAGCTCCTGGCAGAAGTATTGGATGTAAGTCTGGATGAACTGGTAAATTATGACAGAGAAAACAGCAATAATCTTGGCCTGGGTGTACCACCAAAGGGAAAGCATGTTTTTGGAATCACGAAAGTGGGAGAGAAAGGTCAGATTGTGATACCGGCAAAAGCAAGAAAAATATTTGATATTCAGCCAGGTGATAATCTGATCATACTGGGTGATGAAAGTCAGGGAATTGCTATTATCAAAGAAAAAAGACTAATGGAAATATTAAACGGAAATGAATAAGAACACTTTACTTTACGTAGGTTGTTGCCACACAGATATTGCAATACAATAGATTATGGCAACAGCAGGTTGCTTTTCAGACTGCAGATTTATCGATATGATAAAGATAACGGAGGTGACGACTATGGAAACAAAAAAGATAATTCTTAAACTTAGAACAGAAAGAGGAATGTCACAGGACGAGCTGGCAAATAAAGTTATGGTGACGAGACAGGCAGTATCCCGTTGGGAAAATGGAGACACAGTCCCGAATACTGATACACTTAGACTTCTATCAAAAGAGTTTGGTGTCTCCATCAATACGCTTTTGGGAGAACCCAGAAAGCTGATCTGCCAGTGTTGCGGGATGCCAATTGATGATGATTCTATCTTGGGACGTGATAAAGATGGTACATTAAATGAGGAGTATTGTAAATGGTGCTATGCAGATGGAACATACACATATAATGATATGGATGAATTGATTGATGTGTGTGTAAAGAATATGGTAAATGAAAACTTTACAGAAGAACAGGCACGCTCTTATTTGAAGGAAATGCTTCCAAAGTTAGATTACTGGAAAAGATATGATGAACTTAGTGACAATGGGCAGTTTGAAGAGTTTAAAATGCAATTGATAAACGAAATAAATGATCTGCATATCGACGGACTTCCAAGAGTAGACAAGCTAAATGCACTTGTGGGGAAATATGTGAATCTGGAATATACTCTGCCTAATGGACAAAAAGTGAAATTCCTTGATGATCAGAAAACCTATCTGGGGAATCAACTGGAGTCTGAATTTGGAGGAGATAGGTGCTTCGGTATTTTGGCAAGTATGGATTTTATTCTGGTATGTACATATGAGAAGGATGGTGAAAATCCAGAGCTGTTGATTTATAAAAAGAGATAATATAAGATGATATATGCAAAAAGAAAATGCTTGATATTAATTTTGAAAGAATGCCGTAAATACGCGCTTTTCCGGGCATATTGGCAGGAGTCTGTGACAATCTTGTGACAAATGCGGGAAAAATATGAATTTACAGTGTGAGAAAGCAGTAGAAAAGATATGGTGGTTCGGTTATAATAAAGAAAAAAGTATCGAAGCAGGAAAGGAGAAAACATTATGCCGGTAACAATAAAAATATTGTTGGATCAGTATACCGAAATATTACGGAAGATATATGGAAGTCATTTAAAGACAGTAATTTTATATGGATCCTATGCAAGGGGAGATTATAAGGCAGATTCTGATATAGATATAATAATTCTCCTGGACTTGTCAGACATAGATATTAAACAGTATCGCCATGAATTGTCAGGAGAAACTTTTGATTTCAATATGGATCATGACCTTGATATTAAACCGATAGCAAAAAGCCAACAGCATTTCCAGAACTGGGTTGATGTATACCCATTTTATGCGAATGTAAAGAAAGAAGGGGTGAAACTGTTTGATGCAGCCTAATGAAAAGGGAACGCAGAAAGATTTGGTACTGTATCGTATTGAAACCTCTAAAAGTGATATTAAGGCAGCCGAAATCCTTTTGGCAGCTAAAGAATTCCGTGGAGCAAATAACCGGGCATATTATGGGATTTACCATGCAATATCAGCTGTGCATGCGCTGGATGGTAATGCGTATAAAAGACATAAAGATGCTCTGGCGAATTTCAATAAGAATTATGTAAAAACGGAGATTTTTCCGAGAAAGCTTGGAAAGAAAATTGTTGAATCAGAAGAAATCCGTCATGCCAGTGATTATGATGATTTTTATATAGCGACAAGAGAAGATTATTTATCACAGTAATCCTGCCATTGCTGAAACCGGTACTTGCAACCACTGGTATTCTGAGTTTCATGTGGGTATGGAATGAACTTCAGATTCCAATGTACTTGCTGAATTCATCATCTAAATGGACGCTTCCGCTTTCAGTATATAATTTCTACGGACAGTACAGCCATAGCTGGAATCTGGTATGTGCGGACGTTGTTCTTGTATCCCTGACAGTTATCCTTGTCTACATTTTTGCACAGAAGTGGGTAATCGAAGGAATGACAGCAGGAGCAGTGAAAGGATAAAAAAGAATGGACCATTGGATATTGAGCTACAAAAGCCCGGCAGAAGCCTGGAATGAGGCACTGCCGCTGGGAAACGGAACTCTTGGAGTGATGTCCTATGGCCGTCTGGAAAATGAAACGCTTAAATTGAATCTTGATACTTTATGGTCCGGTGACGGCAGTTCAAAGCTGAATAAAAACGGTCATGCTGACCTTGGGCATATCTGGGAACATTACTGCTATACAGAAGACCTGGATTTCCTGAAAGACAGGGCATATCCGGTGATCGAGGGAGCCGTAAAGTTCTATCTTGGGTTCCTGTTCCCGTATGGGGGATACTATGTTACCGGACCTTCCACTTCCCCGGAGAACCGTTTCTGTGGAGGAGATGGAAAATCCCACAGTGTGGGAATGGCATCCACCATGGATATCAGCATCCTGAAAGAATTGTTTGGGTATTACCTGAAAATCTGTAACATCCTGGATATAGAGGGAGAGACAGCGGATGTAAAACGGGTACTTTCAAAACTGCCGCCATTTAAGACGGGAAGCTTTGGACAGATCCAAGAATGGTTCCTGGATTATTCGGAAACAGAGATCCATCACCGCCATGTATCCCATCTGTATGGCCTTTATCCCGGAAGCCTGATCACAGAAAACACCCCGGAACTTCTGGAAGCCTGCCGGGTGTCACTGGAAAGGCGCGGGGACGAAGGAACCGGATGGTGCATGGCATGGAAGGCATGCCTCTGGGCCAGACTCCGGGACGGGGAACATGCACTGGGGCTTTTGAAAAACCAGCTCCGTTATACCAGGGAGGAAAATATCTCCTGTGTGGGAGGCGGCATTTATCCCAACATGCTGTGTGCACACCCGCCATTCCAGATCGATGGGAACTTTGGCTTTGCAGCTGCAGTTGCAGAGATGCTTATCCAGAGCAGGAAAGGGTATATCCTGTTACTTCCGGCACTTCCGGATGAATGGAAGGATGGAAAAGTCCGGGGAATGAAGGCACAGGGTGACATCACAGTTGATTTCGAATGAAGAGAGGGCAGGATACACAGGGTTCGCCTCTGTTCTTCCCATGAGCAGAAAGTAACGCTGGAATGTAATGGAATTTTGAAAATAATATTTATAAAACCTGATGGGACAGAGGACATGATTTTTGCTTGACCTGTCCTTAGGGCCTGTAATAATTGACAGCCGTATCATGTAAAAACACATGGTACGGCTGTTTTTAGTACCTGGAATATTTTATAGCACCTTGACTGATAATCATGAAAAGCATGGAAGCGTTCAAACTAATCTTTTGGGGATTTTCTGAGATTGTTAAAATAAATTGCAACTTTTTTGGGAGTTTGCACGTCTAATAAGTAGAAGCACATAAAGAAAAGCTTTTATACAATATTTCCTGATGACCGGTCTGATATAGGAGAAGGGAGACGACAATGAATGAGATTTTGATACGAAAAGCAAAGAAAGGCGATAAAGATGCTTTTTGTCGGCTTATAGATGAGAATGTACAGAGTATGTACAAGGTTGCAGCGGCATATCTGAAAAATGATGAAGATGTTGCGGATGCAATACAGGATACGATTCTTTCCTGCTATGAAAATTTGAAAAGTCTGAAACAGAACAGATATTTCAAGACATGGATGATCCGAATTCTGATCAATAAGTGCAAGGACATGATACAGAAGAAAAAGCTGGTTACTTATACGGATCAGATGCCGGAAACGCCTTTTCACGAAGAAAAATATGCAGCAATGGAATGGATCCAGGCCTTAGAGCCATTGGACAGTAAATACCGCTTGGTTGTTCTTCTATACTATATGGAAGGATTTGGTATCCGGGAAATCAGTGACATTCTGGATATGAAGGAAAGCACTGTAAAATCTCGTCTTTATCGTGGCAGAAAACAGATTGCAGAGATGTATGGATATAAGGTTAAGGAGGGACGTGCCTAATGATGACTTTAAATTATAATGAGAAAGACTTCCAGAAAAAACTTCAAAAGGATATAGAAATGCCGGAAATCGTGCATGAACATATTAATCAGGCATATCGTTTGATTGAAAATAACGCTGTTTTACAGAAAAAAGCATCAAAGGATCCATATCATTGGATGAAAAGTGGAGGCAGGATAGCAGGAGGAATGGCAGCGGTACTGGCAGTAGGATTTGTATTCTGTGCAATCAATCCGGTAATGGCAAAGAATATCCCGGTTGTAGGAGGACTCTTTGAAATTTTACAGGATAATGTGAGTTTCTTTGGTGACTTTTCAGATCATGCAACAACTTTGGAAGCTGTTGATGGAACGAAGACAGACAGCAGTGAAACAGATGGAGCCAAGACAGATCATGCCAATAATGATACTATTTACACTAAGACAGCAGATGGGCTGACAATTACATGTTCTGAGGTATATGCAAACAGCCAGGCAATTTATGTGACTATGCAGTTTAAAAGTGATAAACCGTTCCCAGAAACAGAAACTGGGGCGGAAAGTGGAACACCAGTCATTGATCTGGATATGACAGGGGGTGTGGACTTTAATTCAGAGGCTAGCCCGGTAATTGACGGTCAAGTGGAAGGAAAATTTCTGGATGATAACACCTATGCATGTATTTTCCGTTATGATTTGGCTGAAGCCGCAAAAGATTATACGGAATATAATGAGAAATACAATGAAATGACACAGCAGGTAATGGATGAGATGGGAATAACTCAGGCGGACTTAGATGATCAGACGGATGAAGGTTATGCGCTGCTGGAAGAGTTTATCAATAAATTGTCTGAACGTGGTGGAGAATATCAGAAGTACATTAAAGATATTGATATTCCAGATACCTTTAACCTGCATCTGGATATTACGAAGGTAAGAGGACTGGAAGCAAACTATCAGTGGTCAGAAGAGGATGAGAAAAAATATGGAAGGGATGCTGGCTACTACAAATATGAAGGTGACTGGAGCTTCGATATCCCGGTTACGGTAGATGATTCCCAGACAGAAGTATTGGAACTCAATGATACAAACGATGCAGGTATTGGACTTAAATCGGTGATTCGTACTCCATATGAATTGACGGTAAATGAACTTTATAAGGAAGGTTCCAACAGTGATTGCTTTATGGTAGCTCTTGATGCCAATGGAAACACACTTCCGTACAATGAGTCTACTGGAAACTGTAATAACTTCGCAATTCAGGACAGAGATATTTCTACGGTAGACATTTATTTTCTGGATTATGTCCAGTATATGGATGAATTGAAAGGTCAGCAGAATTTTGATAATCCTACGAAAGAGGATGGACAAAAATGGAAAAAACTTCTGGAGGAGAATGCGAAGTACCATAAGACATTGCATTTTGACAATGACAATGTAAAAAACTAGTTGATATAAAAGAAAGATGAATAAGATATGAGACAAAAAGAAGTGATGGGGCAATCAATAAGAACTTCAAAATCGGCAAGACCCGGAACAATTACTTATGTGCCGATAGACAAGTCTGAATTCAGATCTACTGTATCTTCAGACAAAAAGAAAAACAAAATTATGAAAATAGTTGTAATGCTTATAGTGATGATTTGGGTTATGAGCTGTTGTGTGTATGCAGGTATATCTTATTATTACTCATATCACTTCTTTTTGGGTACGACCATCAATGGAATTGACAGTTCAAATAAGACAGCTTATGAAGTTGAGCAGGAGATTGCAGGGAAAAAGGATAACTATGTTATTCAGGTAAGTGCAAGGATGCAGGAACCTCAGACTATCACAGGGAAAGACATTGATTATCAATATGTATCCAGCGGGGAAATCCTTCAGTTGCTGAAAACTCAGAAACCATGGGAATGGATCAGAGGTTTTTTTGAAACGAAAAATTATATGGTTCAAGAAGAGACTGTTTTCAGTCGGGAAAAGCTGGAGGAACAGGTAAGTTCACTAAATTGTGCCAAAAAAGAGAATCAGATAGCACCGGAAAATGCGTATGTAAGTTTTTCTAATTCAGAATTTACTATTGTGCCAGAGACAGAAGGCAGTGAATTAAATGCCAAGGAAGCTTATCAGATGATAAGCGGAGCAATTGATAATGAGGCGGCAGATGTAGATCTGGGAAGCAATCCAAAGGCTTATAAGGAAGCAGATGTGACGAGAGATAGTTCAGAACTTCAGAATATGGTAAATACGTATAATAGCCTGGCAAAAGCAAATATCACATATACATTTGGAGATGAAATGGTAACACTTGACGGGAATACCATCAAAAACTGGCTGCAGTTTGACGAGAAAGGGCAGCTGCTTCCGGATGATGGAGCCTTCAGGCAGCATGTAGTGGATTATGTGGCACAGCTTGCAGCAGATCATGATACAGTTGGCACTGAAAGACAATTTGAGACCACAAGCGGAAGGACTGTGTATGTATATGGCTCAGCCTATGGATGGAAGATTGATCAGGACAAGGAAGCAGCACAGCTCATGCAGGAAATTCAATCAGGAACCCAGACAACCAGGGAACCGGTATATTCTATGAGAGCAAATGCACATGGGATCAATGATCTCGGAGATACATATATAGAGGTAGATCTTACAGAGCAGTATATGTGGTATTATCAGAATGGGAATATTATTTTTCAATCAGAAATCGTATCCGGACTGCCAGGTGATCCGGATAGAAAAACACCTCCTGGAATATTCACACTGGATTCAAAGAGCAGTCCGTCTGTGCTGCGAGGTGAAATGACAGCAAATGGAACCTATTCTTATGAACAGCCGGTAACGTACTGGATGCCATTCAATGGAGGAATTGGCTTTCATGATGCAGACTGGCAGCCGTACTTTGGTGGTGACAGATATCTTACAGGTGGTTCTCATGGATGCATCAATCTTTCCCCGGAAAATGCCGGGCAACTTTATAGTCTTATTCAGTATGATGTCCCGATAATTTGTTTTTACTAATTCTATATTATTCTGCCAGACGGCTTTAATTAATATGTTTTCAATCCGCCGGATATTTGTTTTGGAAAAGAAGACCTCATTTTTAAAGAATTAAAAAATGCCTGTGATGTGGGCAAAACTTTTTCAGGATCTTTTAAAAGATTGTGACCGGGAAATATATTCAAATCCGCGATTTTATACATGGAAGAAAACAAAGTAATAGCAAGTCGAATGGCTGTGTATTAAAATTAGGTAATGTAATTGAAGAAAAGATATGATATCATATGGGTAACAAATTGAACTGTGTGTGGAGGTGATGGTCGTGAAGAAAAAAGTGACAATAGTGTTGGTCATTATTAGTATTGTTGTTATAAGTACAATGATTATGTTTTCAATATATAAGTCTTCAGAAACCTGTCGAAAAGCAAATGCAGCGATACAATGGGATTGTTCTGTAACCTGTGCGGAAGAGTCAACGCCTGATTCTTATGTAATTACATATTCCGATGCAAAAATTTTATCCAAAACAGGCGTGTTGACGGTTCAGAACAGAAACGATTTTGACATTATTGTGCATCTGCTCTGCGAAGGAAAACAGGAACTCGTATCTGGCAGTATTCCTGCGGGTGGCTGCTATTCTTTTCTGAACGTTACAGATGAAGAACACACGGTAGGTATTCATGCTGATGTTGGTGAAAATACGGATATAAAAGTATTTGTATATGACGGAAAAGACACCGAATCATATACAAGATAATTGATAAGACGAAGAATATTGAAAAAAATATTCGCAGATATTTTGGGATATGAAGTTCAGGAATGGATAATGGATTTAGAAGCGTTAGGAATTCACTCATATGATTTGGACGATCTGGCACAAACACAGAAAACATTCCACTGCCGATAAAAAAGGCAGCTTTTCCCTATATCTACACGCCATAGGTATCGAAAACCTATGGCGTTTTTTATAAAATTTTTTTCTTGAAAGCAAATGGCTGTTTTTCAAGTCTAATAATTATAAGAAGAAAAGGAGGTACGTTATGGATGCTTTAATAACAGAGGCTAAAAATGGAGATAAAGAAGCATTTGTCAGATTAATCCGGATGAATAAGCAGAGCCTGTATAAAACTGCCTGGATTTATCTTCGGGATGAGCAGGACATTGCAGATGCCCTGCAAAATACAATCCTATCCTGCTATGAAAATATACAGAGATTGAGAGAACCGAAGTATTTTAAAACCTGGCTGATGCGGATCCTTATAAATGAGTGCAAGGACATTCTCCGCCAAAAGAACCATGCAGCAGAACTGGATGATTTTGCAGAAGGTGTACATTGTGAAGAACTGAATCTCTGTGAATGGAAACAATTGCTTTTATGCCTGGATGAAGAAAGTAGGAAAATCGTGGAACTCTATTATTTTGATGAGTTTTCAGTTAAGGAAATCAGTGCCCTTCTTGAAATGAACAGCAATACCGTATCAACCAAACTTTCCCGGGCAAGAGCAAAATTAAAAAAGGTGATCAGGAGGTGAGACTATATGAGGGAAATCAGAAGGATTTTAAAAGAAGAAACTGCAATACCGGAAAATATTGATAAAGCCATGGAAGATGTTCTGAGTGGAATTTTAAATTCCCCAGACGAGAAAACAACGGGGGCTTTAAGTAAAAAAACAGATGGAGAAAGAACGAAAAATTCAGGAAATAAGAAAAAAATAATTCGGATTCTTCTTCCAGTAGCTGCTATATTAGGAGTTAGTACTGGTGTACTTGCAACAAATATCGGACGACTGTATAAAGAACTTGAACAACAGGGTGTCGCTGAACAGGAGGCAGCTCAAATGGTTGTCACAGAACCTGAGTCAACTGCAGAAAATGTGGAAAATATTACTTCTTATCCAATAACTCCCGAGGCGGTCGATTGGAATCAGTCCATGTTGACTGTTAAAGAAGCGTATTTTGATGGCGGCGGTTTAAGTTTTGTGGGAGAACCTTCCAATGAGGCAAAGAATTATATGATCACTTGCCGTGATCATGCAACGGTGAATGGAAAAGATGCACTGGCTTCTTTAAATAAAATAGAAGGAGAAGATCTTTATTATGGGCATATTACTTTGTATGATGACGCTTTGATTGAGAAAATATTAAATGAAGATTCTGAAGTAGAACTTTCCATGACTATTCAGGCATATCCTGTTTATGACGGTAAAATTTATTATATCTGGAAAGACACTGAAGCTTACGAAAAGATTTTTAAAATTGGTTCTTTTACAGATTCAGAGGGAAGGATTTCTTATGCACTTCCTGCGGAGGACGTTTACAGAGGATATACGCCTCAGACTCTTACGTTAACCCTTCCATTAAAGGATGAAGTAAGGGATATCATTGAAAAATATAGAAAAGAAGGGAAATTGCAGGCTGCTGACACCGGAATAGAACCATCTTCGGGTGAGAGTACGCAGAACACAACAGATTTGGATAGTTCGTCAAATACTACGAGTGTAAATGAAAAATATGATCCGGAGAAAACAATGTTACAGGTAAAGGAAAACCATGTAACAGCTTCTCTGTCAGGGAAATCAGGAACCCTTACAATAGAAGCTGATATTACCGGAAATACTGATGACGTTTCAAAGGGAGTTCTGAAAAAATGCAATATATCAGAGAAAGACATCTGCTCCTGGTTTGGCGGGAAAGATGGATGGGAAAAATCTGTAACAGATGAAACGGTCTGGGAAAATAAAGAAAAAGGACTGCAGTTATTTATTTCGGATGGGATGATAGAGTGTGATGGATTAAGTGAAAAAGATCTGGGATTTTTAGGCGAGAATACGGAAGATGAGAAATTAAATATTATAAATCAACTGTTTTCCAAAGCTGATTTATCTGGAACTTCTGTAAGAAAACCAATTAGCGACATGACGGAAGGATATGATTATTACGACATAGAAGTTCTGTTGAATGGAATACCGGCAGGTGGACTTTCTCAGTATCATTATCAGGGAAGCACAGGATTTGGTCTCAAGCCTGAAGACTGCTATTTCAAAATACCAATCCCGCTTCAGGTGAAAGAGAAAGAAACAGTTACTATGCTTCCCATGGAAGAAATTATGAAATCGGTGGAACAATATGTAAAAGAAGGAAAAATCGGATTTTTTACGGAAGAGGACACGACGGAGAAAACAGAACCAATCACGATTCCAGTTACGAAAATCTGCCTGAAATATTATATTGATGAAACCGCAGATGGACTTGTTTACAGGCCTGTATGGAGTTTTTGCTGTCCTTACCAATGGAAGGATTCACCAGAAGAACAGGAATTGTTTTATATAGACGGAGAAACCGGAGCTTTGATCCGGGACGCATTCGGATGGTAGACAATCATAAACAAGATATCTGCAGAGTAGAAAATTATTTACACGCCATAGGTATCGAAAACCTATGGCGCTTTTTATGCCCATTTCTGAAGGAGTACCGGAAATAAAACTGGCAAAAGTAAAAATGAAGAGTATTCATGGTACAGCTTCCATTCCTTATTTTTGCTGATATGAAGCAGGCAGAATGCCGGGAAGACGATGTATCAATTGAAGGTATGAGAATCCTTTTGGCCGAAGACAATGAATTGAACATGGAAATTGCGGAATTCCTTCTGACAAATGCAGGAGCAGTAATTATAAGGGCTTCAAACGACAAGGAGGCTGTTGAAGCATTTGCAAAATCAGGTGTTGGTGAGGTCAATGTAATTCTGATGGATATTATGATGCCAGTTATGGATGGCCTGGAAGCTACCAGAGAAATACGTACAATGAACAGAAGTGATGCATCTGCTGTTGTGATTATAGCCATGACAGCAAATGCCTTTGCAGAAGACAAGAGTAAAGCGTTGAAAATGAATCTGTATACACCCTTGGTTTCGCAGTCAGATTATCAGGCACATGAAAGCCAGAGTGTTCTTGAGAAACTTTATGGGAATTCACTAAAAAAGTTTGTAACTTCACTTTATCATGGAAAGAAGATCAGCTCGGAAGAAGTCCAGGATCTCAGTGAATTTCTTAAGAACCTGGAGGACAGGGAGGAATAGCGAATTACGGAGGTTTTCATTCTGCACATTCTGAAACTGAATATTATTGCAGCAGTAGTAATTTTACTGGTAAAAGTGCTTGCGACTCTGTTTAAAGGACGTGTATCAGCGAGATGGAAGTACTTTATCTGGCTGTTGATTACGATAAGCCTTTGTGTTCCGGTGCGCCTTCCGGAGAATCTGGCACTGGTGGATTTCAAAGTACTTAGAAGCAGTCAACAGAATACGCAAAACCCGAAGATAACGAATTACGCAGTCAGACCAGAGGAAAGTCAGAAGATAACAGAAACCGTATCATCTGCGAGCAATGACATGAAAAATCTGACAGAAATCCCGGAACAAAAGAGAACTGTCAGGTACGAATCAGATAAATGGCTGGGAATTGTGGCTGTGATTTTTGCTGCTGTCTGGCTGAGCGTAGCGGTACTTAAACTGACAGGAGAATTGCTGGCATATTATTTTTCTATAAGGAATCTGGAACGGATGAGTCTACAGGTAAGTGATACGGTGAGTATTCAGATGTACCGTGCAGCTTGTCAAAAGAAGCACGTACGCAGAATACCGGAACTCAGGCAAAACGCAGGTCTTACCACACCGCTTCTTGCAGGACTTTTACATACAAAATTGTATCTACCAGCAACTGGGTATTCAGCAGAAGAAAGAAAACTTATCTTTTACCATGAACTTACACATTATTGCCATCGGGATCTCTGGTATAAGATGATCCTTCGAATCTGTGCATCGATATACTGGTTCAATCCCTTTCTTCTTATCATGCTGAAAGAAGCGGATAAGGATATTGAGAATCTGTGTGATGCAGCAGTTGTTCGCAGAGTTAATAAAGAGGAACATAAATTATATCGACAGCTGCTTCTCAGGACAGTGGCCATGGAAAATCAGATTCCATATGTGACAGCAAGTCTTAATGACAGCGAAATGGTGTTTAAAGATCGGATTCTGTATATGGTGAACATTCGGAAACTCCGCAAAGGAATTCTTCCGGGAATTCTTGTGACGCTGCTACTTGCAGGCGGTAATCTGGTATTTAATGTTTCTGCCGGGACAGATACAGTTTCAGTAGAGACGGAGAAGTCTGGTATTGAAAAAAATGCAGATCCAGAGAAAAATAATGTACCGGATTATGCACCGTTTTCTGAAATGGTAACTATGCAGAAAACTGCTGAAACACAGGACGAAGGAGGAGTGACAGAGAATACAGATACAGAGGATTCTGTAGACGAAGAGGAAAAAGCGGATGCGGAAACAAATGATGAACCTGCCATGGAAAACAGCGGACAGGTAAGTGAAACGACCGATGATGGAATTACCTCTGACAACAACGGGTCTGTTTCATCTTATGAGAGTCTGCCAGCAGGCGTACCATATACCAGTGGATTCAGTACTGCCTCCGGTGTAGCATCAATTGTAGCACCGGATGGAGGAGATGAAGAATCCAGAGTTCTTTACGATAACGGAGATGGGACCTATTCTGATGATTATGGGAGCCGATACAGTTATCAGGGAGATGGAAACTGGGCAGATGCCAATGGAAATTCATATCGTACCTGGAATGACGAAGATTATTATTCCGGAAACCAACTGGAACAGCATGAACTCCAGGGCAGTAACGGTACTGTTAATGTAAAAGAAACAACAAACGGAGATTATTATTATCGTGACGCAGAGGGGGTCGGATACACAGACAATGGTGACGGTACCTGGACGGATGAGAATGGGAACATCTATACAGAATGAAAAGAAGCAGGACAATGGGAGTTGCTACCCAATGCCCTGCTCCTTTGTTTATTGAAAATGAACCGTAATATGTTTTTGATTGCGACTTTTAGGTTTATCGGGAATAATCATTTCTAATTTCCCGGATTCTAAAAACGGATTGATATGCTTCAAAGTGAAGTTTCTTAAATCTTTGAAGCCACAAAATACTGCAAGCTTTTTCTTTGATTTTGGTGTTGTGCAAAAAGCCAAAATCTGTTTGGATACCGTTGATGATTCCGGTTCCTGTCTGTCAGCCAGATTTTCCAATGGGATAAATTTACTGGATTTACGCACAAGGCTGTAACATTCGTTGATTAAGATACGGATTAACCAGGTCCGGGCATAGTTATCGTTTTTTAATGTACCGACGTTGGAAAAAGCCTTCACAATTGTATATGGGTAAGAAGTAAGACAGGTGTATCATGTCAACAGAGGGGAAAGATTTATTTCTTCTATTATTAAAAAAATAAAGTTTATTTGGGGATATTTTGAAAAACTGTACGTCTAATTTATGTAAATGAAAATTGCCGGCCGGCTAAAGAAGGTGGTGTTAAAGTGACCAAAGAAGAATTAGGGACGTTGATTCTCAATTCAGAGAGACAATTGTATTCTACTGCCAAAACAATTTTAATTAACGATCAAGATTGTGCGGATGCTATTCAGGAAACGATAGTTAAGGCATTTTCAAAGATTGGAACTTTGAGAAATGACAAATATGCCAAGACTTGGTTGATTCGTATATTGATCAATGAGTGTTATACTCTTTTGAGAAAGTCGAGTAAACTTGTTTCTTTGGAAGGTATGAGTGAAATGACAGAAATTGAGACAGATCAGAAAACTGACTACAGTGACTTGTACAGAGCCGTAAATTCTTTGAAAGAAGAATTACGAATGCCAGTTATTCTGTACTATATTGAGGATTTCAACATAAAAGAGATTGCGCAGATTCTTGAGATAACCGAGGGAGCAGTTCAAAAAAGACTTGCCAGAGCACGGGGAAAGCTTAAGCGTAATTTACAGGAAAGTGAGGAGCTGACAGTATGAGGTTAGAAGATATGAAAAAAAATATTCCTGAAACTCCGGAGTTCATCCACACGATGATCCAAAGCGAAGTGAAAAAACAGCTTCAGGACACGAAGGTGGTTAACATTCAGACAAGGAGAGTGAAAAAATGGACAGGTGCCAGAGTGGCTGCAGCAATAACCGTATGTGTATTGGCTACATCGACCATAGTCTATGCAGGTGCCAAATTATATCATATGTTTTTAGAAAAACAAGGAGCCTACAGTATCGTAACGGGAATTAAGGCGGATGGCAGCACAGGGAAAATTAATCTTCCTGAAAAAATTCATGATATAGATATCTCAGCAGGATATATTCCAGAAGGTATGGAATGGATTGATGAATTTCATCTGGAATATCCTGAGCATGATCGAACCGGAGGATTCAGCTTTGCATCTGTGCTTTTAGACGAGGATGATTTGAGCAAAGTAATGCAAGATAAGAATGTTGTTGACTGTGAGGAACGAACTTTTGGCAATTATGAAGGTGTATATCTTAAATATAATGATCTGGCAGAGGATGGATCTTTTAATCAAAGGATTTACCTTCTTTGCCCAGATGTATATCGTGTAATTACTGTTTATATCGGTGATGATATTTCAAAAGAGGATGCCATTAAAGTGGTAGAAAACCTTGTAATCACTGAAAATGATACAATGATTGAAACCGCTGGTTTGTATACGTGGAGCGAAATGGTATCCCCTGAAGAATCATCGGGAGAAGCAGTGATGACTTCTATTGCAGATAATAAATTGCTAATGCATCAGATTGGTGAAGTGTTTGATATATCAGCATCTGGTGAAGACAGAGATGGCAACTATATTGAAAATGATAAAATTTCAGTTTGTGTTGATGCTGTTCAGGTGGAGGACAATCTGCAGCTGCTTGGTCAGAATAATGTGCCGGAAGAATGGGCTGATGCAGTTGGAACTGATGGAAATTTAGTAAATAATACGCTATCTTATATTAAGTCCGGTAATGGCATTGATTCAGTGGATGAGATTGTAAAAACAGAAAGTGTGAAACAAAAGCTCGTCTATGCGACAGTTACTTATACCAATAAGTCAGATGAAGAAATTAACCATATGCTTTATATTGGTACATTGCTGTTGATGGACCATGAAGATGGATCATATCAAATTTACGATCCGACAGAACAGTCCGGAGATGACTACGATCGTGTTATATGGGATGGTGTTGCACGTACAGCTGAAATGACATACAACAGTATATCAGAGGATTATGGAAATGGAGGAAACTATATTTCTTCATTAAAACCTGGTGAGAGTATACAGGTGAATATGGCATGGATCGTAAATGAGAATGACTTGAATAATATGTATCTGAATCTTAACGGTGATGGAGCTGCATATGAGTTTTCAGATTCAATGTTAAAAACAGGATTGGTGGACATATATCAGTAATGAAAAACTTATTATAGAGAAGAGGCTGTCCGTAGTGGGCAGCTTCTTTTAGATGTAGCGTTCGGGACGGATTGCTTAAAAACATCATTCCAGATGCTATACTCTACCATTAACCTGCCAAACATCAATCTGGGGCAGTTGCAGATAATTCTAGCAGCAGCGGGCTTGCTTTCTGTATTAGTAACGGTTAGCTGTACGTTGTTCCTGTCTGCAAAATGTAAAGACACATTGACAGTTTTGCTGATCTCTATTGTAGTTCTTCTCATGCCGCTTTTTGCTTATGTGGCGATGGGAGCAACATGGCTCTCTACCATACTTCCATCTGCCGGAATTGGTATGCAGAACAATTTCCTTTCTCAGCTTGCAGATTTCAATTATCTGAATATCGGTGGAATGAGTTTCTGGACACCGTATGGATTTCGGCAGGAATTGAATAACTGTGCATCGCATTCTCGTTACTTTAGTGATGAGTTAGGCGCACTTTTTTTAAAAAACGAGCAGAACAAATGTTTGTAAACACTTCTTGCATATGATATAATATAAACATGGAGAAAAATATGTTTAATATCAATAATAATGAACTTTCATATGGTAGAGGATATGTGTATTCCCTACAGTACCATCTGGTATGGTGCACAAAATATCGGAAAAAGGTTTTAAAAGATGGTATTGATGCAGAATGCAAAGAAATGCTCTGTGATCTTGCAGAAGAATATAAATTTCAGATTCTGGCTATGGAGGTTATGCCGGATCATATCCATCTGCTTGTAGACTGCAGACCACAGTTTTATATCTCTGATATGATCAAGATCATGAAGGGGAACATTGCCCGGCAGATGTTTCTTGCGCATCCAGAACTGAAGAAAGAGCTTTGGGGAGGGCATCTGTGGAATCCATCTTATTGTGCAGTAACGGTGAGTGACAGGAGCAGGGAACAGGTATGTTCTTATATCGAGGGGCAAAAAGAAAAACAGTAACCTGAAAGAATCCGTTTTTTATATTTGTAAGAAAGAGGAAAAAAGATGAGGACAGTATCCAGTTATGGTGTAGAATTGCGAAAATAAAATATCCCGATCCGCCAGACACTGGATATTTATCGTTCTGCGGTCAGTTGTCTGATTGAGATCTATGCCCAGATATGGGATGAACTGGCAGTGATCACAGAACCTAAAAAACGTTTCAACACGGCAGAACATCTGGTACATACCACCAAAAAGAACCAGGCAAGGTTTGATTTTGACCTGCGTTTTCCAAAGATGCCTTCTTATCTCAGAAGGGCGGCTATCCAGCATGCCCTGGGAAGTGTATCCTCATATAAGACAAGGATGGAACTGTGGAAAAAAACGGATCAGAAAGGTGGCAGGCCGAAGCTGGTGTGTGATAATCATGCCATGCCGGTATTCTACCGAGATGTGATGTATCGTGAGGATACAGAAGAAAAAGATGGAGCGTGCCTGAAACTTTATGATGGTCATGACTGGAAATGGTTCCGGGTCAGCCTCAGCCATACAGATATGGAATATCTAAGAAAGAACTGGGCAGGAAAAAAAGCTGCAGCACCCGTGCTGGAAAAAAGGCATCGTAAATACTTCCTGCGTTTTTCTTATACGGAAGAAGTGCCGCTTACAAAGACACCTGTAAAAGAACAGATCATCTGCAGTGTGGATTTAGGACTCAATACGGATGCAGTCTGTACCATTATGCGGGCAGATGGAACTGTCCTGGGAAGAAAGTTTATTGATTTTCCCAGTGAAAAAGACCGGATGTACCGTGTGTTGGGACGAATAAGCAGGTTCCAGAGGAAACATGGTTCTGCACAGGTGAAAAGCAGATGGGCCTACGCGAAGCGTCTTAACACAGAACTTGGAAGAAAGATTGCAGGTGCAGTCACAGGATATGCAGAAGAAAACCATGTGGATGTGATTGTGTTTGAGTATCTGGAAATAAAAGGAAAGATATCCGGAAGAAAGAAACAGAAGCTGCATCTGTGGAGAAAAAGAGATATCCAGAAAAGATGTGAACATCAGGCGCATCGCAGAGGGATGCGGATTTCCAGAATCTGTGCATGGAATACCAGCAGGCTTGCCTATGATGGGTCAGGAACAGTTGTCCGCGATCCGGGCAATCACAGTTTATGTACATTCCAGAATGGAAAAAGATATAACTGTGATCTTTCAGCGTCCTATAATATTGGAGCAAGATATTTTATACGGGAACTTTTAAAACCCATTCCGGTAACGGAAAGGTCTTTGCTGGAGGCAAAAGTCCCTTCAGTAAAGCGTAGGATCTCATGTGTATATGCGGACTTAAGAGAACTATTTTTAGAAATGGAACTCTTAAGAGCAGCATAAACACAGGCAGATATACAGCGGACTACCTGTGGTGTGGGAACCTGCCATATCTGGCATGGAAAAAAGCGCATGACTGCGCATATCCTAAGTTACAGGCGTATCCGCCGATATTTAGCCTTGTCGCTTAAAGCGGCTGAGGAGCATGTGACTTTAGTCATGTGAGATCCACTTATTTGTGTTTACATTCTTGGCGATTCATTCCTATTGCAGACATCAGGTAGCATAAAAGAAATTCAAAATAGAATGAATTGATTATCTGCCGCATGACGGCAAAAGAAAAAAGCAGACAATTTGGAACGGCGGCTTTGATTTCAGAGCCAACGTTTCTTTGTGGCAACACAAACCTATGATGAATTTTCCAGAAATATTGTAGCTAATAGCATTGTTTATGCGTTGAAAATATCTGAAAAATTGATGATAGTAGAAATATAATATTAAAATAAAAAATAATATAAAAAATTGTTTTACTATAGAGAAATATATAGTATAATACAACCATAAGAAGTGATAAAAAAATAACAAGTTGACCTAGCCAAACATAATAAGTTTTACTGTTGTGTTTGGCTTTTTTTATTTGATAGCCAGAGCGGGAAGTGAGGTGTCTGCAATGATAATCTGTGTTATCTTTGATTTGGGAATGGCAGTGATTATGTTTTTATTCGGAATCTGCTTTGTAAAATCAAATGGAAAGGCCGCTGCATTTTTGTCTGGCTATAATATGAAATCTAAGGAAGAACGAAAACAGTATGATGAAAAAGAAATGTGCAGAGTATATGGAAATCGGATGATGTGGATGGCACTGCCATTTGTAGCCGGGGCAGCCATAGATTTTTTATATAGTGGAGTTGGGTGTCTGGCAGCATGGGTAATATGGACAGTTCAATTTGTTTTATTGATGAAAGAACGTAAGAAACGAGAAAAATAAAAAAGAACATTTAGGCGAAAGACATATGCGAAAGGAGATATACAATCTATCTAGGAACAGGATAATACTCGGTAACAAGAGGAACTTTAACTACTTAAAGGAGATGACATGAATATGAGATGTCCATATTGTGAAGGAAAAATGCGAAAAGATCAGTTGCATGCGGTTGGTGCAGGGGCAGGACTGGAGTGGAAAGAAGACTCTGAGAGTTTGCGATTAAATACGGATCCAGAGTTGGCAGCAAGGATATCTGGAGATCGCATAGCTGCCTATAATTGTGATTTTTGCAGAAAGATTATTGTTTCTTACGAATATTGAGATTTTCAATTCTTTGAAAAATATGCTTTATGTAGAGATGGGAACCAATTGAATTTGAATACGATTACTTGCGAGGAATCAGGCGATGAAGATAAAACGTGAAGATACTTATCAGATAAAATTGTATCTGGAACCTGGGAAAATTTCTGATCACAATAGAAGAGACAATGGAACTTTGAAATTTACAGGGGTAGCATCATGGTTTATCGGATTGTTTATAGATGTAAATATTGATTTTGGTGATCCTCAAGGATTTTGGACTCTTAGGGTGCTGCTTCCTGTTTTGGCAATGGGAATTTGTATTCTAAAAGCTATCAAAAACAATGAGAAGAAATAAATTGGAATTTGGAAAGGGGGGCACTGCCATGCTGAGAAAGTTGAATTGTTTTTTAAACATCGTTATCGGTTCATTCATAGGAGTTTTCATTGGGTTCGGAATTTATAAGTTTTGGCATTTTAAAACCTATCCAAATCTATATGTCATGCAATCTGCACCGTGGTACACAGAGTTACTGTTGGATGGTGCCTTGGTGGCTGTTGTGGTGGTCGTATGTATTATCCTAAAACTGATTATTTGGAGAAAGTTATAAATTTCTATTTACCTGATTCACGAACAGTTTAATAACAAATTTACATAGTATTTTATCCAAATGGTTAATGAGCTATTTTTATACCACAAAAAGAGAAACGAAATGTCACATAAATTAAAAACTGAAGGGAAAACGGACTATCCGTTTTCAGCATTGGCGGATCCGTCTGCTAATAAGTGGTTTATAAATCAAAAAACGTGGTAAGGGTATTTTCATAATTCTGTTCAATTTTGTCTATGTTTTCGAGAATCCTGTTCATGTACAAATGCAACTAAATTAGAGTATAATAAGGGAAACCATTGAAACTGGGTTTCCGTATTGGACATTCCTGTGATGGCAGGAGTGTCCTTTACATATAGAGGTAAATTTTGAAGTAGTTTGCATAGAAGTTCATGAGGTAGTTGACGTATGCTTTAAATCTTTTCATTTCGTTTTCCTCCTTTCTTTATCTTACAAGCACATTATAATATCAGAAGACGTATATTACTTGCCAAATGGGAAGAAAAAGTAGACAAAACTTGCAGGAGATTAATTGGAATGTACTGATAAGAGCATCACAGACATTTGCATGGATGCAGGATTTGAGGTCTAAAGGAGAAATAGGATGGCATTTATAATCTGTATAGCAGCACTCATAATCATGATGTTTGTATTTACCAAAATGTTGTTAGGTTTTAGCAATAACAGCAGTGCGGCAGTTGAATCTGTTGATGCGACTGTAGTTGAAAAGAAGCAAGGTATCTATACCCATATGCAGTCTGAAGCACATGTACCTTGGTTTCGCGTTGTATTTGAGATGACAGATGGAAGTTTGATGGAATTTCAAATGCAACAGGGAGATTTTCGTGAATTGGAAAAAGGCGATCGAGGTATGCTGACTTATCAGGGAAATCGGTATATATGTTACCAAAAATATAAATTTAAAAGTGAAGCACAGGAGGAAGAAAAATGTTAAGTGAAAGCATTGCAAAACTGGTACAGTATGGAATTACAACAGGTCTGACACCGGAATGTGAAAGAAACTACACAACAAATCTTCTGCTGGACGTTTTTCATGAGGATGACTATGAGAAACCGGACAACATTGAGGAATCTGTTAATCTTGAAGCAACATTGGGCGAATTGCTGGACGAAGCCGTAAAAAGAGGACTGATCGAAGACAGTATTGTATACCGGGATCTATTTGATACCAGATTAATGAACTGTCTGATGCCGCGTCCGGGCCAGGTGCAAAAAGAATTCTGGGATAAATATAAAGAAATCCCAAAGGAAGCAACCGATTATTTTTATAAACTGAGTCAGGACAGCAATTATATCCGCAGATATCGCGTAGAGAAGGATCAAAAGTGGAAGGTAGACAGTCCATACGGTGAGATTGATATTACCATCAATTTGTCCAAACCGGAAAAAGATCCAAAAGCAATTGCCGCGGCAAGGAATGTAAAATCCGGAAGCTATCCGAAATGTCTTCTTTGCCCGGAAAATGAAGGATATGCGGGACGTGTTAATCATCCGGCAAGGCAGAATCACAGGATTATTCCGATCACAATCAATGATACTCCTTGGGGATTCCAGTATTCTCCGTATGTATATTACAATGAGCATTGTATTGTATTTAATTGCCAGCATACTCCAATGAAAATCGAGAGAAATGCATTCATTAAACTGTTTGATTTTGTAAAACTGTTTCCGCATTATTTCCTTGGATCTAATGCAGATCTGCCGATCGTAGGCGGCTCGATCTTAAGCCATGATCATTTCCAGGGTGGACATTATACATTTGCAATGGCAAAAGCACCAATTGAGCAGCACGTGGTACTTCCGGGATTTGAAGATGTAGAGGCTGGAATTGTAAAATGGCCGTTATCTGTACTTCGTATTCGTCATAAAGATTCTAACCGTTTGGTAGATCTGGCAACACATGTGCTGGAAGTATGGAGAGGTTATACTGACGAAGCAGCATTTATTTATGCTGAAACCAATGGAGAGCCTCATAATACAATTACACCAATTGCACGTAAAGTAGGGGATATCTACGAATTGGATCTGACATTAAGAAACAACATTACAACAGAAGAACATCCGCTGGGCGTGTATCATCCGCATGCAGAATATCATCATATTAAGAAAGAAAATATCGGTCTGATCGAAGTTATGGGCCTTGCAGTTCTTCCGGCCAGATTAAAAGGAGAGATGGAACTTCTGGAAAAGTATATTCTCGAAGGCAAAGATATTTCTTCAAATGAACAGATTGAGAAACATGCAGAGTGGGTTAAGAAGTTCCTTCCGAAATATCCGGAAATCACAAAAGAAAACATCCATGGCATTCTTCAGAAAGAGATTGGAATCGTATTTACCCATGTTCTGGAAGATGCAGGAGTATACAAATGTACGACCGAGGGAAGAGAAGCATTCATGCGTTTTCTTGAAACATTATAAAAATTGAAATAAAAGGATTCTTTGCAGGAAATGATTGCAGGAGTACAGATAAACCAGGAATCGGATGTTTAATTGCATGTGCGATATGGTTTATTATGTTTATTCTGTTGCTTATGGAGAGACATAAAAGAGAAAGATAATTTATAGAAAAATAGAATGTTTTCGGGGTGAAAATGCTGTTTATTTGTTTTAGACATACGATGTCCGGTTGAAAATTAGCGGATTCTCGTTTTATGTCGTGGTAATTTTGGTGCATATTGGTAAGCTGTAAGAGGAAGGGAGGTAGAAACATGGATACAAAAAAGATTGGAGCTTTTTTAAAGCAATGTCGTAAAGAAAAGAATCTTACACAAGAGCAGCTTGCCGAGAAGTTTGGGGTATCTGCAAGAACAGTTTCCAGATGGGAAACAGGAATAAATATGCCAGATCTCAGTGTACTTGTTCAACTTGCTGAATATTACGATGTTGAGATGAGAGAGCTCCTGGATGGAGAAAGGAGCCAGACTATGAATAAAGAGATGAAAGAAACACTGGACAAAGTTGCGGTGTATGAAGAATGGGTGAAACAAAAAGCATTAAAGGCTGGAAATCTTGCATTTGCATCAATGTTTGTGATTGGTGTGTTAGCGATTATTATTCAGATGCTATTAATAGTGGATACTCGTTTGGTTTTGGGAGAGATAGTAACTGTCTTAGTAGGAGGAATCCTATATGTAGCTATTATGGTGTATAATGGAATATGGGATAAATGCCTGCCAAAAAGTGCTGCTATATGGCGAAATTTTCTCACCAGTGTAATATGTGCAGGAATTTTTACCGTCATCTATGGTATATGTTTATTTAGAATGGGAGCTACAGAAACACAGATAACACGATTGGCATTGGGATTTCTGATAGGTATTACTATTGTGTCATTTATTATTCTTAGGACCTTAGCATTTATTAATCGAAAAAGAAGTCAGAATTCACCAAATGTTCAGGAGAGAAAAGAAACTTCCCAATCTAAGACAGAATGGACAAAGATTTATAATGCACAGAATATAGTAGAGACAGAACAGCTCGTAGAAATGTTAAAGCAAAGTGAAATAGAAGCTTTTTCCCAGGAAGCAGGTGCGAATGTTGCAATGCATGGAGCACCTGGATTTGGAATATATGGTGTGAATATATTCGTGAAAACCGATGATGCAGAGAAGGCAGTACAGCTGATCAAGGAGATTAATAACCAAGAGAATGAAGAAAAATTTTGACATTTCCACACATGCGTGCTAATATGATTATAGAAAAAGAGTGCTACCGATAGACGGTTTGTCCACATACTTAATTGATTGAAAATAACCGTTCAGTTTGCGAGGCTGAAGCGGTTATTTTTGTGTCTTTTTATTATCTTTGCCGAATACCTTTGAGTAACGAGGGAGTGAGATATATGGAGCAATTATTGATTGTTGAAGATGATATTGGTTTGAATCAAGGTTTATGCAAAGCACTGAAAGTAGATGATCGGAAGGTTATTTCCTGCAAAGACCTGAAAACGGCGAAGGAGCAGCTGCTTTGCGGCGGTGTATCCCTGATCCTGTTAGATATCAATCTGCCGGATGGCAGTGGGCTTGAATTGCTACGGGAGGTCAAGGAAACCACACCCGGGATTCCTGTTATTCTGCTGACTGCCAATGATACCGATCTGGACATCGTGGACGGACTGGAGAGGGGCGCTGATGATTACATTACCAAGCCCTTTTCTCTTTCGGTTTTGCGGGCAAGGGTGAATACCCAACTGCGAAAGCAAACGTCAAGCCATAAAAATGCACCGATCCATATTGATCTTTTTCACTTTGACTTTGAAGCAATGACCTTTTATGTGGGAGATTCAAAAGTGGAATTGAGTAAAACAGAACAAAAATTACTGCGTCTGCTTGTTGAAAATCGTGGTCGAACCATGACCCGTGGAGACCTTGTAGACAGGATCTGGACAGATGGTGCTGAATATGTGGATGAAAATGCTTTGTCTGTTACGATCAAGCGTCTGAGGGATAAGCTTGGGGCACAGAAATACATTAAAACCGTCTATGGAATCGGTTATAGCTGGGTGACAAAAGATGAATAAAACCGGCATTGTGATCATACTGCTGTGTTCTCTGGCGGCGGCAGCTGTTGTATTATGGGAGCGGAGAAAGGTCAGAAAAACGATGGAAGAAATCGAAAGGATGCTGGACGCTGCCATGACCGGTTCTTTTTCTGAAATCACTTTTGATGAAAGCCAGCTGTCTGCTTTGGAAACAAAGTTTGCACACTATCTTTCTGCCGCAGAAGCATCTTCTCGAAATATGGCACAGGAAAAAGACAAAATCAAATCCTTGATTGCGGACATTTCCCACCAGACGAAAACGCCGATTGCAAACCTGCTGTTATACAGCGAGCTTTTGATGGAGGAAACTCTGCCTGCATCGGCAAAGGAAAACGTGGAGGCACTGTACAAACAATCGGAAAAGCTACGATTTCTGATTGATTCTCTCGTAAAACTTTCCAGACTGGAAAATGGGATCATTTCACTTTCCCCTCAGCAAGCATCACTTCAGCCGCTGCTTGAAAGCGTAGTAGAACAATATGCCGCCAAGGCTTCTGGAAAAGGATTATCCATATATCTGTACGATACAGATATTTCCGCTACATTTGACTTCAAATGGACAGCGGAAGCACTGGCTAATATTGTAGACAATGCCATCAAATATACGGAGCATGGAACAATCACGATTTCTACCGTAAGTTACGAAATGTTTACAAGGATCGATATATCGGATACCGGTTCAGGTATCCCGGAAAACGAGCAGGCAAAGATATTTTCCCGTTTTTATCGTTCAAATGCTGTTCAGGAACAAGAAGGGGTTGGCATCGGCTTATACCTTGCCCGACAGATTATATCCGGTGAGAGCGGTTATATCAAGGTTGCTTCCGTTCCGGGAAAAGGAAGTACGTTTTCCATATTTCTGCCGAAATAACAACAATTCTATCAAAACTGTTAGATTTCATTTTCCGCCGGAAAGAATGTGGAAAGATTCCTATGCGATAATCTGTATGTATCAAAGGATCATTTCCTTTCATACATACAGATTTTTTTATGGAGGTACTCATTTATGGAAGTTTTACAGGCAAAAAACCTGAAAAAGATTTATGGCTCCGGCAATAACGCAGTTCATGCGTTGGATGGAGTTGATTTAAGTGTAAAGAAGGGCGAATTTGTTGCAATTGTCGGCACATCCGGCTCCGGCAAATCCACGCTGCTGCACATGCTGGGCGGGCTGGATCGCCCTACAAGCGGCACGGTCATGGTGGACGGACAGGATATTTTCTCCCTGAAGGAGGAAGCGCTGACCATCTTCCGCCGCAGGAAAATCGGCTTTGTGTTCCAAGCATATAATCTTGTTCCGGTGCTGAATGTGTATGAAAATATTGTTCTACCCATTGAGCTGGACGGTGGCAAGGTCAATAAGGATTTCGTACAGCAGATTGTACAGACACTTGGGCTGGATGATCGTCTGGATGCGCTGCCCAATCAGCTCTCAGGCGGTCAACAGCAGCGAGTAGCCATTGCCCGTGCGCTGGCGGCAGCACCCGCTATCATTCTGGCAGATGAACCCACAGGCAATCTGGATTCCAAAACCAGCCAGGATGTATTGAGCCTTTTGAAAGTCACCAGTCAAAAGTTCGCCCAGACAATCGTAATGATCACTCACAACGAAGAAATTGCGCAGATGGCAGACCGCATTATCCGTATCGAAGACGGTCGGATCGTCTCCCAGAACTAACGGGAGGTGGCTACGATGAATGTCAAAAATCGAAAATGTATTCGAAAACTCAGCTTAAAATCTCTTTATGCGAACCGTCGTCGCAATCTGATCGCCATTTTTGCCATTGCGCTGACAACGCTGCTATTTACGTCCATGTTCACCATTGTCTTGTCGTTGAACGCCAGTTATGAAACCTACCAGTTTCGGCAGGTAGGCGGCTATGCGCATGGCACCTTTAAGGATGTTTCCCCCGAGCAGGCGGAACGCATCGCTGCCCACCCAAAGGTGAAGGCTACGGGGGCACGGAAGGTAATCGGTATCACTGCGGAGGGGGTCTTTGCCAAAATACCGGCAGAGATCAGCTACATGGATGCCAACTGCACTAAATGGAGCTATGCAACCCCTACTACCGGACGGATGCCCGAAAGCGGCAAAGAGGTAGCCATGGATACGGCAGCGTTGCAGCTGCTTGGCGTAACGCCGGAGCTGGGCGCCGAGGTCACGGTTTCCTATTCCATTACGGACAAGGATCAAACCGCCTTTACTGTAACAGACACCTTTACGCTGGTGGGCTATTGGGACTATGATGAACTAATGCCTGTTCATTACATCAACATCAGCCGTGATTACGCAGATGACATCGAAGCGCAGGCAGTGAAAACAGGTTTACAGCCTTTCCGCACCGATTTGAATGTCATGCTGGCCTCCGGCACAAACATTCAAGGGCAGATGGAGCAGGTGGATACCGATCTTGGCTACACATGGGACAGCTATACCGATCCCAACAGCGTCCGGATCGGCGTCAACTGGGGATATACCTCATCCCAGCTGGAGTCGAAGCTTGATCCGGAACTTGTGATCGCCATAGCAGCTTTTTTGCTGCTGGTGATTTTCACTGGGTATCTTATCATCTATAACATTTTCCAGATCTCTGTTGTAGGGGATATCCGGTTTTACGGACTTCTGAAAACCATTGGCACAACGCCCCGGCAGCTCGAACGCATCATTCGCCAGCAGGCACTTCTGCTTTGTCTGATCGGCATTCCGGCAGGGCTGCTGCTGGGCTACGGCATTGGCGCTGTTCTGGTACCTGTTGTCTTGCGCTCCACCCAGTTGGGGATGGGCATCACTACCATCAGCACCTCGCCTGTGATCCTTGTTGGCTCCGTGCTGTTTGCTCTGCTGACAGTGCTCTTGTCCTGCTCCAAGCCCGGAAAAATGGCAGCCAAGGTTTCTCCGGTGGAGGCTACCAAATATACGGATGCGATGCAGACGAAGAAAAAACGGCGCAGTACCCGGGGAGCGAAGCTCCATCAGATGGCCTTTGCCAATCTGGGACGAAACAAGAAAAAGACGGTACTGGTGGTGGTGTCTCTGGCACTGTCGGTGACACTGTTCAATGCGCTGTGTGCCTTTGTGGGCGGCTTCAGCATGGAGAAGTATGTATCCACCATGACCTGCGCCGATTTTATCGTCAGCACTCCCGACTATTTCCGTTACAACCCGGCAGATGAATTCATCACGCCGGAACAGATCGAAGAGATCGCAGCAAACACAAAGGCCAGTCTTTCCGGCACGGGATATGCTGTGCGAAAACCCAAATATCTGTGGATGGCGGAGGATGCTCTGCGGCAGGACTATGCAAGGTACGAAAGCGCCGAGCAGTTGGACAGCCATATGAGCCGTCTGGAGCACCGGGGCAATATGGTGATGGGAGATACCAGAATCGAAGCTCTGGATAACAGTCTGTTTGACAAGCTGCAAGTGCTCGACGGAGATATTTCTCCCATGTTGGAGCCGGACAATAACGCCATTGCCATTGCGGTTTCTTTGGATGATTACGGTAATCTGCCCAATCTTGAATACTACCCCAAGGTGGGAGACACGATCACCGCTACCTATGCGGATGATGTGAAATATATCGACAGCCGCACCGGAGAACTCCGCACCGAAGATACACCGGAGGAGTACATTCAGAAAAAACTGTATGGAGCCAGAGATGTAGAGTACACGGTCTGCGCCTTGGTAAATCTTCCGAATTCCATGAGTTATCGTTATAGCGGCGTTGGCTATGATGCAGTTTTGTCTGTGGATACCGCACAGCGGGACAGCGGTGGTGCAGCCATTCCGATGCTCTACCTGTTCGACACAGCGGACGACGCTGACGAGGCCGAAGCAGAGCAATATCTATCGAAGCTCACTGCCGGTGAGTTTTCGCCCTTGATGTATGAAAGCAAGGCCACGGCTCGCTCTGAATTTGCTCAGTACCGGCAGATGTTCCTTCTGATAGGTGGTACCCTCTGTGCTATCATCGGGCTGGTGGGACTCTTAAATTTCTTCAACGCCATGATGACCGGTATTCTTTCCCGCCGCCGTGAATTTGCTGTGCTTCAGGCTGTAGGAATGACGAACCGGCAGCTCAAAACCATGCTGATCTACGAGGGATTGTTTTACGCAATGTCCTCCGTAGCGGTGGCTTTTATTCTGTCGCTGGCGGTGGGACCTCTTGCAGGAAAAATGCTGGGCAGTATGTTCTGGTTCTTTGAGTATCGGTTCACCGTTCTGCCTGTCCTGCTGACAATTCCGGTATTTCTTCTGCTTGGGTGGCTGATTCCTTGCATGATGTATGATAACGCAGCGAAATGCAGCATTGTAGATCAGTTAAGGGATGCTCAATAATTGTTAAGCCAAAATTAGCCCTCTGTCAATGAAAAGGCTGAGGGCTGGAATTCAAATAATAATCAAAGTGACCATTACACTGGCCAGCGGCAAGAAACAGGTCATTTCCGTTACTGTGCAAAAAACAACAGTAAGAACAACAAAGATCACCGGACTGAAATCAAGCGTGACCGTTGCAAGAAATAAAAAACTTACGTTGAAACCGGTCATCAGCCCGATTACTTCCTAGGAGAAGGTTACCTACAGTTCTTCAAATAAGAAGATCGCAACGGTAAGTTCCAGTGGTGTGATCACTGGAAAGAAAAATTTTAAGTAGAATTGGAATTTAGTTTTTCATTTAAGTAAGTAGTAGTGATGAGTTAGACGCGCAAATTTTTTACTCAAAGAAAGAACGCATGTTTACTTCTGGCACTATATGTGCTAAAATATAGCCATGGGTAATAGAAAAAACAACAGAATCTGAGAAAAGAGTTATCAGGGAGAAATAAAAATGCAGATAATATCCAGTTATGGTGTAGAATTACGAAAACATAATATCCCAATCCGCCAGACACTGGAGATCTACCGTTCTGCTGTCAGTTATCTGATTGGGATTTATGTGCAGGTATGGGAAAAATTAGCAGAAATCCCGGATGCAAAGAGGCGTTTTAATGCTGCAGAACATCTGGTACATACTACGAAGAAAAACCATGCCTGTTTTGATTTTGATATCCGGTTCCCAAAGATGCCTTCCTATCTGCGCAGATCTGCCATTCAGCATGCACTGGGGATAGTATCCTCTTATAAAACACGGCTGGATCTGTGGGAAAAGACAGACGGAAAGAGTGGGAAACCAAGGCTTGTATATGAAAACCACGCCATGCCGGTCTTCTACCGTGATGTCATGTACCGTGAGGGAGCGGAAGGAAAAGACGAAGCATACCTGAAACTCTATGACGGTCATGACTGGATATGGTTCTGTGTACGTCTGGAGCATACAGATATGGAATATCTGAGAAAATACTGGTCGGGGAAAAAGGCATCTGCTCCAACTCTGGAAAAGAGACACCAGAAGTACTTTTTGCGTTTTTCCTATACAGAAGAAGTAACACTTACCAAAACACCTGTGAAAGAACAGATTATCTGCAGTGTGGACTTAGGGATCAATACCGATGCAGTCTGTACCATCATGCGGGCAGACGGAACTGTCCTGGGAAGAAGATTCATAGATTATCCCAGTGAAAAAGACCGGATGTACCGTACATTGGGACGGATCCGCAGATTCCAGAGGGAACATGGCTCTGCGCAGACACAGGGAAGATGGGCATATACGAAACGTCTGAACACAGAACTTGGCAAAAAGACTGCAGGTGCGATTGTAAGATATGCGGAAGAAAACCATGCATATGTGATCGTGTTCGAGTATCTGGAGATGCAGGGGAAGATATCGGGAAAGAAAAAACAGAAACTGCACCTGTGGAGAAAGCGGGATATCCAAAGACGCTGTGAACATCAGGCACACAGGAAAGAGATGCGGATATCCCGGATCTGTGCATGGAATACCAGCAGACTGGCTTATGATGGTTCCGGGGCGGTAACACGTGACCGGGAAAATCACAGCCTCTGTACTTTTCAGACAGGAAAACGATATAATTGTGACCTGTCAGCATCCTATAATATAGGAGCTAGATATTTTATAAGGGAACTTTTAAAACCCCTTCCGGCAACGGAAAGGTCTTTACTGGAGGCAAAAGTCCCTCCTGTAAAGCGTAGAACCTCATGCGTCTATGCAGATCTGAGGAAACTCCATTCAGAAATGGAACTCTTAAAAGTAGCATAGATACAGGCAGATATACAGCGGACTACCTGTAATGTGGGAACCAGCCATATCTGGCATGGGAAATGCGCATAACTGCGCACCTAAGTTACAGGCGTATCCGCCGATATTCAGTCTGACGCCTAAAGCGTCTGGAAGCACGTGACTTTAGCCATGTGAGGTTCACTTATTGCGGTAAGTGACCTTAGTGCATCGAATGCACCATCGTATCAGTTATGGAATCAGCTAAGCAGTCTGTACAATGTATGTACTCTGGTGTGTGCAATGATGGTATGTATAGGCATTCGTTTATAAGTTAGTGGATGGCCGTTACATGGATTGTACTAATACTGTCTATATTTATGATGGAAAAGACACATGGACAGATACAAATGGTGTGGAGTGGAACCAGGAAGTGATATAGTTTTGTCAGAATCAAAAAACAGGTTGCTGAATAGATATAATCTATATTATAATATATTTATAGCTAAGCTCACTTGGAGGTGATAACATGCCATTATTGAAAGAAGAAGCTTATACTATAGATGATATATATGCTTTACCAGATGGAGAAAGAGCAGAACTGATTGATGGTCGTATGTATATGATGGCACCACCAAGCCGAAAACATCAGAAAATATCAATGGAACTTTCTGGTATCATTCGTGAATATATCCGTTCACATAAAGGAAAGTGTGAAATATATGCAGCACCGTTTGCTGTTTATCTGGATGAAAGAAGCAATACTTATGTAGAGCCAGACATTTCTGTAATTTGTGATTTAGATAAGCTTGATGATAGAGGGTGTAAGGGTGCGCCTGATTGGATTATTGAGATTGTATCACCAGCAAGTAAGAAAATGGACTACCTGTTAAAGCTTCTGAAATATCGTTCAGCAGGTGTTAAGGAATATTGGATTGTTGATCCTGAGAAGAATCGTGTTATAGTATATAATTTTACCGGTGATGAAAGTATCAATGAATGTACCTTACAGGATTCTATCAAAGTAGGAATCTATGATGATCTTGCAATTGATTTTGGAAGTATGGAATTATAGGTGATTTTATGGATAAAAAACAATATGCTTTAGAGAAGAACGGAAATGAATCAGGTAGCATGAAAGCCTTCGGGAGTTAATTCTGGGGGCTTTTCTCATAGTGAAAGCCTCCCGGAGAATTGTTCTGGGAGGCTTTTGTCAGATTATTTTTCAGAAAGGTTTACTGTATTGGTTCGAAATCTACAGCACCATGTTTACAAAGTGGGCATATGAAGTCTTCCGGAAGTTCATCACCTTCGTAAATATATCCGCAAATTTTGCATACAAAACCTTTTTTGCCCTCTGTCTGAGGTTTCGGTTTTACATTTTGCTGATAATAGGTATAGGTCATAGTATCCTGATCGCTCATGACACGAGCTTCAGTGACACTACAGATAAACATTCCGTGTGTGCCCAGGTCCACATATTGTTCTACTTTCAGTGACATGAACGCATTGATATATTTGTCAAGAAAGATGAGACCGTTTCCGGAACGGTTGATTTTCTCACCTGCAAATTTATCAACAGTTCTTCCTGACTGGAAACCAAACTGCTGGAAGATGGAAAATGGTGCATCAATAGACAGACAATTAACATTCATAATGCCGGTCTGCTGTATTACATGATGAGAGTAGTTGGCTTTGTTGATATTTACCGCTACACGATAGGGATTGTCTGTCAACTGGGTAACAGTGTTAACAATTAGACCATTATCCTTTCTGCCATCATTGGAAGTTACGACATAAAGTCCATAACCAATGCGGAAAAGAGCTGTCATATCGTTTTTGTTTGCCAGAGAGTCGTCTTTTGCGATATATTCCTTGCAGAGTTCATCAGCCATTGCATCGATTTCTCTGCGATTTTCTTCTTTGACAGCAGACCAGATGTGTACGGAGTTTTTTAACCAGTCTATTTTAGTACATTTGTCCATCATTTCTTTCATGATTTTTGCAGCCAAAGGTGCCCAGCTTCCGTTTTCAATGAGACCGACGGTGCGGTTTTGATAGTTGTGTTCTACCAGTCTGGTGATAAAATCATTCATGAATGGATAAATACTTGCATTATAAGTAGTAGTTGCAAGAATCAACTTGGGATAGCGGAAAGCATCGCTGATTGCCTGGGACATATCGTCTCTTGCAAGGTCATAGACCAGGACTTTGGGACATCCTCTGGATTTCAGTTTATCGGCAAGTAAAGAAACTGCAGTTCTGGTATGACCATATACAGAAGTGTACGCGATAACAATTCCATCTGCTTCCGGTGTATAGGATGACCATAAATCATAAAGATGAATATAATGTCCAAGATTTTCTGTAAGGACAGGACCGTGCAGCGGACAGATGATCTGAATATCGAGGGTGGCTGCAACTTTCAGGAGGTTCTGTACCTGCTTTCCGTATTTCCCTACGATTCCGATAAAGTATCTTCTTGCTTCATCATCCCAGGATTCCTCTACATCTAGCGCGCCGAATTTGCCAAATCCGTCAGCGGAAAAAAGTACCTTATCTGTACTGTCATAAGTAACCATAACCTCTGGCCAGTGTACCATTGGGGCAAATACAAAAGTAAGTTGATGATATCCAAGAGAAAGAGTGCCGCCGTTTTCCATTTCTATTTTCTGATTGCTCAGATCAAGCTCAAAGAAATTGCGGATCATATGGAAAGCTTTTGCTGTAGCCACAACAGTAGTATTCGGATAAACTTTCAAAAAATTGGCAATATTTGCAGCATGGTCAGGCTCCATATGCTGTACGATGAGATAATCAGGAGTACGTCCCTCCAGAACCTGTTGGATATTATCAAGCCATTGATGAGTAAAATCTGCATCTACAGTGTCCATAACTGCTATTTTTTCATCTAAAATCACATAGGAATTATAGGACATTCCATTTGGAACTTTGTACTGACCTTCGAACAGATCAATCCGATGATCGTTTACGCCGACATATTTAATGGTTTCTGTAATTTTCATGTAGTTTCCTCCCATTTTTATTAAGTGAATGAATGGTGTTTTGAATTTATTTATATGATAACATGGAATAAAAGATAATTCTGTTGCAAAAGTCACAAAAAGAATGCTTTATTGATAAAAATGTGATATATTAAAAAGAACCAGGAGGAATGATTATGTCACATATTACTTTATTTACAGATATTCTGCCCGAAGAGCAGGAAAGAATGCGTGTTTGTTTTCAGGCAAGAGAACTTGTCTTTAAAAATGGTGAGATAGTTATGGAATATTCCAGTACTATGCATAAAATAGGACTGATCCTTTATGGCAGGGCCACGTTGTACTGTTGTGATAAAGATGGCAATCAATATATGATTGACGAATTGAAAAAAGATACAGTTTTTGGGGAACCTTTTTTGCTTCCGGCAGATTCCCAGCATTATTATGTGAAAGCAGAGGAAGAAACAAAGGTAATGTTTATTGATTATGAACATGTGATTAAAAGGTGCGAGAAGGCCTGTCATCATCACAGTCAGATGATCAGTAATCTTCTGCAGATGACTGCTTTACAGTCCAGACAGCAAATGCAGAGGATTTATATTTTGTCCAGAGCTACTACAAGGAAAAAGCTGCTTGCGTATCTGAATGGACTTTCTGTGGAAAAACACAGCTGCAAAATACATATTCCAATGTCTTATACAGCATTGGCTCAATATCTTGGGGTGGACAGAAGTGCTATGACAAGGGAATTAAAAAGCCTGGAAGAGGATGGAATCGTGGCAAAAGAAGGTAGAGATATTGTGTTTCCTTACAGATTGAATTCATAATACGTCCGTGCATTTGAGAGAATGGCAGTGGCAAATATAACTCTGATGCATAAAATACCAGGAAAGTAGTTTTGCAGGAGTTTGTATGGACTTGGATAAGAATAGACGGATGCAGCAGGAAAATGTGGATAGGGGGAGGTATCAAGTATCAGTAGTGGATCAGTTGAGTAACCGACCTGTGGAGAATGCACGGGTAAAGATTTCTTATACAGGGGATCCTGATTCTGTGATCGAAGAGCTGGTAACGAATTCTTCAGGACGGACACCGGTGATTGAATTGAAAACACCGCCACTGGAATACAGTATGGAACCGGTGGAACAGCAACCGTATGCGGAATATACGGTGCAGATTGATGCAGAAGGATTTGAGTCTGAGGAAGTGGCTGGAAGTGAGGTGCTTCCACAGGTGCTGTCCAGTCAGCCGGTGATGCTTGCTGCCAGATCTGTTTCAGAAGAATACCAGCGGATCGTAATTCCGCCTCATACATTGTTTTATGAATATCCGCCAAAGATTGAGGAGGCAGAGATCAAACCGGTAAATGAGACAGGGGAGATTGTGCTAAGTAAAGTTGTAGTGCCGGAATATGTGATCGTACATGACGGACCGGTGGGAGATACTTCAGCAGAAAATTACTATGTGAGATATAAAGATTATATTAAAAATGTAGCCAGCAGTGAAATTTATGCAACATGGCCGGAGGATACGATAAGGGCTAATGTTCTGGCAATCATGTCCTTTACATTAAACCGGGTTTATACGGAGTGGTACCGGAATGTTCACTAATTCGGTATTGCAGGAACATTCAGTTTGACGAATTATGTATTAAAGTTCATGGGAAAAACGCTTATACCATAGAAAATAACAGGGATAAGGAAGATTAGAAAAATTTTCTGATAGAAATCGAAAATAACCTATGGTATAGTGATATTAGAAAAGGAGGATGGCAAACGGTGAAACAAAATAAAATTAAACCGGATACCATACTAAAGAACTTTTGGAGAGACAATCATCATTTTGCAGATTTGTTTAATGCTGCATTGTTTGACGGTGAACAGGTACTGAATCCAGCTGATCTGTCAGAAGCAGACACGGATGTTTCCTCATTTCTCAAATTTAATGGACATGCTGAAACAGTACAGAAAGTACTGGATGTTGTAAAGAAAACAGCATATGGTATTGATTTTGTAATCTGGGGACTGGAAAATCAGGCAAAAATTCATTATGCAATGCCACTTCGTCATATGATTGGAGATGGTTTTTCCTATCTAAAAGAGTATCAGGAAATTGCAGCAAAGAACCGAAAAGATAAGAACTTTGCATCATCAGATGAGTTTCTTTCCAATATGAAGAAAACAGACAGACTGCATCCAATGATAAGCCTTTGCGTTTATTATGGAGAGAATCCATGGGACGGACCTTTGTGCCTGATGGATATGCTGGAGGTTCCAGAGAAAATAAAACCTCTGGTAGCAGACTATAAGATGAATTTACTCGAATTAAGGACAAGCGGATCACTTCAGTTTCATAATCAGGATGTCAATACTGTATTTGATATCAGCCGTTCTATATATGAACGTGATTATAATAAAATTAATACAGTATATAAAGACAGGCTGATTGCATCAGAACTGGGAGTGGTGATCGGAGCGATCACACAGTCGCAGGAACTGATAGATCATGCTTTAGAACTGGAACAAAAAGGAGGTCAGGTTAATATGTGTAGTGCGTTGGAAGAATTAAAAATGGAAGGAAAGCAGGAAGGCAAGAAAGAAGGACTTCAGGAGGGCATGATTGCTGGCACAATTAAAACCTGTAAAAAATTTAAACTTGACCAGAAAGCAGCTATTAAAAATGTAATAGAAGAATTTTCCTTATCTGAAAAAGATGCTATAAATTATGTGAAGAAATACTGGTAGTATATAATGTACTCTATATTTTACGAAAAGAAGATGTTCGGAAAGGAATAGGTGAAATTATGGGAGGAAAAGTTCTGGAACTGGAATCTGAAAGACTTAAAGCTGAGGGAAAAGCGATTGGACGTGCAGAAGGAGAGGAAATCGGACAGGCGAGAGGTGAGCAGTTATATAAAGAATATAATCTTTAAGAAAAATGACGGTAGTGTAAAATAGTTTGTGTTTTTGGTAAAAAATAACTCCTTTTTGGTAAGAATTCAGATATGACAATTCTTATCGAAAAGGAGTATT
>NZ_JBQHWC010000016.1:0-72148 GCF_052064155.1 Blautia sp. HCP3S3_C12 | reverse complement strand
ACCATCTGTTGGAGAAGGAGCCGTATGAGTTGAGAGGCTCACGTACGGTTCTGATGGGGACTCAAGGGGAGGTTCCTTGGGTCTACCTACTGCATAAGCGGAACAGCCACCAAAAACAGGGATGAGTTCAACCATCTGATAAAAGACTGCGAGGCAGGGAAGATAGACATTGTGCTTGTAAAATCTGTCAGCAGGTTTGCAAGGGACACTGTTGATACATTAAATGTGACAAGGCATCTGAAGGACTTAGGCATTGATGTTTATTTTGAACGTGAGAATGTGCATTCCATTTCAAAGGAAGGGGAGCTTCTTCTAACGCTTTTAGCTGCATTTGCACAGGCTGAAAGCCAGAGCATCTCAGAAAATGTAAAATGGGCATTAAGGAAAAAGTTTAAGCTTGGTATTCCAAACGGCATAAAACCGCCATTCGGCTACAGATGGAATGGTGAAAGCTTCAGCATTATCCAGGAGCAGGGCGAGGCTGTAAGGGAAATTTATTCAAGATACCTTGCAGGGGAGTCAGCATATTCCATAGCAAAGGCTCTTGCAGACAGGGGTGTTAAAGGTAGAAGCGGTGTGCCTATAAACGATTCAACTGTAAAGCGCATCCTTTCAAGCATCTCATACACCGGAACAATGCTCTTACAGAAAAATTTTACTACAGAAGGACACAGGCGCAGAACAAATAATGGAGAACTGCCCATGTATGCCGTTGAAGAAATGTTCGAGTCTCTGGTGACAGAAGAAGATTATAAAAAAGTGCAGGTACTGATGAAACAGAGGGCAGAGCAGGTGAATAAATGTAAAAAAGAGCCGACAGTTTTTTCTGGCATTATGAAATGTGCCAACTGCGGATGTTCCATAAGCAGACGTTCACCTGCATCCGGAAAGAAATGGGTGTGCAACACTAAAGAGCGCAGGGGAATGGCGGTATGCGATTTCCGGGATATCTACGAATCAGAGCTGGAGGATGCAGCCGTCAAAGCGTTAGGCCTCACGGAATTTGATGAGGATGCTGTAAAAAAGCGTGTAGCATTTGTAACTGCCGATAATGCTTACATTACATTTAAGCTAAAAAACGGCACAGAAAGAAAAGTATTAAGGGAATACAAAAAAGGCTACAGCGGATTCTCTGGCCGTCTGTTCTGTGGACGGTGCAGCGGAAAGCTTGAATCAAACACATGGAACACCGGAAAGAACGGGCATAAACCAAAAAGCAGAGTGTGGGAGTGCAGGCACTGCAGTGCAGAAAAGCTGGCGGATAATGTCATAAGACAGGCTGCAGAGGAAATTTTCCATGAAAAACAGTGTGAAGGCCTGTTTGCACAGAACATTGAAAAAGCCGTCAATTATGATGACAGAATAGAATTTCACTATAAGAAAGGCAGGGTTATAACATGGCAAAAAGAGTAACAACTATTCCAGCTACGCTTAACCGATTTGATTCAAGACCAATACAGAGTGTAACGAAAAGAAAGGTTGCAGGCTATGCAAGAGTATCTACGGATACGGAAGAACAGGCAACAAGCTATGAGGCACAGGTTGACTATTACACAAGGTACATAAAAACAAATCCGGAATGGGATTTTGCGGGCATTTACACGGATGAAGGCATCACAGCAACTAACACAAGCCACCGTGATGGTTTCAACCGGATGATTCAGGATGCCCTTGACGGAAAGATTGACCTCATCATAACAAAGTCGGTGAGCCGTTTTGCAAGAAATACAGTTGATTCACTTACAACAGTGCGTGAACTTAAGGAAAAAGGCATAGAGATTTATTTTGAGAAAGAGAACATCTGGACGCTTGATGCAAAAGGTGAGCTGTTAATTATCATCATGAGTTCACTTGCACAGGAAGAGTCTAGATCCATTTCAGAGAATATCACATGGGGAAAAAGAAAATCGTTTGCTGATGGAAAGGCAAGCGTGTCATTTACAAGATTCCTCGGATATGACAGGGGACCGAACGGAGAGTTTGTCATCAATAAGGAACAGGCAGTAACGGTAAGATACATTTACAAGAGATTTCTTGAGGGGCTTTCAACGTACCAGATAGAAAAGAACTGACGGCAAAAGGCATTAAAACACCTGCAGGAAAGGATTGTAAAGGCAAAAGATGATATAAGATTCATATTCAAGAACGGATTTGAAGTAAGAGTATAGAAATAGGATTTGATGGCACTCGGGCAGTGAAATACTGGGGTGGTTTATGTGGAAAAAATGTAGGCGATATGATATGATAAACGATAAGATGTCCCATGAAAAAATTTTGATGGATTAATTTGATATTTTGTAAAAAGAGTAAAAACAAAATAGGAGTGAAATTTTGATGAATATTGAAAAAAATTTGAGAGGTGGAAAGTTTAATCGTCTTCTTGAAAAAGCTATGGTTGATGTAAAAAATAAGACAAACCTAAACAGATTGGAACTGGAAGTTGTTTATTTGCTATCTCATTATGATGATATAACAACATTGACGGATATATGTCGGTACACGCAGATGAATAAAGGTCATATGTCTACTACTTTAGAGAATCTTGTTAAACAAGGATACATTGTATGCAAAAGAGATGATAAAGATCGTAGATATGTGAAATATGAGCTGACTGATGCGTCGGAACATCTTTGTCAGGAAATGGAGATTCTCTGGGCAGAGTTAACCGCCAAGGTGGTGGAAGGAATTGATGAAAGTTCTTTGGCGGTATTTAACCGGGTGTCTGAACAGATTAGTCATAATATAGACAGATTGTTGGAGAATGACTAGGAATTGTTACACCGAGTAATCGGTGTGCAATTTTTTTATTTCTTTTGAAAAAATGGGTTGACATAGGTTTTTTATGTGCTATAATCCTTTTTAAACAAACAGTTTGGAAACAAACTGTTTATATATGCTTCATATGAAGCATATATTTTTTACAAAATAAGCAGCACTCAATACAAGAGAGTGCTAACAATAAAGAAAAGAGGTAATGATTATGCAGTTAAAACCATTAGGAGAGCGTGTTGTTTTAAAACAGCAGGAAGCAGAAGAAAAAACCCAGTCCGGAATTATATTACCGGATAGTGCAAAAGAAAAGCCACAGACAGCTGTTGTCATTGCAGTAGGACCTGGAAGTGAAAAGAATGGAAAGAAAACAGAAATGCAGGTAAAAGAAGGCGACCGTGTGATTTATTCTCAGTATTCCGGTACAGATGTTAAGTTGGAGGATGAGGAATATATCATCGTAAATCAGTCCGATATTATTGCAATTGTGGAGTAGTAAAATAAAAATACAGTTATTTTATATGTAGAAAGAAGGAATTAACATGGCAAAGGAAATTTTGTTTGATATCGATGCAAGAAAAAAGATGGAAGCAGGCGTTGATAAGCTGGCAGATACAGTAAAGGTGACAATCGGACCTAAGGGACGTAACGTTGTATTGTATAAATCTTACGGAACTCCTTTGATTACGAACGATGGTGTTACGATTGCAAAGGAGATTGAACTGGAAGATCCTTATGAGAATATGGGTGCACAACTTGTGAAAGAGGTCGCAACCAAAACGAATGACATTGCAGGAGACGGCACGACAACGGCAACTGTTTTGGCACAGGCTCTAGTAGGCGAGGGTATGAAAAATATAGCAGCAGGTGCAAATCCAATTATTTTGCGAAAAGGAATGAAGAAAGCAGCAGATACAACTATTGAAGCACTGGTTAAAATGAGCAAGCCTGTAACCGGAAAAGATCACATTGCAAAGGTTGCTGCAATATCTGCAGGTAATGATGAAGTCGGAACAATGATTGCCGATGCAATGGAAAAGGTTGGAGAGAATGGCGTCATCACAATAGAAGAATCAAAGACGATGCAGACAGAGATAGAGGTTGTAGAGGGAATGCAGTTTGACAACGGTTATTTATCTGCTTACATGTGTGATGATAAAGAAAAGATGATAGCTAATATGAATCATCCATACATTTTGATTACGGACAAAAAGATATCTAATATAAAGGATATTCTTCCTATATTGGAGCAGGTAATGCAGCAGGGAAGAGAAATGCTGATTATTGCAGATGACGTAGAGGGTGAAGCACTTACAACACTAATCGTAAACAGGTTGAGAGGCACACTCAAGGTCGTAGCTGTAAAGGCACCGGGGTATGGTGATGGTCGTAAGGAGATGTTAAAGGATATTGCAATTCTGACAGGTGGACAGGCAGTACTCGATGACCTTGGCATGCAATTAAAGGATATCACAGTTGATATGCTTGGACAGACTAAATCAGTTAAAGTAACAAAGGAACATACAACCATCGTGGATGGCGAGGGCAAGAAACAGGACATTGAAGAAAGAATCGCAATGATTAAGAGACAGGCTGCAGATGCTTCTGAGTACGACAGGGATAAGCTGGTAGACCGGGTGGCTAAGCTCGGCGGTGGTGTTGCAGTTATTAAGATTGGAGCCGCAACTGAAACAGAGATGAAGGAAGCTAAGTATCGTATAGAGGATGCATTAAATGCCACTAGGGCTGCTGTGTCAGAGGGCATCATCAGTGGCGGCGGATCTGCTTATGTTCACGCACAAAAGGCAGTATATGACATGATATCAAGCATGGAGGGTGATGAGAGAACAGGAGCAGAGATTGTAGCCAAGGCATTGGAGGCTCCGCTTCGTGCCATTGCTGAAAATGCAGGCCTAGAGGGTGCTGTCATCATCAATAAGGTAAAGGAGTCAGATGAGGGCATAGGCTTTGATGCAATTTCTGAACAGTACGTCAATATGGTCGATGCAGGAATTATTGATCCTGTCAAGGTTACAAGAAGTGCACTTTCCAATGCGATTAGTGTGTCATCAACCTTATTAACAACGGAGGCTGCTGTGGCAAATATTAAGGAAACAGCACCTGCAATGCCGGCACAACCGGAAATGGGCTATTAAAATAATCCATTCTCTTTTACGAAGGGAAGTGACAGTCTGTTGCTTCCCTTATTTTAAATAAAGGAGGAGTAATATGGCAGAAACTATAGGAAATACAGATATTATAAAGCTGTCCAACGAATTGATATACCAAAGGCACTTGTTTAACCGGGAGCATAGAAAAGATGTCTTTATGAAAATGAGTATCCCGGAATACATTGCATTACAATATATTGCAATGGAGGAGACATCCGACATTTATTCAGGAAGAGTCTATCTGAAGGATTTAGCGGACAAGCTTCAGATGACGATGCGACAGATTTCTAAAATGGTAGAAAAGCTACGAGATGTAGGATATGTATTATGGTCTCATGACGGTAACGGCAGTGAGGGCACCTATGTTACAATTACTGAAAGCGGACGAAGCCTGTTAAGGGCGCAGGAAGAAACACTTAAGAAGTATTACGGGAAGGTGTTCGAAAAGTTTGGAAAGGATAATTTGATTCAGTTACTACAGCTTATGAAGCAGTTGGAAACTATTATGAGCAGTGAGGTGGAGAATCTGGAGGTGAATAGAGATGACAACGGAGCAGATGAATGATTATTTTGAAGAATTGGAAGCAGTTTGTCTGAAAAATGATAACATTGCTCCGCGGTTATTTGAAGAATATGGCGTAAACAAAGGGCTTAGAGATGAAAATGGGAAAGGTGTCCTTACAGGACTTACCAACATATCAAAAATAGTGTCTTCAAAAATTGTTGATAATCAGAAGATTCCCTGCGATGGGGAATTGTGGTACCGGGGCTATCGAGTGGAAGATTTGATTCATTGTTTAGGACAAAATGAGTTTGGATTTGAAAAAATAGCATATCTTCTTTTGATGGGAAAACTGCCTGATGAAAGAGAGAAGGAAGACTTCGATAGAATTATTGGAGAGTGTAGGACATTGCCAACCAATTTTACAAGGGATGTCATTATGAAAGCACCTTCGGAGGATGTCATGAATTCCATGACCCGAAGTATTCTTACCCTGGCATCTTATGATAAAAAGGTAAAAGAACCAAGTGTCAGCAATTCGCTGCGTCAGTGCATCCAGCTCATCAGTGAGTTCCCATTGTTGGCAGTATATGGATATAATGCTTACAATCATTATGAAAAAAATGAGAGTATGTATATTCATCATCCCGATAAACAGCTTTCCACCGCGGAAAATCTATTGATGCTTCTGCGACCAGACAGGAAATATACCCTTACAGAGGCAAAGGTTTTAGATACGGCACTCATTTTGCATATGGAACATGGAGGAGGTAATAATTCTACATTTACCACAAGAGTCGTTACGTCATCCGGGTCTGACACTTATTCTACGATGGCAGCAGCAATGTGTTCGCTAAAAGGACCAAAACACGGAGGCGCCAACATTAAGGTAATGGAAATGATGGATGATATTAGGGCGCATATAAAGGATTATTCAGATAAGGATGAGATAGAAGCATACTTAAGAAGGATTGTTGATAAAGATGCATTTGACCAAAAGGGCTTAATCTATGGAATGGGACATGCAGTATATTCTATTTCTGATCCGAGGGAGAGAGTATTTAAAGATTATGTAAAACAACTGGCAGAGGAAAAGAAAAGGCAAAAAGATCTTGAATTGTATGAAAACATAGAGATGCTTGCTCCAAAGATCATAGCAGATAAAAGACATATCTATAAAGGTGTCAGTCCCAATGTAGATTTTTACAGTGGATTTGTCTACGATATGCTGGGTATACCGGTAGAACTTTATACAGCCATGTTTGCAGTAGCTAGAATCGTAGGTTGGAGTGCACACAGAATAGAAGAGATGATTTGCACGGATAAAATCATCAGACCAGCATATATGAGTGTTATGGAAGAAAAAAGACTCAGTTAGAGAGCTTTCTAACCAAGATTTCAGATGGTGTAATAATAAAATAATGCGTCAGCATATACATAAAATTAAAGAGCAGCAGACTTCATAGGGGTGTTCATTTGAACACCTTTTTGCTGTCTAAAGGGTTCATCGTTGAATTGTATCATTGGTTTGATACAGCTACCGATTGATAATCGCTATTTAACAGTTCGTTGATTTGATCCAAGACGCGACAATTCAAATTCTGTTTTAACAGTTATATGGTAGAAAAAGGGTCAGCCATAGTCTTTCTTGCGAAAGGCCACCAGGGCTGACCCTTTTTGTTACTATGCATTTTATTTCAATGCCTTGAGAAAATATGGCAAAGCATGTTCCAGATACTGTTTCTGCATCTGTGGATTCTGCAGAAATTGTTCGCTGCAATTAAACCAGGTATAACAGGTATCTTTTGTAGCTGCTTTTCGATGCTTTTTATCAATTCCGCTTCCAAGTGATTTCGGAATAATCGTATCTTCGTCCGGCAGATAATAATAATCTTTATAATTTTGATAATGCTGTTTCAGTCGTCCGTTTTCGGTTCGGACAATAAGTTTAACTTCTGTAGCTTTTCCTGTGATATAGAAAGAATTGCTTCCATTGGAGAATTCAGCTGGAAGAGCGTGTGGAAGCTCTAATGTGAAAATGACAACTTCTTCATCTGCCTCAGCATATGTAACCTCATACTCGGAATCATAAATGCACAGATAACTTAGCATCTCAAAAATTCTTCCAAGTCCCAGCACATCTTCCAGGTTATGACCGAGAATTTCTTCTGCCATAATGGCATCTCGTTTTTTCAGAAAATCTTTATAAAGCTGAATGCATTCTTTACCATTGTTATAAATTCGGTCTTTGATTCCGAGAAATTCTTCCAGACATGGCTGTTTCAGAGCAGGCAGCTTCAGAAGTGTTTTCAAAGGCTTCAGAGTCAGATATAAATCCAGGGACATTTTGTGCTCAAAAGGAGAGGGCAGTCCGTATTTTTCGTATCTTGTTTCCAGATAGGGTTGGTCAAATCGCTCTCCGTTGTAAGAAATCAGCAAATCACATTGTTGAAGAAATTGTGAAAAAATTCTCAGAATTGTTTCTTCTTCTTTGTCACTTTCGGCCATCCATTGATGAAAATACCAAGTTTCATCTTCAATTCCAACAGCTCCGATCAGGTACAAAAACGTGGATTTTCGGGATAATCCGGTGGTTTCTATGTCATAAAAAACAGGTGAAAAATTGTATTTTCGGAAGAATTTTCCGGTGAAAAATTTAACAGTCTCAAAGTCCGGAAACCCTTGTAAAATGGGCATTTTTTTAACAATCATGTTAAGAATTTTCCTTTCCTAAATTGTATTTAATTATACACAAGAAATTGAAAATTGGGTAGTGATTTTTTGAAAAAAATGGTTTATAGTATAATTAAAAAATACATATCAGAAGGAAGAAAAAGCATGTGGAATTTAACTGTTTGCGGGATTGATTTTTATCATCTTATGAATTGGCTGATTATTTACAGTTTTTTTGGCTGGGTATGGGAAACCTGTTATGTATCTGTTAAAAGCGGCAAATTTGTAAACCGTGGTTTTATTAATGGACCCTTATGTACCATATATGGATTTGGGGCGGTATCTGTTTATATGATCCTGAGACCCTTTAGCGACAATCTTCTGTATCTGTATCTGGGAGGAGTTGTTGTGGCAACTGCGCTGGAGTATGTGACAGCCGTATTGATGGAGTCTATTTTTCATACGTCCTGGTGGGATTACAGTGATAATAAATTTAATTTCCAGGGACGTATCTGCCTGGGAGCATCCCTTGGCTGGGGGGCTTTTACAGTGATTCTGTTTAAAGTGTTACATCCTTTTGTGGAATCTATTGTGATTTTGTATCCGGTTTACGTAGGCGAGATCGGCATATGCGTGATAGGAGTGGGATATGTTGTGGATTTTGCTTTCTCAGCAGCTGCGGCTTTCCGTATTCACGAGAAACTGCCTGTTATTGAGGCGGCTATGGAGCAGGCAAAGGGCGAAATGCTTGTGAAAATGCATGAGAAGATTGCCAGTGTTGGTTTTGCCAAAGAAGCTACGCTTGAGAGTGTAAAAGAACGCCTGGGAGATGTGGAAGTCCTTAAAGAAATGGAACAGAAACGTGCTGCAATTACAGCAGAGATCAGTGCAGAGCTTCAGAAGAGAAAAGAAGCTATGGCAGCAAAGGTCGGTCACAATATGCAGCGTTTCGTAAAAGCATATCCAAATCTGAACCGAGGATACAAATTACGTAATCTGAAGAACCTGAGAAACAAAAAAGAAAAATAAAGCGTTTTCGGATGCTTAATATAAAAAGGAGGGAATAAAATGGGAATTTTAACCTTTAAGGGTGGTGTTCATCCTTATGACGGAAAAGAATTATCCAAGAACAGTCCGGTAGTGAAATATCTGCCTAAGGGAGATATGGTATATCCTCTTTCACAGCATATCGGTGCGCCGGCCGCGCCTGTAGTTCAGAAAGGAGACCATGTGCTCGCAGGCCAGAAGATTGCGGACGCTGCAGGCTTTGTGTCATCACCGATCCATGCATCTGTTTCCGGTACAGTTAAGGGAATTGAACCCAGACTGACAGCAACGGGTTCCATGGTCAATTCCATTATCATTGAAAATGACCAGCAGTATGAAAGTGTGGAATTTATTCCTGCACGACTGGAAGATCTTTCGAAAGAGGAAATTCTGGCGAGAATTAAAGAAGGCGGAGTTGTGGGAATGGGCGGTGCCGGATTCCCCACACAGGTAAAGCTTGCGCCAAAGGAACCGGAGAAGATCGATCATATTCTTGTAAACGGTGCCGAGTGTGAGCCTTATCTTACCAGCGACTACAGAAGAATGCTGGATGACTCTGAGAAGCTGATCGAAGGCTTAAGAGTTATGCTGAAGCTTTTTGACAATGCGAAGGGATATATCTGTATTGAGGATAACAAGCCTGACTGTATTGCCAAGCTGAAAGAAATGGTGAAAGATATTCCACGTATTGAAGTAGCAGAGCTGATGACCAAGTACCCACAGGGTGGTGAACGTTTCCTGATCAAGGCTGTCACAGACAGAGAGATTAACTCTGCCATGCTTCCGGCAGATGCAGGATGCGTAGTTGATAACGTAGATACTGTAATTGCTGTTTATGAAGCCGTTATCCTTGGAAAACCTGTTATGGACCGTATCGTAACAGTAACAGGACAGGGGATTAAGAATCCGCAGAACTTTGATGTTCTTTCCGGAACAGATATGGCAGAACTGATTGAAGCTGCCGGTGGACTGACAGATAATGTATCCAAAGTAATCTCAGGTGGTCCTATGATGGGATTTGCCATGTATGACACTCATGTACCATGTATCAAGACCAGTTCCTCATGTCTCTGTCTGGAGAAGGATGAGGTGGCAGATGCCCAACAGACTGCATGTATTAACTGCGGCAGATGTGTAGGAGTCTGTCCCGGCCATGTCATTCCTGCAAGACTTGCAACCTTTGCAGAGCATGGTGACATGGAGAGCTTCCAGAAATTTGACGGTATGGAATGCTGCGAATGTGGCTGCTGCAGTTATATCTGTCCAGCCAAGCGTCCGCTGACCCAGATGATCAAATCTATGCGTAAGATGGTTCTGGCAAGCCGTAAGAAAAAGTAAAAGGGGGACATCATAATGGATCAGATGTTACATGTATCATCCAATCCCCATGTCCGGGATAAGATGACAACAAGCAAAATCATGCAGCTTGTGGCACTGGCACTTCTGCCGACCACACTGTTTGGAATTTATAATTTTGGCTTTCGTGCCTTACTGGTAGTAGTGATCACCGTTGCTTCCAGTGTATTCTTTGAGTGGATCTATGACAAGCTGATGCATAAGAAGAACACAATTACAGACTTCAGTGCAGTTGTTACAGGTTTGCTGCTTGCATTAAATATGCCTGCATCAATTCCGCTCTGGATGCCTGTACTTGGCAGTGCATTTGCGATTATCGTTGTAAAACAGCTTTTCGGTGGTCTGGGACAGAACTTCATGAACCCGGCACTTGCAGGAAGATGTTTCCTGATGATCTCTTTCGCAGGAAAGATGACAGATTTCGCAGTAAGCGACAGCTTCAGAGGTGTGGTAGATACTGTATCCGGTGCAACTCCTCTGGCAGCTCTGAAACAGAATGGATTTACAGACAGTTCTGTATCTGTATTACATATGTTTATCGGTGATATCCAGGGTACTATCGGTGAAACTTCTGCCCTTGCGATCCTCATCGGAGCTGCAATCCTTCTGGTTTTCAAGGTGATTGATCTGAAGATCCCGCTTACCTATATTGGAAGTTTCGCAGTATTTGTAATCCTTTACATGCTTGGAACAGGCAAGGGATTTGACGTGAACTATCTGTTCAGCCACATCTTCGGCGGTGGTCTTATGCTTGGTGCATGGTTTATGGCTACAGACTATGTCACAACACCGATCACACCAAGAGGACAGTACGTATACGGTGTCTGTCTTGGTGTACTGACTGCGATCTTCCGTCTCTTCGGCGGTTCCGCAGAGGGCGTATCCTATGCGATCATTTTCTGCAACCTGTTAGTTCCGATGATTGAACGTGTGACTGGTCACCCGGCATTTGGGAAAGGGGGCAAAAAGGCATGAGTAACAGAATTATCAAAGACACCATAGCCATTACAGTGATCACACTTGTGGCAGGACTTGCCCTTGGTGTAGTCCAGGATATTACAGCAGATCCTATTGCAAAGCAGGAAGCACAGGCGAAACAGGATGCGTATAAGGCTGTATTTGCAGATGCGGACAGCTTTGAGACCGTGGATGTGGATGCGGATGCCCTGCAGTCTTATCTGGATGAGAACGGATATGCGGCACAGTCCATAGATGAAACTATGCTTGCCAAAGATGCTTCAGGCAATGAACTGGGATATGCATTTACAGTAACCACTTCCGAGGGTTACGGCGGAGATATCCAGTTTGCAATGGGTATCCAGGATGACGGTACCTTAAATGGAATTTCCATTCTTTCCATCGGTGAGACCGCAGGTCTTGGTATGAGAGCAAACACAGATGCATTTAAGGATCAGTTCAAAGATAAGAAAGTAGACAAATTTGAATATACAAAGACCGGTGCCACAGCGGATGATCAGATCGATGCGTTAAGTGGTGCCACTATTACAACGAATGCCATGACAAACGGTGTCAATGCCGGATTATGTGCATTCCAGTATGAGAAAGGGGGAAATCAGTGATGAAACCAAACACACCTGCTGAACGTTTATATAACGGAATCATCAAAGAAAATCCTACCTTTGTACTGATGCTTGGTATGTGTCCTACACTGGCTATCACCACATCTGCAACCAATGGTATCGGAATGGGACTTACTACTACAGTAATTCTTGCGGCATCCAACTTAATGATCTCTCTTCTGAGAAACTTTATTCCGGACAGAGTGCGTATGCCTGCATTTATCGTAGTTGTTGCTTCCTTTGTAACAGTTGTACAGCTTCTTTTACAGGGATTTATCCCAAGCCTGTATGACTCCCTTGGAATCTATATTCCTCTGATCGTAGTTAACTGTATTATCCTTGGACGTGCAGAAGCATATGCATCCAAGAATAAACCTATTGCCTCTCTGTTTGACGGTATTGGTATGGGCCTTGGGTTTACCTTAAGTATCACCTGTATCGGTGCAGTACGTGAGCTGATCGGCGCAGGTTCCCTGTTCGGACATCAGATCCTTCCTCTGGCAGATGCTGCAGCAGGTAAGGCCGGTTATGAACCGATCACAATCTTTATCCTGGCACCCGGAGCATTCTTTGTTCTGGCAGCGCTTTCTGCATTACAGAACAAATTCAAAATCGGTGCAGCCAAACGTGGCATTGACCCCAGCAATCCTGATTGCGGCGGAAGCTGTGCAGCCTGCGGTAATACCATGTGTAAGGGAAAAAGGGGGTAATGGATTATGAAAGAACTTTTGATCATACTTGTAAGCTCAGCAATTGTAAATAACGTAGTCCTCAGCCAGTTCCTTGGCCTCTGTCCTTTCCTTGGTGTTTCCAAGAGTGTGGAGACAGCAGCCGGTATGGGCGGTGCGATCATCTTCGTTATTACACTGTCATCTTTTGTGACAGGTATTATTTACAATGCTATCCTGGTTCCTACGAACCTGACTTATCTGCAGACTATCGTATTCATCCTGCTGATCGCGGCACTGGTACAGTTTGTAGAGATGTTCCTTAAGAAGACAATGCCTTCCCTGTATCAGGCACTTGGTGTGTATCTTCCGCTGATCACAACAAACTGTGCAGTTCTCGGTGTTGCCCTTACAAACGTGCAGAAGGAGTATAATGTTCTTCAGGGAACAGTGAACGGATTTGCAACAGCAGTGGGCTTTACTATTTCCATCGTGCTGATGGCTGGTATCCGTGAGAAAATCGCATACAATGACATTCCAAAATCCTTCCAGGGGTTCCCTACAGTTCTGCTGACAGCCGGACTGATGGCAATTGCCTTCTTCGGATTTTCAGGACTGATTTAAGGAGGGAAATGTTATGAATATAGGAGCAATTATGGCGGCAACTGTACTGGTTGCTGCAGTAGGTCTTTTTATTGGTATTTTCCTCGGGGTGGCTGGTAACAAATTTGCAGTAGAAGTAGATGAGAAGGAAGTTGCAGTCCGCGAAGCACTTCCCGGTAATAACTGCGGTGGCTGTGGTTATCCTGGCTGTGATGGTCTGGCAGCAGCAATCGCCAAAGGTGAGGCACCTGTAAACGGATGTCCTGTAGGCGGGGAGCCTGTGGGAAAGGTGATCGCAGGGATCATGGGACAGGAAATCGTGGAGACTGCCCGTCAGGTGGCCTATGTGAAGTGTGCAGGTACCTGTGAGAAGACAAAAGACAACTATGAATACACAGGTGTGGAAGACTGCGAAATGATGGCTTTCATTCCCGGTGGCGGTGCCAAGTCCTGTACTTATGGATGCCTTGGTTTTGGAAGCTGCGTAAAAGCCTGTCCCTTCGGTGCCATTGAGGTAGTGAATGGTGTGGCTGTGGTGGATAAAGAGGCATGTAAGGCCTGTGGCAAATGTGTTGCCAAGTGTCCGAAGCATCTGATCGAGCTTGTGCCCTATGACCAGACTACATTCGTACAGTGCAGCTCTCATGCAAAAGGCAAGGCAGTTACATCAGCCTGTGAGGTTGGATGTATTGGATGTAAGAAATGCGAGAAGACCTGTCCTAATGGGGCAATTACAGTGGATAATTTCTGCGCACATATTGACTACAGCAAGTGCACAAATTGCGGGGCATGTAAAGAAGCCTGTCCAAGACACATTATTCAGTAAATTTAAAGGAGCCATTGTCCAAAAGGGGCAGGCTCCTTTTTTTGCGGAATCCTGACTTTACGGGAATGAGGTTTTATGCTATGATAAAGCACAGAAAAAGGAAGGGCGTGATACATAATGAAAAGTATTGTAATCGGAGTTGCCGGAGGATCCGGTTCAGGAAAATCTACCTTTACTAACAGGATCAAGAAATATTTTGGGGACGATGTGGTGGTGCTTTATCATGACAATTATTACCGCAGTCAGGATGGGATTCCTTTTGAACAGAGGGTGACAGTGAATTATGACCATCCGGATGCCCTGGAAACAGATCTGATGGTAGAGCATCTGAAAAAGCTGAAGGCAGGAGAATCTATTGAATGCCCGGTGTATGATTTTACAAAGCACACTCGTTCTTCCCAGGTATTAAGGATCGATCCCAAACCTGTGATCCTGGTAGAGGGAATCCTTCTGCTGGCAGATCCAAGAGTGAGAGAGCTTCTGGACATTAAGGTCTATGTGGAGGCTGATGCAGATGAGCGTATCCTCAGAAGGATTTCCAGAGATGTGGAAGAGCGGGGAAGAGATATGAAGGGAATTATTAATCAGTATCTTACCACCGTGAAGCCAATGCATTATCTTTATGTGGAGCCTACCCGTGCAAAAGCGGATGTGGTGATCAACAGTGGCAAGAATGATATTGCCTTTGATCTGTTTGTATCCAAGATCAGCCAGATTCTCAGGGAAATGAAACAGGAGGGGCTATCATGATTGCATTTGTCCGTGGAATTGCTACAGATATGACGGAAAATTCAGTGATCGTTGAGACCGGCGGCATTGGATACGAAATCTATATGACTGGCGAAGGCCTTTCCCAGCTTCACATGGGAGAGGAAGTAAAGATCCATACCTATTTTCAGGTAAGAGAGGATGCCATGCAGCTGTATGGATTCCTCAAAAAGGATGACCTGCAGATGTTTAAGCTCCTGCTGGGAGTAAATGGGGTTGGTCCAAAGGCTGCTATGGGAGTTTTATCCGGGATTACTGCAGATGAACTTCGCTTTGCAGTTCTTTCAGATGATGTGAAAACCCTGTCAAAGGCTCCGGGGATCGGTAAGAAAACGGCCCAGAAGTTGATTCTTGAATTAAAGGATAAATTAAAGCTTGAAGATGCGTTTGAGTTAAAGCTTGCCCATGAGCAGGAGAAAGCAGCAGCTTCCGGTGATGCTTCAGATGGAAGACAGGAGGCTGTAGCGGCCCTGGTTGCCCTGGGATATAGCAGTACAGATGCACTCCGGGCAGTGCGTAAGGTGACAGAGGTGTCTCCGGAAGATGTGGAGGGATTGCTGAAGGCCGCTTTGAAAAATATGCTTTAAAAATAAAACAGAGGTTTCGTGAATGGAGAAGCGAGTAATTACAACAGACGTTATAGAGGAGGATTTTACTCTTGAGGGAAATCTGAGACCTCAGACGCTGGATGAATATATTGGTCAGGAGAAGACCAAAAATACATTGAAAATTTATATTGAAGCAGCAAAACAAAGGCATGATGCACTGGATCATGTGCTTTTTTATGGCCCTCCGGGACTTGGAAAGACTACATTATCCGGAATTATTGCCAATGAAATGGGCGTCCATATGAAGGTAACCTCCGGTCCGGCTATTGAGAAGCCGGGAGAGATGGCTGCGATTCTGAATAATCTGCAGGAGGGAGATATTCTCTTTGTAGATGAGATCCACCGCCTGAACCGTCAGGTGGAGGAGGTACTGTACCCGGCTATGGAGGATTTTGCCATTGATATTATGATCGGAAAAGGTGCCTCAGCCAGGTCTATCCGCCTGGATCTGCCAAAGTTTACCCTTGTAGGAGCGACTACCAGGGCCGGACTTTTGTCAGCCCCTCTCAGAGATCGTTTTGGAGTGATGCATCATCTGGAATTCTATAATCAGAAGGAATTGCAGACGATCATTATCCGTTCTTCCCAGGTGCTGGGAGTAGAAATTGATGCCAGGGGAGCGGCGGAGATCGCCAAGCGCTCCAGGGGAACTCCCAGACTTGCCAATCGTCTGTTAAAAAGGGTCAGGGATTTTGCACAGGTAAAATATGATGGCAGGATCACTTATGATGTGGCCTGCTTTGCCCTGGATCTGCTGGAAGTGGATCAGTATGGGCTGGACAAGATAGACCGCAGGATCCTGCAGACTCTTATCGTAAATTTTCAGGGAGGACCGGTGGGCCTGGAAACACTGGCAGCAGCCATTGGGGAGGATTCCGGAACTCTGGAGGATGTGTATGAACCCTATCTGCTGCAGAACGGATTTCTCAATCGTACTCCCAGGGGAAGGATGGCCTCCGGGCTGGCTTATGAGCACCTGGGATATGCTGTTCCGGATAAGGAATAAGGAATTCCTGGGGCTTCGTAAAACTTTTTTAAAAATTTCTATACATTTGAGCTGCTTTCGAGTATAATAAATTTGATATCGGCTTGTATGTCGGTTATGAGCAAGTAGCGAAGCGGATTGCGAATATCCGCTTGACATGACGAAAGATAGTGCTGCTGCGTCAGTGAAACGGCAGTGATTAAGATACAGGAGGCTATAGGATGGCAGTAAAAAATACAGCAAAGGTAATCATAGGGGGTAAGATTATTACGCTGGGAGGTTACGAATCGGAAGAATATTTCCAGAAGGTAGCATCCTATATTAATAAAAAAATCGATGAATTAAGTGCTCTTCCGGGCTACGGCAGACAGCCCATGGAGACAAAGCATACTCTGATCAGCCTGAATATTACAGATGATTATTTTAAGGCAAAAAAGCAGGCAGAGATTTTTGAACAGGATCTTCAGCAGAAGGACCAGGAGATGTATGATCTGAAGCATGAGCTCATTGCTCTGCGTATGCAGATCGAAGAGGCACAGAAGGCAGAGAAGGAAGCACTGGAACAGAAAAGTCTTCTGGAAGGCAAGAATAAAGAACTGGAAAAACAGATCGATGAGCTGCTGAAATAGCAGACCGGAAATAATAAGGGGGGATTGCTTCGGTGATTTCCCCTTTATGCATAAAAATCTGTGGATTCTGACAGCTTATAAATAAAGAGAGGAATTAATTTGAAAAGAGAAGAGATAGAACTTCTGGCACCTGCCGGCTCCTACGAAGGCTTTGAAGCAGCACTGGGGGCAGGGGCAGATGCGGTATATGTAGGAGGCGCAGCCTTTGGAGCCAGAGCCTATGCGAAGAATTTTAGTGAGGAAGAACTGCTCAGAGCTATTGATACAGCACATATCCATGGCAAAAAATTATATCTGACAGTGAATACGCTGTTAAAAAACAGAGAGCTTACAGATCAGCTGTATGACTATCTTCTGCCCTATTACAGGGAGGGACTGGACGCAGTGATCGTACAGGATATGGGAGTTTTTGCAGCTGTCCGCAAAATGTTTCCGGGTCTTCCTCTTCATGCCAGTACCCAGATGACAGTAACCGGTCCGGAAGGAATGAAATTTCTGGAAGAACAGGGCGCATCCAGAGTAGTAACTGCCAGGGAGTTATCTTTGGAGGAAATCCGCAGGATGCACAGGACAAGCCCTATTGAAATAGAAGCTTTTATTCACGGGGCATTGTGTTACAGCTATTCCGGACAGTGCCTTATGAGCAGTGTGCTTGGCGGCAGAAGCGGAAACAGGGGTAAATGTGCCCAGCCATGCAGACTGCCTTATGAGGTGTTATTGCCGGATAAGAAGGATGTCCTCAGGAAAACGAAAAACAAAGGGGACCTTTGCCCTCTCAGTCTTAAAGATATTTCCACTATTGAGATTCTGCCGGAGATCCTGGAGGCAGGAGTAAGTTCTCTGAAGATCGAGGGAAGGATGAAGCAGCCCGGATATACGGCCGGAGTGACAAAGGTATATCGAAAATACCTGGATCTGCTTTTTGAAAAGGGACCGGACAGTTATAAGGTGGAAGAGAGGGACAGGCAGTATCTTCTGGACCTGTTTAACCGCGGAGGTTCCTGTACAGGATATTATCAGATGCAGAATGGCCCTGGGATGATGGCTTTTACCAATGAGAAGAAAACCGGAAATGTAACCTGCTCTCCTGTGCAGAAAAAAGAGAAAATCAGGGGCAGTCTGATCCTTTATCCCGGAAGCGCTGCCATTCTTGATGTATCCTGCGGAGAGGTCCATGGGACAGCTGCCCTGGGAGAGGTACAGTATGCACAGAATCAGCCTCTTACCAGAGAGCGTGTGGGGATACAGATGGAGAAACTGGGAAATACTCCCTATGAGTGGGAAAGCCTGGAAATCCAGATGGATGACAGTGTTTTCGTGCCAATGAAGCTTTTGAACCAGCTGCGCAGACAGGCCCTGGCTGCACTGGAGGAGGAAATTCTGCAGAAATACAGAAGACAGGAACCGGTTTCTGCTTCCCTTGCCCCTTCGTCAGCAAAGAAATCTGTACGGAAAAAGCTTCCAATTTATGTTTCCTGTGAAGACATTGAGACAGCTCTTGCGTTATATAAAAGAGAGGGGATCAGAGGAATGTACCTTCCGTTCTCTGCTATGAAGCAGTGTCTGAAGGCTGGCACAGACAGAGGACTGGAAATGTATCTGGCTTTGCCCCATATTATACGGGGAGAACTTCCGGAGGGATATCTGCAGCAGGCCAGAGAATGGCTGGGGCAGGGAATGACAGGATTTCTGGTGCGGAATCTGGAGGCCTTTGCCATATTGCAGAAGGCAGGGCTGGCTGAAAAATGTGTTCTGGATCACAGCATGTATACCTGGAACAATGAGGCAGTTGCCTTCTGGGAGGAACAGAAGGTTCTTAAGGATACCATTCCCCTGGAGCTAAATGAAGGGGAAATTCGGCACAGAAATAACAGCCACAGTGAGATGCTGGTATATGGATATCTGCCTTTGATGATGTCTGCACAGTGTGTCCGCAAAAATGTTTACAGATGTGATCATAGTGAGGGAAAGGCAGAATTAAAGGACAGATATGATAAGAAATTCACTGCAGCCTGTTTCTGTGATCCATGGAAAATGGAAAATACAGGGGATAAGACACCTTGCTATAATATCATTTACAATAGTATTCCCTATGGACTTCTGAGAGAAAGAGAGCAGGTAAGAAAGCTTGGACCTGCAGCACTGCGCCTTTCTTTTACCATTGAAGATCAGAATGAGGCAGTACGGATTCTGGATGAATTTGTGAATGTATATCAGAATGAGGCAGATCCCCCTCAGAGAGAGTATACAAAGGGACATTTTAAAAGAGGAGCCGAGTAATGCATGGTTAATGTGATTGTGGAATTATCCAAATATGTGATCCTCACTTTGATGGTGGTCTATACCTTTCACTGTTTCTATATGGTGAAGCAGCAAAGTGAGGAAGAGAGAAATGAGTCATTGCGTCAGCAGCTGATGCTCATCTTCTTTATGGACTTTACGGCATTTCTGGTTATTTATCTGAAAACCGGGAAATTTCAGGTTGTAACCTTTTATGCAGAGATGATGGCATTTTTTGCCGGAATCCAGATCCTGTACAGACTGCTGTACAAAAAGGCATCCATTTTGCTGCTGAATAATATGTGTATGCTGCTGAGTGTGGGATTTATCATATTGTGCAGACTGGATGTGGCTACGGCCACCCGGCAGCTGATTATCGTTGCGGCAGTGAATTTAGTTGCCCTTGCGGTTCCTGTGCTGATCCGTAAGATGAAATTTCTGAAAGATCTTACCTGGCTGTATGCAGGTGTGGGAATCCTTCTGCTGGGGGCAGTTCTGGTCCTTGCCCGTACCAGCTATGGAGCCAAGCTGTCTCTGATGGGAATCCAGCCTTCAGAGGCCATCAAGATCACATTTGTATTTTTTATGGCTGCTTTGCTTCGCAGAGGGGCAGATTTCAGAACGGTAGTCCAGGCTACGATCGTGGCAGGACTTCATGTAGGAATTCTGGTCCTTTCCCGTGACCTGGGAAGTGCAGTGATCTTTTTTGCAGCATATCTGGTAATGGTTTATGTGGCTACCAAAAATGTGGGTTATCTGGCCCTGGGGCTTGGCGGAGGTGCGGCAGGGTCTGTAATTGCCTATCATCTGTTTGGTCATGTACGCCAGAGAGTGAGTGCATGGAAGGATCCCATGGCAGTTTATCAGAATGAGGGATACCAGATCGTGCAGTCCTTGTTTGCTATTGGTACAGGAGGCTGGTTCGGAATGGGACTGTGCCAGGGATCCCCGGAGAAGATCCCTGTAGTTAAGAATGACTTTATTTTCAGTGCAATCTGCGAGGAACTGGGAGGAATTTTTGGAATCTGTCTGATCCTGGTGTGTATGAGTTTCTTCCTGATGATCGTAAATATTGCATTGAAGATCAAGAAGCCTTTTTATAAGCTGATCGCCCTGGGACTTGGCACTGAGTATGCATTTCAGGTGTTTTTGACCATTGGCGGTGCCACCAAGTTTATTCCTATGACAGGTGTGACCCTTCCGCTGGTAAGCTATGGAGGAAGCTCTGTGGCAAGTACAGTATTAATGCTGGCAATTATTCAGGGACTTTATATTTTGAGAGAAGACGAGGACGAAGAGATTGAGAGACAACGAAGAAAGGAAGCGGCGCAGAGAGCTGGAAAAACAGCAGAAGCGCAAGGCTCAGGAAATTTCTAAAAAAAGAAGATCCCGCAACAGGGAATATACTTTTGTATCCTGCTTTTTTGTGCTGATTTTTGTCAGTCTGATCGGTTATCTGGTTTATTTTGACAAGGTAAAAAGCGAGGATTTTATCAATAGCCCCTATAACACCAGACAGGATACTTTTTCAGACCGTGTTGTCAGAGGCAAGATTGAATCATCAGACGGAGAGGTGCTGGCTCAGACCAATGTATATGAGGATGGCACAGAGGAGCGTACTTATCCCTATGCAAATATTTTTTCTCATGTGGTAGGTTATGATTCCAATGGAAAAAGCGGACTGGAATCCGAGGCGAATTTTCTGCTTCTGACTTCCCATGAGTTTTTCCTGAATCAGATGAAAAATGAGTTTAAAAGTCAGAAAAATATGGGAGATACGGTAGTCTCTACTTTGAATGCAGATCTGCAGACAACAGCATATCAGGCGCTGGGGGACAGAAGAGGAGCAGTGGTGGCCATAGAGCCTTCCACAGGTAAGATACTGGTAGAGGTGAGCAAACCGGATTTTGATCCCAGCACTATCGCCCAGAACTGGGAAGCTCTTGTGAATGATCAGAATGACAGCAGCCTTTTGAATCGTGCCACAAACGGAGCTTATCCTCCGGGTTCTGTCTTTAAGATTGTCACTGCCCTGGATTATTTCCGCACCAGGGGGACACTGGAGGATTTTTCCTATCTCTGTGAGGGCGGTATTACCAAGGAAGGACATACGATCAGGTGTTATGGCGGGGAAGTACATGGCCAGGAAGATTTTTACAGTGCCTTTGCCCATTCCTGCAACAGTGCTTTTGCAGAAATAGGAACTATGCTGGGAGGCAGTTCTCTGCGGTCAACTGCTGAGGATCTTTTGTTTAACAAAGACCTTCCTCTTACTTCCTACAGAAAGAGCACCTTTAGCCTGAATGGGAAATCCTCTGTTGCTGAGGTGATGCAGACAGCCATCGGACAGGGAAATACTCTGGTTTCACCTATGCATATGGCATTGCTTACAAGTGCCATTGCCAATGGAGGGGAACTGATGAAGCCATATCTCATTGATTCTGTGAAAAACAGTGACGGTGAAACAATAAAGACCACAGAACCGGAAAAATATAAAAGACTTATGAGCGTAAATGAAGCCAATCTTATGGGAAAACTGATGAAGAAGGTAGTAGAGGAAGGAACTGCCTCTGCCCTGAATGGAAGGGGTTATACAGCAGCAGGCAAGACTGGCTCAGCGGAATTTGATGAGAACGGATCCAGTCATTCCTGGTTTGTGGGTTATTCCAATGTAGATGATCCGGATCTGGTAGTTGCCATTATTGTTGAAAACGGAGGAACCGGCAGTGAGTCAGCAGTGCCTATTGCAGGTCAGCTTTTTGATGCATATTACTATGATTAGAATAATGGATAGCAGTGAGTGAACCATAAGGGACAGAAATAAATTTATTCTGCACTGTTTTTAACAGTTGCGGCATTATCAAAAAAGGGGTATACTATAACCAGTTTTTAATACCACGCAAAACAGGAGGGATTGCATTATGATAGAAGCAACGAGCTGTGGCGGTGTGGTAATTCATCGGGGTAAGATTCTTACATTGTATAAATCTTACAGGAACCGTTATGAGGGCTGGGTATTGCCGAAAGGAACAGTAGAAGCAGGGGAGACACATGAGCAGACAGCGCTGAGGGAAGTGCTGGAGGAAGCCGGAGTGCGGGCGTCTATTGTAAAATATATCGGAAAGAGCCAATATAACTTTACCGTTCCGGAGGACGTAGTTACAAAGGAGGTACACTGGTACCTGATGACTGCGGATAATTATCATAGTAAGCCCCAGAGAGAGGAATTTTTTGTGGATTCCGGATATTATAAGTACCATGAGATCTATCATCTGCTGCGCTTTTCCAATGAAAAGCAGATTGTGGAGAAGGCCTATCAGGAATATCTGGACATGAGGAGCAATGGACTCTGGGGGAAACAGCATAAGTATTATTAACGGAAACCGGGCTGCGTTTTTTACACAGCCCTGTTTAAAATTATGAAAAAGGGGAATGCTGAAAAAGAGAGAGGCAGGTATGGAATGCTGAAATGGAAGAAGGACTATCTTACAGGAGAGGGTGTTGAGGATCCTGAGAAAATAAAAAATAAACTGGATGCCGGGAAGTATGTACATGGAATTTATCTTCTTACTCTGTCTGACAATCCATCCAATCTGTTTGAGATCATTCCGGCAGCTATGCTTCTCCAGAAAAGCTATTACAGAATCTGTCCGGAGATCATTGGCATGGCAAAGGGGAAGGACGAGGCTTTGGAAATGGTTCGCAGTCTGGTACAGGAGACCTATGTGCAGAGGTGAGTAGATGTTACATATTTTATGGCTTATATTAAAGTTTATACTGATTCTGCTGGGAATTGTGTTGGGACTGCTTCTGCTGGCAATTCTGCTGATTCTTTTTTGTCCGGTCAGGTACAGGGCATCCGGGACCAAGGAACAGGATGACTGGAAAAAGATAAGAGGAGAGGGACAGATCAGCTGGCTGTTTCATGGAGTTGTGCTGAGGGTTGTCTGGGCAGAGGGAAATCTGCAGACCTCATTCCGGTTGTTTGGAATTCCTGTGGTCAAAATTTTGAACAGGCGAAAAAAAGTAAAAGATTATGCCGGATCAGAGGAAATTCCGGAAAAGCCGGTGAATGTAAAATCTGAGAAAATGATCAGCAGTCCGGTGGATAGTCAGCCACAGGATGCACCGGAAAAATCTCAACAAAAGACAGACTCAGATAAAAAAGAAAAGAAGATAAGCCCTGTCAGGAAACTGCTGTCAGGAATACAGAGCAAGAGAAAGAGAATATGGGACAGAATACATCATATCCGGGCTGCGCTGTGCAGAGTGGGAGCGCAGGTAACCTGGTGGAGAGATTTTCTGGAACACCCAAGGGTGCAGGCGGGGATTTCTCTTGTATGGACACATGCAAAATTTCTGATCTGCCATGTGCTGCCAACTGGGATGGATGGAGAGATTACTTTTTCTACAGAGGATCCCTCTATAACAGGAGCCATCCTTGCAGTGCTTGGAATGACCATTCCTTTCCATAAAAACTGTGTCAGGGTCAGACCCCTGTTTAGCGGAGAAAATTACTGTCAGGGAAATGTGAGAATAAAAGGCAGGATATACGGAATTGTGTTTGTACGGGCAGCGGTTAGTATTTATTTTAATAAAAATATAAAATATGTCATAAGACGATGGAAAACCAGGAGGGCATAAGAATGGCAAACGAGAATAATTTCAAAGAAACTGTAAACTCATTGTTCAAAGGTATGGACAGCTTTATTGCTGCAAAAACTGTGGTAGGGGAACCGATTCATATTGGTGATACCATTATTCTTCCGTTGGTTGATGTGGCTTTTGGCGTAGGTGCCGGTGCTTTTTCCGGTGACAAGAAGGACAATGGCGGCGGCGGAATGACCGGTAAGATGACTCCCTGTGCAGTTCTGGTCATTCAGAATGGTACTACCAAGCTGGTAAATGTAAAAAATCAGGATGGACTTACCAAGATTCTGGATATGGTTCCTGATTTTGTAGATCGTTTTGCATCAGGAAAAGGGGAAGAAGCATAAACTATACCAAACCAATGAAAAGGCAGAGAAAAAGTGGAAAAGCTGATTGGCTTTATGTTGTTTTTTATTGGGTTGGGGATGGTTATAGGATTTCTTATTGCTGAGAATGTGATTCTGGTAGTTACAGCCGGAGCTTTTCTGCTCCTGGGATATCATCTGTTCTGCCACTGAGTCAGTAAAAATGCAGGAAACTGCAGAAGAATCAAAGGACTATAGAGACTATAGAAGGCTGCGGAATCTGCAGCCTTCTTTTTAACCGAATCAAGTAAGTCCCCTACAGAGGTTGCGAAAAGCAATAAGCAGTGGGTGGGGACTTGCTTGTATCAGGAGGAGTGCAAGCTCCTTCTGATAAACTGCGGAGCAGTTATTCGGTTATGAGCAAGTAGCGAAGCGGATTGCGAATATCCGCTTGACTTAAATCAAACACATAAAAAGACAAAAAAATACCCCTGTCAGAACAGGGGTACAGGTGTTATTTATGCTCTTTCTACTTTACCGGATCTTAAGCAAGAAGTACATACATATGTCTTTCTAGCTCCGCCTTCAGCAGTTTTGATTTTAACGGATTTGACGTTAGATTTCCACATTTTATTGGATCTTCTATGTGAATGACTTACATTGTTTCCGAAATGAGCAGCTTTCTCACAGATTGCACATTTAGCCATGATAGCACCTCCTTGACGCTTTTTTTCAACAGTCTACATTGTAACAGATGAATGACTCTTTTGCAAGCAAAAAAAAGAAAATTCTAAAAATTCTTTTATATGAAAGGGGAGAAGACGAAATTTAACATTGTGCAATCACTAAAAAAAGGTTATAATACACTTATCTAACAATATAGAGCATTGGAGGTAACCATATGAATGGACGTATAGATTCCGGATTGGGTCAGATCATAATTGACACAGATGTAATTGCAACCTATGCTGGAAGTGTGGCAGTAGAGTGTTTTGGTATCGTGGGTATGGCAGCAGTCAGCGTAAAGGACGGACTGGTAAAGCTCTTAGGCAGAAAAAGCCTGAAACATGGTATCAGTGTTAAGATTACAGAGGACAATAAAATCCGCCTGAATTTCCATGTAATTGTAGCATATGGAGTAAATATAAGTACAATTGCAGACAATCTTGTCAGCAATGTAAAATATAAAGTCGAGGCCTTTACAGGAATGGAGATCGAAAAAATCGACATTTTTGTAGAAGGTGTACGGGCAATTGATTAGGATAGAGGAGGAACTTGTGGTGAATAACAAAACCATAGATGCCAGAGTACTTTCCAGAATGTTTCTTGCAGGAGCCAAGAATCTGGAAGCGAAGAAAGAATGGATTAATGAACTGAATGTGTTTCCGGTACCGGACGGAGATACAGGAACAAATATGACGATGACAATTATGGCAGCTGCAGCAGAGGTAGGCTCCCTGGGTGAGACAGATATGGAAACTCTTGCAAAAGCCATTTCTTCCGGTTCCCTTAGAGGAGCGCGCGGAAATTCCGGTGTAATTCTTTCACAGCTTCTCCGTGGCTTCACCAAAAGTGTACGGAAAAGTGAAAATCTGGATGCGGCAGCCATTGCAGCAGCTATGGAGAAAGGCGTGGAAACTGCCTACAAAGCAGTAATGAAGCCGAAAGAGGGAACTATCCTTACAGTGGCAAAGGAAGCTGCAGCCAAGGCTGTGGAGCTTGCTGAGACTGCAGAGGATCTGGATACTTTTTTCCAGGCAGTGATCGCTCATGCAGAGGAGACTCTTGCCAGAACACCGGAGATGCTTCCGGTTCTCAAAGAAGCAGGAGTTGTTGACTCGGGCGGACAGGGACTGGTAGAAGTTTTCCACGGAGCTTATGACGGTTATCTGGGCAAAGAAGTGGATTATACACAGTTCAGTGGTTCCAAGGGTCCTGCAGTGACCAAAATCGATGCACAGACAGAGAAGGATATTAAATTCGGTTACTGCACAGAGTTCATTATTCTTCTGGATAAGCCAATGCCTGAGGAGACAGAGCATGAATTCAAGAAATTCCTCATGTCTATCGGTGACTCTATTGTTCTGGTGGCAGATGATGAGATTGTAAAGGTACATGTACACACCAATCATCCGGGACTTGCCTTTGAGAAGGCTCTTACTTTTGGAGCACTGTCCCGTATGAAGATTGATAATATGCGCGAGGAGCATCAGGAGAAGCTGATCAAAGATGCACAGAAGCTGGCCAGAGAACAGGAGAAGCAGGAGGAGGCAGCAATTGCAGCTCAGCCGCCTAAGGAGGTAGGCTTTATCTCTGTATCTGTAGGAAAGGGAATGACTGAAATCTTCAAGGAACTGGGAGTGGATTACCTGATTGAGGGTGGACAGACCATGAACCCAAGTACAGAGGATATGTTAAATGCCATTGCAAAAGTAAATGCAAAGACCATCTACATCTTCCCAAACAATAAAAATATTATTCTTGCAGCCAACCAGGCCCGTGACCTGACAGAAGACAAGGAAATCGTGGTAGTACCTACCAAAACCATTCCTCAGGGAATCACGGCAATGATCAGCTATGTGCCGGAGAAAAACAGCGTTGAAAATACTGAAAATATGCTCCAGGCGATTTCACAGGTAAAAACCGGACAGATCACCTATGCTGTCAGGGATACACGTATTGATGACAAGGAAATCCATGAAGGCGACATTATGGGAATCGGCGATTCCGGAATCCTTGCAGTTGGAAAGGACAGACTGGAGGTAACTAAGGAAACCATTGCAGCTATGATGGACGATGACTCAGAAGTAGTCAGCATCTACTACGGTGCGGACACTGACCAGGCTGAGGCAGAAGAACTTGCATCTGCAGTGGAAGAGCTTTATCCTGACTGTGACGTAGAAGTAAATGCAGGGGGCCAGCCTATTTATTACTACGTGATTTCGGTAGAATAAACAGATGCCCCCACTTCATACACTAAAAGGTGTAGGCCCGAAAACGGAAGCCCTGTTTGCCAGACTGGGCATTATTGACACAGATTCCCTGATCCATTATTATCCCCGTACCTATGATATTTATGAAGCACCGGCAGAGATTCGTTCTCTGGAGGAATCTACGGTAGCTGCCATAACAGCTACCGTTACAACGGGTGTCTATATTAACAAGGTACGTAATCTCCAGGTGGTAACAACCACAGTGGCAGATCAAACAGGGAGGCTTCCTGTTACCTGGTTTAATATGCCTTATTTACGTTCCACTCTGAAAAAGGGAAGTGTATTTGTTCTCAGGGGCAGGATTACCCGCAAGCAGGGAAAGCTTCAGATGGAACATCCGGAAATATTTACCCCTGCAGCTTACGAAGAGATTCTGCACAGTCTCCAGCCAATCTATGCCCTCACATCAGGGCTGTCCAATAAAACCATTGTGAAGCTGCTCCATCAGGCTTTGGAGGACGGATATCTCCATCAGGAATATCTTTCCCAGGAGTACAGGGAACGGTATCATCTGGCAGACTGCAATTTTGCATTGTCTGCCATTCATTTCCCCAAAAATATGCAGGAGCTGATCGCGGCCAGGAGAAGGCTGGTATTTGATGAGTTTCTGCTGTTTATTCTTGCAGTACGCCTTTTGAAAGAAAAAACAGAGAGTACAGTCAATACTTTTCCCATGCATACTGTATGGACTACAGAGGAGATCATTGAAAATCTGCCTTATGCTTTGACAAAAGCCCAGCAAAATGTATGGCATGAGATTGAAAGAGACCTGAGCGGTCATGGGCTGATGTCCAGGCTGGTGCAGGGAGATGTGGGAAGCGGCAAAACAATCCTGGCTTTTCTGGCTATGATCATGACTGCGGAAAATGGCTACCAGGCGGTGCTGATGGCACCGACAGAGGTACTTGCCAGACAGCATTTTCAGGCTATGGAAAAGCTTCTGAAGGAACAGGGAATTGATTTCTGCCATCCTTTGCTTCTTACCGGATCGGACACAGCCAGGGAGAAAAGGGAAAAATATGCACAGATTGCATCCAAAGAGGCAAATATTGTAATTGGAACCCATGCTCTGATCCAGGAAAAGGTCCAATATAACCAGCTGGCACTGGTGATCACAGATGAACAGCACAGATTCGGGGTGAAACAGAGAGAGGCTCTGACAACCATGGGAAATCCTCCCAATGTACTGGTTATGAGTGCGACACCCATTCCCAGAACTCTGGCAATTATTATTTATGGAGATCTGGATATTTCTGTGATCGATGAGCTTCCTGCCCAGAGACTGCCTGTAAAAAACTGTGTGGTAGATACTTCTTACAGGCCAAAAGCCTATGCTTTTATGGAACAGCAGATCCGCCAGGGACGACAGGTATATGTAATCTGTCCAATGGTGGAGGAAAGTGAGGGAATGGACGGGGAAAATGTTCTGGATTATACAGCAAAGCTTCAGCAGATTTTCCCTTCTGATATTAAAATTGCTTTTCTTCATGGGAAAATGCATTCCAGGGAAAAGAATAAGATTATGGAGTCCTTTGCTGCAGGAGAAATCCAGATTTTAGTATCCACCACAGTTATTGAGGTAGGAGTGAATGTCCCTAATGCAACCGTAATGATGGTGGAGAATGCGGAGCGTTTTGGCCTGGCACAGCTTCATCAGCTTCGGGGCCGTGTGGGAAGAGGAGAACATCAGTCTTATTGTATTTTTATGCAGGGAAATAAAGAAAAGGAAACATCAAAACGGTTGGAAATTTTGAATAAATCCAATGATGGTTTCTATATTGCAGAGGAAGATTTGAAGCTAAGGGGACCGGGAGATTTCTTTGGGATCCGACAGAGTGGTCTGCTGGAGTTCAAACTGGGTGATATTTATCAGGACGGGGATATTCTGAAGGCTGCCAGTGAAACGGCAGCGCAGATTCTGGAGCTGGATGAGAATCTGAGTCTGGAACAAAATGAAATTCTGAAACAGCGGTTAAAAGCATATATGCAGGAGGATTTGGAAAATCTGGGAATATAGTTATTGCAAAAAAACAGAAAACGTAGTATTCTATTTCGGTAACAGGATATCGAAAGCTGTGGATTTCCAGAGTCCACAGCTGGATTACCTTGTAAGGAGGCTATATATATGACACCAAAAACAACTGCAAAAAAAGCAGAACCTGATACATCTACAGTACAGACAACCGAAGTAAAAGAGGCTCCTGCAAAAACTACAGTCAGAAAAACCAGAACAACTGCAAAGAAAACTACTGAGAAACCAGCAGCAGAAAAGAAGCCGGCAACAGAGAAAAAACCGGCAGCAAGAAGAACTGTAAAGAAAGAGGTAAACGCAGAAGTTTATGTACAGTTCCTTGGCAAAGAGGTTTATGCAAAGGATGTTCTGGAAAATGTGAAGAAGATCTGGACAGAAGAAATGGGCAAGAAAGAAAAAGATCTGAGGGATGTTAAAATATACATCAAACCAGAAGAAAATGCAGCATATTATGTGATCAATGGTGATGTGACAGGAGCTGTTGGGCTGTAATACATAAGCAAAGAAAAACCGGAGGACTCAGAGAAAGAGCCTCCGGAAATTTTTTTCCAAAACACCTCACAGGATAGAAGCATGCAAACAGTAACAAACATCAATAAATGGTAACCAAAAGTAACAAAATACCACAAAACTGGTAGATTTTAACTTGACATAAAATGGGGAAAATAGTACGATTAGAGTACTAAGTGAAAGTATGCTTTGAAAGTGAGGAAGATTTAAAATGGCAAATGACCATGGCGAACAGATAAGAATTGTACAGGAAACAGTAGCAGGTAAGGAGATTACTTTTGCACATGTAATGGGAGGTCCGGCTCCTGTCATCTATCAGAAATTGGGTCTGAACCCTCAGCTGGACTATCGTTCCTCTGCAATTGGAATTATGAATATGACACCTCCGGAATCAGCAGTGATCGCATCTGATATTGCAGTAAAGAGCGGAAATGTATATCTTGGCTTTGCAGACCGTTTTACCGGAACACTGATCATTACAGGAGAGATTTCTGACGTAATGTCTGCACTGACGGAGATCGTGGATTATTTCCGGGATACTCTGGGCTATGTAGTATGTGACATCACCAAGAGATAGGAAGTGTTGGAATGGCTGGAATAACAACGAAGGAGCTTTTGGAAAAGATCTATCATGAAGATTTTGAAAAGCTTAAGGGGAAGAAACTCCGCATGGTCAGAGTCCGGGTTCCGGGTAAGGAAGTGTGCATGGCTCATGTGATCAGTCCTTCTTCTTCCTGTATTTATCAGAATCTGGGATTACATATCGGTACCCATGAGGGAGAGGATCACACAGGCGAGGCAGTAGGCATCATTCGCTTTACACCCTGGGAGGCTGTTGTGGTAGCTGCTGATGTGGCTATGAAAAGTGCAGATGTACAGATCGGCTTTATGGATCGTTTCTGCGGTTCCCTGATATTGACAGGCGGACTGACAGAAGTACAGACAGCAGTGGAAGAGGTAGTGAAATTTTTTGACCAGGTGCTGGGCTTTAAAACCTGCCCGGTTTACAAAAGCTGATACAGGATAAGGTGACAGATAATATATGAAGAAAATTTTTCTTATGGGAAGAAGTGAGGCAGGGAAGACTTCCCTTACCCAGGCACTGAAGGGGGAAGAGCTTCACTATGTAAAAACGCAATATACCAATACCAATGATGATACCATTGATTCACCGGGAGAATATGCAGAGTCCAAGCGCTTCAGCGTGGGACTGGCATGTTTCTCCTTTGAAGCAGATGTGGTGGGAATTGTGCAGGCAGCAGATGAGCCTTTTAATCTTTTTGCTTCCGGCAGCCATTCCTTTATCCAGAGACCGCTGATCGGGATCATAACCAAGATAGATTCTCCGTATGCTAATATCCCTATGGTGAAGCAGTGGCTGATCAATTCAGGCTGTGAGAGGATTTTTCTGGTAAACAATGTGACCAGAGAGGGAATTGATGAACTGATGGAATATCTGAAAGATGATCTTCCAAAGTTAACCATGGAACAGGCCAGATATCGGCAGAGCCTGGGCCTGAATGAATGGGATCCGCTTCCGGAGGGAGTAAGTTATCCAAACCATACAGAAGGGAAAATGTGAAAAAAATGAATAACCACAGGCAGAGAAAAGAGATGAAAGAAGATACCTTGAAAAAAGTCAGCAATGATGCAAAGCGTAAGGTATTAGTGGTAGAGGATAACCAGTTAAACAGAGAAATGCTTGCAGAAATTTTGTCTGACAGATATCAGGTATTGACAGCCTGTGACGGGGAAGAAGGTTTGCGATGCCTGGCAGAGCATTACCAGGAGCTGTCAGTAGTCCTTCTGGATGTATGTATGCCCGTATGTGATGGATATGAATTCCTGGAAAGGATTCAGGGAGATTCACTGCTTTCGTCTATTCCGGTGATCGTCATGACTGCCAGCAGCAGACAGGAGACAGAATTAAAATGCCTAGAGCTGGGAGCCGTAGATTTTGTGATTAAGCCCTATAATCCACAGATTGTACTTGGAAGGATTAACAGTGTGATCAAGCTGAGAGAATCTGCCCGGATTCTGGCTGCCGTGGAACACGATGAGCTGACTGGTCTGTATACCAGACAGGCCTTTTTTCATCATGCTAAAACTCTGTTCAAATTAAAAAAAGAGGAAGATTTTCATGTTGTGGTTGCGGATGTAAAGGATTTTAAGCTGATCAACGGCAGTTATGGAGCGACTGCAGGGGACAAACTGCTGTGCTATATGGCAAAGGCATATCAGGGGCTTATCCGGCATGGGCTGGTTTCCAGATATGGAAGTGATCAGTTTGCCTGTCTTGTTTATGGGCAGCCGGAGATTGATAAGGACAAAATAGAAACGTATATCAGAGAGATCGCAGATCATGCACCCATTCCTAATGTGACCATTAATTATGGAGTTTATATGCACGTTGATAAAACACTTCCTGTATCTGCAATCTGCGGTCGTGGCTTTATGGCAATCAAAAACATCCGTGGTAATTATGAAAGTAATGTCTCTTATTATACTGCGGAGATGAGGGAAAAGCAGATACGCAGCCGACAGCTGGAAAGTGATTTTGAGGGTGCTGTGGCAAACAGGGAATTTGTGGTTTATTATCAGCCTAAGTACAGCGTGGGAACAGAAAAAATCGTAGGTGCGGAGGCACTGGTGCGCTGGCAGAAGCCGGATGGAGAAATCATATCTCCCGGAGAGTTTATCCCTGTGTATGAAAGGAATGGTCAGATCGTAAAACTGGATGAATATGTATTCAGACAAGTCTGCTGTTATCAGAGAAGACGGATGCTGCAGGGAAAGGAGCTGATTCCGATCTCAGTCAATCTGTCCAGGGCAAGTCTGCATCGCAGCGGTACGGTGATGCGCTATGTGGAGATTGTGAAGGGTGCAGAAATCCCTTTTTCCTGTGTACCCATAGAGCTTACGGAGACTGCTGCCCTGTATAGCGACCGGATCAGGAGGATTACAGAGGCACTTGTCAGAACCGGATTCCTTTTACATATGGATGATTTTGGCTCCGGATATTCTTCTCTCACCAGTTTGAATGAGCTGCCCTTTTCTACTTTGAAGATTGATAAAAAGCTGATAGATTATATTGAACAGCCAAAGGGAAAAAAGGTGGTGCAGCAGGTAATTTCCCTTGCTCATGGACTGGATATGAAGGTGGTTGCAGAAGGTGTTGAAAACTCCGAACAGGCTCAATTGCTGAAAGAGATGACATGTGATGTGATTCAGGGCTTTTATTATTCACGTCCTCATCCGGAAGAGCAATTTGCTGCAATGGCAGACCAGAAGATATGAAATAGGGTTTGACTTTATAGATAATAGAATAAAGTCAAACCCTGTTTTTTTGCCCCAGTGTTTGCGAATAATTGTGAAAAACATAACAAAACAAAAGAAAAAAATGAAAAAAAGTCATCAAAAAGCTATAAAAATAAAACTTAACACTTTATTTAATAAAAATAACTTGTTAAATGATTGACGATATGATATGATTTTCAAGACCACTATTGTACATATCTAGATACAATATCATCAAGATATGGCTGAAAATTTATCAGGAAAAAAGGAGTATTAAGGTTATGGGCAGTAAAATTACTATCATTGGTGCCGGCAGCGTCGGGTCTACAATTGCGTACACTTTATCAAGCCAGGATATCGCGTCTGAGATTGTTCTGATCGATATCAACAAACAGAAGGCAGAGGGCGAAGTTCTTGATATCATTCAGGGAACCTGCTTCAGAGATCCAATCTCCATTATTGCCGGTGATTATGAAGATGCAAAGGATTCCGATATTGTGATCATCACCTCCGGTATTGCGCGTAAGCCTGGACAGACAAGGCTTGAGCTTACACAGACAAATGTAAACATCCTTAAATCCATCACACCGGAGATTGTAAAGGCAGCACCGGATGCTCTTTATCTTATTGTAAGTAATCCTGTTGATATTATGACTTATGTGTTTACAAAGATTTCAGGACTTCCGGAAAACCAGATCCTTGGTTCCGGTACCATTCTCGACTCAGCACGTCTGCGCTGCGGACTTTCCGAGCATTTCCAGATTGCGCAGAGTAACATTCATGCCTATGTATTCGGGGAACATGGAGATACTTCCTTTATCCCATGGTCCGGTGCCTATATTTCAGGCGTAAGTGTAGATGAATACTATGAAACTGAGAAAAAACTGGGCAAAGACATTGAACCTGTGGACAAAGAGGCTATGCTTCAATATGTACAGAAATCCGGCGGACAGATTATTTCCAAGAAAGGTGCAACCTTCTATGCGGTATCTTCTTCTGTATGTAAGCTCTGCAGCCTTCTTGTATCTTCCTCAGAATCTATCTCCACAGTATCCACTATGATGCATGGAGAATATGGAATCGAAGATGTCTGCCTCAGTACCCTGACTTTGGTAGGACCAAATGGCGTACAGGGTAAAGTTCCTATGAGAATGAACAAAGCAGAGATTGAACAGCTGCAGAAGAGTGCAGACGCACTGAAAGAGATTATTGCTCAGCTTAACCTTTAAAAATAAAAGTTCAAAAGGAAGTGGGAGATCCTGCTTCCTTTGGACTTATATTTCGTCAAAGCTAATCAAAAGATTGTTAAAAAAAGAGAAAAATCAGAAAAAAATACTTGTTAAATTGTTATCAATATGATATGATGTTTTCGGAAATCGAGCTGATACACTCCTTTAATGCGGAGGAAGGGTGTGCAAACTCTTTTATTTTCTATGTCTCAACAAAGATATAAAAAGTAATTGTATTAGACTTGATTTATATTTTTGTCTATATATCGTTAAAAAAAAGACAAAGGATCATATGATTATCACTATTTACCTGAACAACTAAGAAAGGATAATGTTAAGTATGAAGTACAGTTATTATCCGGGTTGTACCCTGAGAAACAAGGCGAAAGATCTGGACGAATATGCCAGAGCCAGCGCCAGAGCACTTGGGTTTGAACTGGAAGAGATCGAAGACTGGCAGTGCTGCGGAGGTGTCTATCCTCTGGGAACTGACGAGATCGCTACGAAGCTTTCTTCTGTACGTGCTCTTAATCAGGCCAAAGTAAAGGGCCAGGATCTGGTAACAATCTGCTCTGCCTGTCATCACGTAATCAAACGTGTCAATGATGATATGAAAAATGTGGAGGATATCCGCACCAGAGCAAATAATTACATGCAGCTTGATGAGCCTTATGAAGGCGAGACAACAGTGCTCCATTATCTGGAAGTACTTCGCGACAAAGTCGGTTTCGACAAGCTGAAAGAGAAGGTAGTAAACCCGCTTACAGGAAAGAAAATCGGAGCCTATTACGGATGTCTCTTATTACGTCCGGGCAAGATCATGGCTTTCGATGATCCGGAGAATCCAACTATCATGGAAGATTTCATCCGTGCACTTGGTGCAGAACCGGTGATCTATCCATACAGAAATGAATGCTGCGGCGGTTACATTTCTCTGAAAGAAAAAGAAATGTCCCAGAACATGTGTCAGAAAATAGAAGACAGTGCCCAAGGCTTTGGCGCAGATATGCTGATCACAGCCTGTCCATTGTGTAAATATAATTTAAATAAAAACGCTTCCAGCGAACTGCCTGTATATTATTTCACAGAGCTCCTTGCAGAAGCCCTCGGAGTAAAAGAGGAGGTAGCGAAATGAGAAACGAACATTCAGCAGCAGAGAAAATTAAAGAAATCTCAGGAACAAATCCGCTGAAATGTATGAAATGTGGAAAATGTTCTGCTACCTGTCCATCCTTCAATGAAATGGATATCAAACCACATCAGTTTGTATCCTATGTTGTAAACGAAGATATTGAAGCACTTGTCAATTCAAAATCTCTCTGGAAATGCCTTTCCTGCTTTGCCTGCGTGGAGCGTTGCCCAAGAGATGTAAAACCTGGAAAGCTCATTGATGCAGCAAGACAGTTAGTTGTACGTGAAAAAGGCGGAGATTATCTGAAAGCAGATGAGATCCCGGAACTTCTTGATCCGGAACTGCCACAGCAGCTTCTGGTAAGTGCATTCAGAAGATACAGGAGGTAAGTCAGAGTGCAGAGAATTGGTGTATTTGTCTGTCATTGCGGAAGCAATATTGCCGCTACGGTAGATGTAAAAAAAGTTGTTGAATTAGCTGCCAAAGAGCCGGGTGTGGTCCATGCAGAAGACTACCAGTACATGTGCTCAGAAGCAGGCCAGGCCAAGATTCAGGAAGCCATCAGAGAGAAGAATCTGACAGGTGTTGTTGTCTGTTCCTGTTCTCCACGTATGCATGAGGCAACTTTCAGAAAAGCAGCTGAAAGAGCCGGACTGAACCCATACATGGTGGAGATCGCAAATATCCGTGAGCACTGCTCCTGGATCCACAAGGATATGGAAGAGGCTACAAAGAAAGCTGTGATCCTTGCCAGAGCAGCAATCGCAAAAGTGAATTTAAATGCTCCTCTTCAGCCGGGAGAGAGCCGTGTTACAAAGAGAGCCCTGATCATCGGCGGAGGTATTGCCGGAATCCAGACAGCTCTGGATATTGCAGATGCAGGATATGAAGTAGATATTGTAGAGAAAACTCCAAGTATCGGTGGAAGAATGTCACAGCTTGACAAAACATTCCCTACACTTGACTGTTCTGCATGTATCCTCACACCGAAGATGGTTGAGGCGGCAGCACATGAGAAGATCAATATCTATACATACAGTGAAGTAGAACATGTCAGCGGTTTCGTAGGTGATTTCACCGTTGATATCAGAAAGAAAGCAAGAAGTGTAAATATGGACAAATGTACAGGCTGCGGTGTCTGTCAGGAAAAATGTCCGTCCAAGAAGATCCCTAATGAATTTAACAGAGGATTAAACAACAGAACTGCTATTTACACTCCGTTTGCACAGGCCATCCCAAATGTTCCGGTTATTGACCGTGAGAACTGTATCAAGTTTAAAACCGGAAAATGTGGAGTATGTTCCAAGGTATGTCAGGCAGGAGCCATTGAATACGATCAGCAGGATGAGATCGTAACACAGAAATATGGTGCCATTGTAGTTGCTACAGGTTTCGATACCATCAAACTTGACAAATACGATGAATATGCATACAGCCAGAGCAAGGATGTGATCACATCTCTGGAACTGGAACGTATTATGAATGCAGCAGGTCCTACAAAGGGACACTTAGAGCGTCTTTCCGACGGAAAGGCTCCGAAAGAGCTGGTATTTATCCAGTGTGTGGGAAGCAGATGTTCCGATGACAGAGGAAAGCCATACTGTTCCAAGATCTGCTGTATGTACACAGCAAAACATGCAATGCTGATCCGTGATAAATATCCGGATACAAATGTAACAGTCTTCTATATTGATGTGCGTACACCGGGTAAGAACTTTGATGAGTTCTACAGAAGAGCTGTAGAGCAGTACGGTGTAAACTACATCAAAGGACAGGTAGGAAAAGTTATTCCTCAGCCGGACGGAAGCCTTCTTGTACAGGGATCTGACCTGATTGATAATAAACAGATCCTTAAGAAAGCAGATATGGTCGTTCTTGCAACAGCCATTGAACCAAATCCGGATGTGCGTAAGATCGCTACCATGCTTACAGCAAGTATTGACACAAATAACTTCCTCACAGAAGCTCATGCAAAGCTTCGTCCTGTAGAATCTCCTACAGCAGGTATCTTCCTTTCCGGTGTATGCCAGGGACCGAAGGATATTCCGGAGACAGTTGCACAGGCCGGTGCTGCAGCAGTTAAGGCAATCGGTCTTCTTGCAAAAGATAAACTGACAACCAACCCATGTACAGCAAAATCCGATGAACTGTTATGTAACGGATGTTCTACATGTGCAAATGTCTGCCCGTATGGAGCAATTTCCTATGAGGATAAAGAAGTAAATGACCACGGTATCCGTGAAACAAGAAGAGTAGCCGTTGTAAATACAGCACTTTGCCAGGGCTGTGGTGCATGTACAGTAGCCTGCCCGTCCGGTGCTATGGATCTGCAGGGCTTTTCCAACAGACAGATTATCGCGGAGGTAGATGCAATATGTCGATAGAAACAAACGAAGAATTCAGACCTAAGATTGTGGCATTCTGCTGTAACTGGTGCAGTTATGCAGGTGCAGACCTTGCAGGAAGCAGCCGTCTTTCCTATCCGGCTGATGTAAAGATCATCCGTGTTCCATGTTCCTGCCGTGTCAATCCAATGTTCATCCTCCGCGCTTTTGAGAAAGGTGCTGACGGTGTGATCATGTGTGGATGTCATCCTGGAGACTGTCATTACAGCACAGGTAACTACTATGCAAGAAGACGTATGACACTTCTTTTCTCCATGCTGGACTACATCGGTGTGGAAAACGGAAGAACACGAGTAGAATGGGTTTCCGCTGCTGAAGGTGTGAAATTCTCCCAGACTATGAATGAGTTTGTAGAGAAGATCCATTCACTTGGTAAGAACGTAAGATTGGAGGATTTAAGATGCAGGAGCTGATAAATCGTGCAAAAGAACTTCTTGCTGACGGCACAGTTGCAAGAGTTCTGGGATGGAAAGCCGGAGATCTGCCTTATAATCCGGAACCGGCTTACTTTGAAACAGAAGAATCTCTGAAAGATTTTGTATATAATGGATTTTGTGGTGCAAACCTTAGCAAATATATGATCGAAGCTTCCAAACTGGAAGGCAAAACACTGGTTTGTTTAAAACCATGTGATACATACAGTTTTAACCAGCTGATCAAAGAGCATCGTGTAGACCGTGAGAAAGCTTACATCATCGGTGTCGGATGTAAAGGAAAACTGGATATCGAGAAGATCCGTAAACAGGGAATCAAAGGTATCGAAAGTATTTCCGGCGCTGAGATCACAGATGATGCTGAAACCTTAACTGTTCAGACCATCTATGGTGAGAAAACATGTGCATACAAAGATGCCATGTTAGAGAGATGCCATGTATGTAAGGGTAAAGAACATAAAATTTATGACGAACTCATCGGCGAGTCCAAAGAGACCAAAGATGCAGACCGTTTTGCAGAAATTGAGAAGATCGAGGCAATGAGCCCGGAAGAGAAATTCGCATTCTTCCAGAGCCAGTTAAGCAAATGTATCCGCTGCAATGCCTGCCGTAATGTCTGTCCTGCATGCAGCTGCCGTAAATGTGTATTCGACAGCAATAAGTTTGACAGTGCGCAGAAAGCAAACGTGGACTCTTTCGAAGAGAAGATGTTCCATATCATCCGTGCATTCCATGTAGCAGGCAGATGTACAGACTGCGGTGAATGCAGCAGAGTATGTCCTCAGGGAATCCCTCTTCACCTGTTTAACCGTAAATTTATCAAAGATATTGATACTTTCTACGGAGAATATCAGGCAGGAGAGGACACAACCTCCAAAGGACCTCTTACAAACTTTACATTTGAAGATGTTGAGCCGAGTATTGTGGCAGAAAGGGGATAATGTATGTATAAGATAGCAGCAGAAAATCTGCAGGCATTATTCCGGAAAATTGCCGCAGATCAGGATTTATATTTACCTGTCAAAGTCAGTGACCAGGTAAACTTCAGAGCATGGAGCCAGGACGCAGAAGTCTGTCTTGACACCTTAAAAACCGTAAAGTCACCAAAAGATGCTTTCTTTCCACAGAGTGAAAACCTTTATACCTGCGAAAAAGAAGGAAAGAACATTACCATCGAACCACAGGCATTACAGGAGAAAAACTTTGTTGTATTCGGTATGAAAGCCTGCGATGTACAGGGTGTAAAAGTTCTGGATAACGTATTTTTAAGTGATCCGGTAGATACCTTCTATGCAGCAAGAAGAGAGCATGGAACCATCGTTGCACTTGCATGTCATGAACCGGAAGAGAGCTGTTTCTGTAAAGTATTTGGCATTGACTGTGCAGATCCTGTTGCAGATGTTGCAGCATGGATGATCGAAGGCGAGCTTTACTGGAAACCTCTTACAGAGAAGGGCGAAGCTCTTACAAAGGCAGTTGCAGAACTTCTTAACGATGCGGATGAAGCAAAGGTAGAAGAAGAGAAAACTGCGATCCGCGCCATCGTAGAAAAACTTCCTTATTCCAATCTTTCTCTGGAAGGATGGGGACAGGAAGATTACATGGATCGTTTTAACTCTCCTGTATGGGAAGAACTTTACAAACCATGTCTGGCATGTGGTACCTGTACATTCGTGTGTCCTACCTGCCAGTGCTATGATATCAAAGACTATGATACAGGACATGGGGTACAGCGTTACCGCTGCTGGGATTCCTGTATGTACTCTGACTTTACCATGATGGCACACGGAAATAACCGTAACAGCCAGATGCAGCGTTTCCGTCAGAGATTTATGCATAAGCTTGTTTACTATCCGGTAAACAATAACGGAATGTTCTCCTGTGTAGGCTGTGGTCGTTGTGTTGAGAAATGCCCGTCATCCTTAAATATCGTAAAAGTCATTAAAGCTTTTGAAAATCAGGGAGGTGAAAAATAATGAGCGAATGTACCTGCCATAAAAACTATACATTAGACACACTGATCCCAAAGGTTGGTGTGATCACAGATATCCGCCAGGAGACACCGGACGTTAAGACCTTCCGTGTAAATGCTCCTGAAGGAGGAAAGCTTTTTGAACATATGCCTGGTCAGTGTGCAATGGTCTGCGCACCAGGCGTCAGTGAAGGTATGTTTTCCATTACTTCTTCACCTACAAATAAAGAATATCAGGAATTCAGTATCAAAAAGTGCGGTGCACTGACCGATTATCTCCACAGCCTTCAGGTGGGAGATGAGATCACAGTCCGCGGACCATACGGAAATCATTTCCCTGTAGAAGATAAATTAAAAGGTAAAAACCTTCTGTTTATCGCAGGTGGTATCGGACTTGCACCACTTCGTTCTGTTATCAACTATGTACTGGACAATCGTGCTGACTATGGAACAGTAGATATCCTCTATGGTTCCCGTTCTGCAGATGACCTGGTACAGTTAAAAGAAATCCAGGAAGTCTGGATGAAAGCAGAGGGAGTCAATGTTTATCTGACAATCGACCGTGAACAGGAAGGCTGGGACGGACATGTTGGATTCGTTCCTTCCTATTTAAAAGAGATCGGATTCGATACAAACAAAACAGCACTTGTCTGCGGACCGCCCATCATGATCAAATTCGTTCTTGCAGGACTGGAAGAACTGGGCTTCTCCAGAGAACAGGTTTATACAACTCTGGAGCTTCGTATGAAATGTGGCGTAGGTAAATGCGGCCGCTGCAATATCGGATCCAAATACGTCTGCAAAGACGGCCCCGTATTCCGCTGCGACGAAATCGACGAACTGCCTGCAGAATATTGATTGGTTGATAAGGGACGCATTTCAAGACGGTAGGGCGAGACGCTGGTTTTACTGTAATGGATTTACGAGACAGTAATGGAGCTTGGGTGATTTTTTTGTAAAAGCTGGCTGGGGCGAGGGCGGTGAGTCCCCTCCTGATTTTCCACTCTACATATGAAATATGGTACTGTCGTTAATGGCGGTAAAGCCTGATTGCGCTACAGAATCATCATTTGGCCAGCGCACAGCCAGGGGAATTGGGTCTCGACCTAAGTGCCCTTTTAAGGAGTGGTTTTAGCGATGACGAAATCCAGCGCCTACGCAGACTTAGGCGCGAGGGCTCTCCCGAGCGGCTTAGTCGTAGTTGGCGATTAGTTCGGCAGCGCGTTACGACGGGGCCGTGGGCGAGACCCAATTCCCCTGGCGTCCCCTTCCAATCTCAGATAAAAAAAGCATACAGACAATGAACAATAAAGAAAGGACCTTCAACATGGAAAATAAGGTAAACGTATATTTTTTCGGTAAGAAATACAGTGTACCTGCAGAGCTTACAATTATGACTGCCATGGAATATGCCGGTTATACATTGAAGAGAGGCTGCGGATGCAGACACGGATTCTGCGGAGCCTGTGCAACCATCTACAGAATCAAAGGTCAGAACGAACTGAAAACCTGTCTTGCCTGTCAGACAAAGGTAGAAGAAGGAATGTATGTAGCAAGCATCCCATTCTTCCCTACAGACAAGAGAACCTATAATATAGAAGAACTTCAGCCGAACCAGCAGGTAATGATGGAGCTTTATCCGGAAATCTACAGCTGTATCGGATGTAATGCCTGTACAAAAGCATGTACTCAGGACTTAAATGTAATGCAGTACATTGCATATGCGCAGAGAGGTGAACTGGAAAAATGCGCAGAAGAATCTTTTGACTGCGTAAGCTGCGGATGCTGTTCCGTAAGATGCCCGGCCGGCATTTCTCACCCGATGGTAGGTCTTCTGGCAAGACGTCTCACTGGTAAATATATTGCACCTAAGAGCGAACATCTGGAAAACCGTGTGGAAGAAATCCACGAAGGTAAATTTGATGATCTGATCGAGCAGATCATGCAGAAACCTATTACAGAGATGCAGGAACTTTATAACAACAGAGACATTGAGAAATAAGGAGGGCGTAAGAATATGTATGCACCATATCCAGAAAATATGATGGAATCCATCAAAAAGGTAGAGGCTACAAGAGCAGAGCGTATGGCAACAGAGCCAAGACGTCTGACAGCAGATGAAAAAGACGCTCTTCTTCAGAAATTCCATCCGGATTATAATCCAGACGCATTTGCAGAGATCAAAGTAGGACCAAACAAAGGACAGAAAGCTCCTCTGGAACTGGCAGAGATGCTCCATTCAACCAGCCGTCTGATCAACGAAAAAATTGACCTTACAAAAATTGATTACGATGTAGACGTACTTGTCATCGGCGGCGGCGGAGCTGGTTCTTCCTGTGCCATTGAAGCTCACAACGCAGGTGCGGACGTTATGATCGTTACAAAGCTTCGTATCGGTGATGCCAACACCATGATGGCAGAGGGCGGTATCCAGGCAGCAGACAAAGAGAACGATTCTCCTGTACAGCACTATCTGGACTGTTTCGGCGGCGGACACTTCGCAGCAAAACCGGAACTGGTAAAGAGACTGGTAATGGAAGCTCCGGATGCCATCAAATGGCTCAACGACCTTGGCGTTGAATTTGATAAAGCAGAAGACGGAACCATGGTCACAACACACGGCGGCGGTACTTCCAGAAAAAGAATGCATGCTGCAAAAGACTATTCCGGATCAGAGATCATGCGTACCATCAGAGACGAAGTTCTGAACCTTGGTATTCCGGTCGTTGAATTTACTTCAGCCGTTGAACTTCTCAAAGATGAAAAAGGACAGGTTGCAGGTGCAGTTCTTCTCAACATGGAAACAGGAGACTATTCCGTTGCAAGAGCAAAAACTGTTGTAATTGCAACAGGCGGTGCAGGAAGAATGCATTATCAGGGATTCCCGACATCCAACCATTACGGCGCAACTGCAGACGGACTTGTACTTGGATACAGAGCCGGTGCTTCCCTTCTTTATCAGGATTCTATCCAGTATCATCCAACAGGAGCAATCTATCCGTCTCAGATCATGGGCGCTCTGGTAACAGAGAAAGTTCGTTCCGTTGGCGCACAGCTTGTCAATGCAAACGGTGAAGCTTACATCCACCCGCTTGAAACCCGTGACGTAAATGCTTCCGGTGTTATCCGTGAATGCGAAGAAGGCCGCGGTGTAGAAGTTCCTGGCGGACTCAAAGGTGTATGGCTTGATACTCCGATGATCGAGATCCTCGGCGGCGAAGGAACCATCGAAAAGAGAATCCCGGCTATGTTCCGTATGTACATGAACTACGGCATTGACATGAGAAAAGTTCCGATCGTTATTTATCCGACACTTCACTACCAGAACGGTGGTCTTGAGATTGACGGAGACGGATTCACAAAAGAAATCCCGAACCTCTTAGTTGCAGGAGAAGCAGCAGGCGGAATCCACGGAAGAAACCGACTGATGGGTAACTCTCTTCTGGACGTTATCGTATTCGGAAGAAATGCCGGTAAAAAAGCCGCTGCAAAATGCAAAAATGTAGAACTTGGCGAAATGAACCTCGATCATATCTACAAGTATGCAGACGAACTGGAGAAAGCAGATGTACATACTGATAAAGTATCTCCATTACTGCTTCCAAAATACGCCCGTCACGAACAGCGCTGACAGAAATATTCCGGTATCGATGATAGGGAATTGTCGGTACCGGGAGGCTTTGATATAATGAAAAAGGGACGTGCTGCCGGATGGCGGCATATCCATAAATAAAGAAGGGAGCTTACCAGAATGCGTGAAGTAGAAGTAAGCAGACTTACAGATGTCATCGAAAAACTCTGTATCGAAGCAAATGAACATCTTCCGGAAGACGTAAAATGTGCGATCAAAACATGCCGTGCATGCGAAGACGGAGAGATCGCCAAGGGAATCCTTAACAACATTATCGAGAATTTTGACATTGCAGATAACGAGAATGTGCCGATCTGCCAGGATACAGGAATGGCATGCGTATTCCTTGAAATCGGACAGGATGTACATTTTGTTGGCGGAGATCTCACCGATGCGATCAATGAAGGCGTACGCCGCGGATATGACAAAGGATATTTAAGAAAATCTGTAGTAAAAGATCCGGTACGCCGTGGAAACACAGGCGACAACACACCGGCTATGATCTATACAGAGATCGTTCCTGGCGACAAAGTTAAGATCACAGTAGGCCCGAAAGGCTTCGGAAGCGAGAACATGAGCCAGATCCGTATGTTCAAACCATCCGCAGGATTACAGGGAATCAAGGATTTCATCCTTGAAGTAGTAGAGACAGCAGGCCCCAACCCATGTCCTCCAATGGTAGTCGGTGTCGGTATCGGCGGAACATTTGACAAATGTGCACTTCTTGCAAAGAAAGCACTGATGAGACCGCTGGATACTCAGAACCCGGATCCATTCTATGCAGACCTTGAGAAAGAAATGCTTGAGAAAGTAAACAAACTTGGAATCGGACCGCAGGGATTTGGCGGAAAGACAACCGCCATCGGCCTGAATATCGAAACAATGCCGACTCATATTGCAGGTATGCCATGTGCAGTCAATATCAACTGTCATGTAACCCGTCATAAATCGGAGGTGATCTAAGATGGAAAGAAAGAAAATTACACTTCCACTTACCAGAGAGCTGGCAAGAACTCTCCATGCAGGTGATCAGGTATTATTAACAGGTACTATTTATACATCCCGTGATGCAGGTCATAAGAGAATGTGCGAAGCTCTTGCAAAAGGTGAGAAAATCCCGTTTGACCCTACAGATGCAACTATCTATTATGTAGGACCGACTCCGGCCAAACCAGGCGCAGTCATCGGTTCTGCAGGCCCTACAACCAGCGGACGTATGGATGCCTATGCACCGACAATGATGTCTGTCGGAGCAAGAGGAATGATCGGAAAAGGTGCCCGCCTTCCGGAAGTAGTAGAAGCCATGAAGAAATATGACGGTGTATACTTCGGAGCGATCGGCGGTGCAGGTGCACTCCTTGCAAAATGTATCAAGAAAGCAGAACTGATCGCATACGAAGATCTGGGAGCAGAAGCACTTCGTAAATTATATGTAGAGGATATGCCGCTTGTAGTCATCATCGACTGTGAAGGCAACAACCTTTATGAAGAAGGAAAAGCAGAATATCTCAAAGAACACGGAGATAAATAATTCTGCAGATACATAAAAAAATAACTTCCATATGCTGTAGCGATATACAGTGTATGGAAGTTCCTTTATATAACGAAAATAAACCGGATCAGAGAGCATCTGTGTTTTATCTGTTCCGGTGAATATTGGATTATATATATTGTATCCAATATATAAAAATCATATAAGCGATAATATGAATTATATCTTTTACATTTGACCTATAAACGTATAACATAAATAAACGGTAAAAGAATAAATGCAGCTATCTATACAGATGATAACAGCAAATAAACTTAAACGGGGAAAATCATGAAAGATCATAATCAACACGAGATACAAATGTCAGAAGCCTTTTTAAACAGTGCATTCCTGGCACTGTCGGGAGGGTTTCAGGATGCCTACACCTATAATGCAAGAAACGAAGTATTCTGTAATGCACAGACAGGAAACGTCGTTCTTATGAGCCAGCATTTCATGGCAGGAGAGCTGATGGCAGGACTGAGTTATTTCTTTCCAATCGTCTTTTTTGCATTTGGTGTATGGGTAGCAGAAAAAGTTCAGGCGAATTTCAAATATGCAAGAAAACTGCACTGGAGGCAGAGCATCCTGCTGGCAGAGATCCTGATCCTGTTTTCAGTAGGATTTATACCAACAGAATACAATATGCTGGCAAATGCCATGGCATCCTTTGCCTGTGCAATGCAGGTACAGTCTTTCCGCAAGGTAAACGGCTATTCCTATGCAAGCACCATGTGTATCGGAAACCTGCGCAGCGGTACTGCAGCTTTATCCGGATATTTCCGTGAGAAAAAGCCAAAACAACTGGAACAGGCAATGTACTACTTTGGAATCATCTTCATGTTTGCAGTAGGTGCAGGTATTGGCGGAAACTTATCCATTCACTTCGGAATCCGGATGATCTGGGTTTCCTGTGGATTCCTTACAATCAGTTTTCTGTTGATGTTCGTAGAAAAGTATAAACATTTTCATGAGGAACATGGACATAAAGAGCCACATCATTCCTGATTAATATTACAAAAAATAAAATGATAAATAAGAAAGCTGCCCGTAAAAAATATCAGTTTACGGACAGCTTTCTTATGTTTCATATTAGTTTAATTCAATCTCTTCCAGTTCTTTGGACGGAAGTTTCTCTGTAGAAGAAGCCAGATAACCTTTCAATGCTTTGGCAGCTTTTGCATACGGTGCATTGGTTCCGGCACCTCCCATACATCCACCAGGACATGCCATACCTTCTATCATACATCCGTTTAACTTACCAACCTTTGCCAGAGTCAGCATCTTCTTACATTCTGCCAGACTCTCCGCATGTTCGATATGTACCGGTATATCCGGATAATATTCCTTTAAGCATGCTTCGATTGCACCAGCAACACCGCCTGCAACTGCATATCCACGGCCTGCAGCAGTAGCATCATGCAGACTGGATGACGGTTCCATAGCAGCCGGATCAATTCCTTTCGCATCAAACAGTCCCCATAATTCCTCAAAAGTGATGACAAAATCAACATCACTTCGTACAGAATTACGCATAGCTTCCAGTTTCTTGGCTGCACATGGTCCGATAAATACAACATGTGCATTCGGATGTTCTTTCTTAATACTTCTTGCAGTAGCGACCATAGGAGTCAGCTCCTGGGAGATATTATCGATCATGGTCGGGAACTGCTTCTTTGCAAGCATGGACCAGGAAGGACAGCAGGAAGTGAGAAGAAATGGAAGATTACCTGTAGCAACCTCCTTTGCATAATGATGAGCTTCGCTGATGGCACCGATATCAGCACCAAGTGCAACCTCATATACTTTGGTAAATCCAAGTGCTGACAGTGCTGCATGGAATTTGCCCGGAGTTACCGCATCTCCAAACTGGCTGATATAGGCAGGTGCGATCTCTGCAATGATCTCAGTTCCTTCACGAAGTGCATGAGCCAGCTGGAAAATCTGGGACTTGTCAGAAATAGCTCCAAACGGACAGCTTACCATGCACATACCGCAGGAAACACATTTCTTATTATCAATCTGTGCACGGCCAAGTTCATCACTTCCAATTGCCTTTACACCACAAGCTCGTTCACACGGACGTTCTTTATGAGAAATAGCATCATATGGACAGACAGATTTGCATTTTCCGCATTTCACGCATTTTGTCTGATCAATATGAGATTTGCCGTTTACCATAGAGATTGCACCCTTTGGACAAGCCTGCATACATGGATGAGCCACACATCCTCTGCACATATTGCTTACCTCATACATATTAGGAGGACAGGCAGAACAGGCAGATGGGATAACCTGCATAAGCGGCGGTTCATAATATTTCTCATCAATATTGGAAGCTTCCACTCCATCAGTCAGATGAACTGCTTTATTCTCTGGACGAAGAGAAAGACCCATGGCCAGTCTTACACGCTCACTGGCAACTGCACGTTCACGGTAGATACTCTCACGGTACTGGGCCCGTTCCTGTACGATATTATACGGGATAGATTCAATATCATGGATCAGAGTATCATCAGTAGATTCAAAACCAAGTTTTGCCACTTCGGTGAAGATCTTTCGGCGAATCTGTTTTACTGGGGTATCAAGAGTTCTCATATTCTTTTGTTATCTCCTATAAATTTATTTCCGCGCTCTTTTAACGATAAAAATATATCAAAAAAGGAAGAAAATGTCATGTTTTTTATTTAACACACTTGTTAAAGGAATTGCGCATTTTTTACATGTAATTCAATGCAAAAATGAATTATATGTGAAAAACATCAAATAAATTCAGAAAAATGCAAATATGGTGTTGTGAAAAATGCATGTATAATGTATAATACAGACAGCACATATGTAAAAAGTGACTAAAGCAAAAATGCGGAGAGGTAAAAAACTAATTTTAAGGAGGGAACCGAATGTTAGACCAGTCTTATTACAAAAAAACGGATGAGATTATCGAACACTACGGACGAAAAGCGGCATCACTGATCCCGATCATGCAGGATATTCAGGCTGAATACCGCTATCTGCCGGGTGAACTGCTCACTTATGTGGCAAAAGAAATCGGAGTAAAAGAGGCGAAAGCCTACAGCGTAGCCACATTCTATGAGAACTTTTCCTTTGAGCCGAAAGGAAAATATGTCATTAAAGTCTGTGATGGTACAGCCTGCCATGTAAGAAAATCCATGCCTGTAAAAGAGGCGTTAATGAAAGAACTGGGATTAAGTCATAAGAAACATACCACAGATGATATGCTTTTTACAGTAGAGACCGTATCTTGTCTTGGTGCATGCGGACTTGCACCGACACTGACTGTAAATGATGAAGTACATCCTAAAATGACACCTGAGAAAGCAGTTGAACTTTTGAACGAATTGAGAGGTGAGTGCGTATGAGTATTAAGAGCAGGGACGACCTGTTAAACAAACAGGCAGAGGTAAATGAACAGATCAAATCCTACACCTGTCGCGTTCTTGTCTGTTCAGGGACAGGATGTATCGCATCCGGTGCCCAGAAGATTTATGATGAGATGGCAACACTCTGTGAAAGAATTGACGGTGTAACCGTTGAGATGCAGAAAGACGTGCCTCATGTAGGCGTAGTCAAAACAGGATGCCAGGGCTTATGCGAACTTGGACCTCTGATGAGAATCGAACCGTACGATTATCAGTATGTACATGTACAGCCGGAAGACTGTAAAGAAATTGTAGAGAAAACTATTCTGGAAGGAAAACCGGTAGAGAGACTGTTCTATAAGGATCATGACACTGTCTGTCCACATCCGGATGACATTCCGTTCCTGAATCAGCAGACACGTATCGTTCTGGAAAACTGTGGTAAGATCGATGCAGAATCCATTGATGAATATATCGCAGTGGGCGGCTATCAGGCCCTTGCAAAAGTACTGGGAGGAATGACTTCTCAGGAAGTCATTGACGAAGTGACGAAATCCGGTCTTCGTGGCCGTGGCGGTGCAGGCTTCCCGGCAGGTAAGAAATGGTCCCAGGTTGCCCGTCAGGCAGAAAAAACCCGTTATGTAGTATGTAATGGTGATGAAGGTGACCCTGGTGCATTTATGGATGGTTCCGTAATGGAAGGCGATCCATATAAGATGATTGAAGGTATGACCATCGCAGCTTACGCAGTAGGTGCAGAAGACGGTTATATTTATGTTCGTGCTGAATATCCTCTTTCTGTAAAGAGACTGAAAATGGCGATTGAACAGGCGGAAAAATACGGCCTGTTAGGTGATAATATTTTAAATTCCGGCGTAAACTTCCATTTACATATCAACAGAGGTGCCGGTGCTTTCGTATGTGGTGAAGGTTCTGCTCTTACCGCATCTATTGAAGGAAACAGAGGTATGCCTCGTGTAAAACCACCTCGTACTGTAGAGAAAGGTCTGTGGGGTAAACCTACAGTTCTTAATAACGTAGAAACTTATGCCAATGTACCGAAAATCATTCTTGAAGGAGCTGACTGGTTCCGTACCATCGGTACAGAGGGAAGCCCTGGAACAAAGACATTCTCACTGACTGGTTCTATCGAGAATACAGGTCTGATTGAAGTACCTATGGGAACCACGCTCCGTCACATTATCTATGATATCGGCGGCGGCTTAAAGAGTGGTGCTGCATTTAAGGGTGTTCAGATCGGTGGTCCGTCCGGCGGATGTCTGATCCTTGACCAGTTAGATGCACCCCTTGACTTTGATTCTGTTAAGAAATTAGACGCGATCATGGGATCCGGTGGTCTGGTAGTTATGGATGAGAATACCTGTATGGTTGAGGTAGCCAGATTCTTTATGAACTTTACACAACGGGAGAGCTGCGGTAAATGTGTACCATGCCGTGAGGGAACCAAACGTATGCTGGAGATCTTGGAGAGAATCGTAGATGGCAAGGGTGAGATGTCCGATCTGGATGAGCTGGAAGAACTGGCAAATATGGTTCAGAATATGGCTCTCTGTGGTCTTGGCAAGAGTGCGCCTCTTCCTGTTATCAGTACCCTGAAACGCTTCCGTGATGAATATGAGGAACATATCCGTGACAAAAAATGCCGTGCAAAGGTATGTACAGCGCTTCGTCAGTTCCATATTAACCCTGAATTCTGTATCGGCTGCGGCAAATGCGCGAAAAACTGTCCGGCAGGTGCTATTTCAGGTAAGATCAAACATCCATACCACATCAATAACGATGTCTGTATCAAGTGCGGTGCATGTAAAGACAACTGTAATTTTGATGCGGTATACGTGGAAGCATAGAAGGGAGGATATACTATGGGCCATATGATAATTGACGGTAGAAAGGTAGAATTTACCGATGAAAAAAATGTCCTGTCTGTCATCCGCAAGGCAGGAATCAATATTCCGACACTGTGCTACCACTCAGAGCTATCCACCTTTGGAGCCTGTCGTCTGTGTACGGTAGAGGATGACAGGGGCAGAACCTTTGCCTCCTGTTCTGAGGAACCAAGAGACGGAATGGTGATCTATACCAATTCCGGTAAGATCAAGAAATACAGAAAACTGATCGTGGAGCTTCTTCTGGCAGCACATTGCCGTGACTGTACAACCTGCGTAAAGAGTGGGGAATGTATTCTCCAGGAACTGGCACACCGTCTGGGTGTCCGGGAAATCAGATTTGAGAATACCAGAGAGATCAGGGAACTGGATACCAGCTCGCCATCCCTGGTGAGAGATCCTAATAAATGTATTCTCTGTGGCAACTGTGTCCGTGCCTGTGAGGAAATCCAGGGTATTGGTGCCCTTGGATTTGCATTCAGAGGAACTGAGGCAATGGTAATGCCTGCATTTAATAAAAAGATTTCAGAAACAGAGTGTGTAAACTGCGGACAATGCCGTGTATTCTGTCCTACAGGTGCTATTTCCATTAAAACTCATATGGATGAAGCCTGGGAAGCTTTGGCAGATCCGGAGGTACGCGTAGTTGCCCAGGTTGCTCCGGCAGTCCGTGTGGCAGTGGGAGATCATTATGGTCTTACCAAGGGTAAGAGCGTAATGGGCAAGATCGTAAATGCTCTTCACAGAATGGGCTTTGATGAGGTATATGATACTTCCTTCAGTGCTGACCTTACGATTATGGAGGAGAGCGCAGAATTCCTTGACAGGATCAAAAAGGGCGAGAAGCTTCCGCTTCTTACTTCCTGTTGTCCTGCATGGGTGAAATTTATTACAGATCAGTACAAAGAATATATTCCAAATATTTCAACCTGCCGTTCCCCTCAGGGAATGCTTTCAGCAGTGATCAAGGAATATTTCCGTGATCCGGAGCATGCAGCCGGCAGGAAAACAGTTATGATCTCCGTTATGCCTTGTACAGCAAAGAAGGCAGAGGCAGAACGTCCCAATAGTTATACAGACGGAGAGAAGGATACAGATATTGTGATCACTACCACAGAGCTTCTCCGTATGATCGATAACTTTGGCATTGATTTTGCATCTCTGGAACCGGAAGCCTGCGATATGCCATTTGGCTTTGGCTCAGGCGGCGGTGTAATTTTTGGTGTGACCGGAGGTGTGACAGAGGCAGTGCTTCGCCGTCTTACCCCGGACCACAGCAAGGAAACCATGCGTGAGATCGCAGAATGCGGTGTACGAGGAGAGGAAGGTATCAAGGAATTTACTGTACCTTATGAGGGTATGGATCTTAAGATCTGTGTTACCAGTGGCCTGGCAAATGCCAGAAAGGTTATGGAGCAGGTAAAGAACGGTGAGAAAGAATATCATCTCATCGAAGTAATGGCCTGCCGCAGGGGCTGCATCATGGGTGGCGGACAGCCTACCAGAGCAGGTGACAGAACCAAATCCCTGAGGGCAAAAGGTCTGTACAATGCAGATAATACTACGATCATCAAGAAATCCGATGAGAATCCATTAGTTGTAGAGCTTTACAATGGACTGCTCAAGGGAAAAGAACATCATCTTCTTCACAACGAATCCTATTAAGGATTTTGTATAAAAACAGGTGAATAATCAGCAGCCTCCGGGCATATCTTATAACAATACATGTGATTGTTTGTAAATATGCAAGGGGGCTGCTTTTATATGGAAAATTTTCAGATATACCGGGATATTCAGGCCCGTACCGGAGGGGATATATACATAGGTGTGGTGGGACCGGTACGAACAGGTAAATCCACTTTTATCCGGCGTTTTATGGAGATAGCCGCTCTGCCGCAGATGTCGGAGAGAAAGCAGGCAGAGATCCGGGATCAGCTGCCGCTGAGCGGTTCCGGAAAAATCATTACAACTGTAGAACCTAAATTCATCCCCAAAGAAGCGGTCAGCGTTTCTCTGGGCACAGAACAGAAGGTGAGGGTACGGCTGATCGACTGTGTGGGATTTCTGGTGAAGGATGCAGGGGGAAATATGGAGGATGGAAAGGAAAGAATGGTAAGAACACCCTGGTCGGAAAAAGCCATTCCTTTCCATGAAGCAGCCAGGATAGGTACCCAGAAGGTAATAGAGGAGCATTCCACCATCGGACTGGTGATCACTTCTGATGGTTCTTTTGGCGAACTGCCCAGAGAAAATTTTACAGAGGCAGAGGAGAAAACCATTCAGGAGTTAAAAAAACAGCATAAACCCTTTCTGGTGCTGGTCAATTCCCAGATGCCATACAAAGAAGCTGCCCAGAAAGCAGTATCTGAAATCCAGGAGAAATATCAGGTAACTGCCCTGAGTGTAAACTGTGATCAGCTCCACAAAGAGGATATTGCCCAGATCCTGGAAAAAATACTTTATGAATTTCCGGTAAGCCAGATTCAGTTTTTTATACCCAAATGGGTGGAGATGCTGCCTGCTGACCATGAACTGAAAAAACAGCTTCTAGAACAGATCAGGGAAAAAACAAAGCATCTGTTTCAGATCCGGGACATTACAAAAGAAGCCATACAGTTATCCGGACCTTATGTAAAGGATTCTCTGCTGGAGGATACAGGCCTGTCTGATGGTACTGTAAAGGTAAGGGTAAGGATACAGGATAAATATTATTACCAGATGCTCAGTCAGATGAGTGGGACTCAGATGGAAAGTGAATATGAACTGATCCATACCATAAGGGATCTGGTACATATGAAGGAGGAATATGTAAAGGTCCGGAATGCACTGGAAGAGGTAAGAGGCTCCGGATATGGGGTGGTAGTGCCCAGGCTGGATGAGATCGAAATCCAGGAACCTCAGGTTATACGCCAGGGCAACAAGTTCGGTGTAAAGATAAAGTCCAAAAGCCCGTCCATCCATATGATCAAAGCCAACATTGAGACGGAAATTGCGCCTATTGTGGGTACAGAACAGCAGGCAAAAGATCTGATCCAGTATATTGAAGAGAGCAGCCAGAGAGGGGAAAGTATCTGGGAGACAAATATTTTCGGGAAATCCATAGAACAGCTGGTGCAGGATGGCATCCGAAGCAAAATTGCGGCTATCAGTGAAGAAAGCCAGATAAAGCTTCAGGATACCATGCAGAAAATCGTAAATGACAGTAAAGGTGGTCTGGTATGTATTATTATCTGAGAAACAGGGCAGATCAGGTTACAGCGTCAATAGAGAGACCGTCATCTGACTGAGCACCTGCAGAGGCTTTGGTACCCTCTATCACAACCTTATTGGGAAGGCAGACGATGGTGCCGCCTTTGGAATCAATGGCATGCTGTTTCATACACAAATGATCTGGGCAGGTGGCTTCCGTCATACGGGCCTGCCCGTTTTTTATTTTGCAGATATTTGTATTGCCTATGGATATGGTCTGATCCTTTCCAAGAGAATAGGTGCCCAGTTTATTGCCATCTACAGTGATGGTGATATAGCCGTAGTGCCCTTTCTGAAAATGGTTAATGCCCAGCCAGAGGATCAGGGCCAGAACCAGAATTCCGCCGATAAATAAAGCTTCCTTTTTTTTCAAGAAAATACCTCACATTTCATAAATTTCAAGCCAGAAGTCAAATGCTTTTTACCTCTGACATTCTGTAAAAAATTATAAGATATCATAACATGAAGAAAAAACAAAAACAATAGAGCATGTCAGGAAAAAGAATAATATGATAAAATTTGTGGAAGAATCTTGACAACCGGACTAATGTGGTGGTACGTTAATACAGAATCATTATAGAATACATAACGAAGATTGAGGTGCGAGAAAATGCAGGAATTAAAACCGATCAAAGAAGGTAAAGTACGTGAGATTTATGACAATGGTGACAGCCTGATCATGGTAGCAACTGACCGTATCAGCTGTTTCGATGTAATTCTGAAAAACCAGGTTACAAAGAAAGGCGCTGTGCTGACACAGATGTCAAAATTCTGGTTTGATTTTACAAAGGATATTCTTCCTAATCATATGATTTCCGTTGATGTAAAAGATATGCCGGAATTCTTCCAGCAGGAAAAGTTTGACGGAAACAGCATGATGTGCCGCAAGCTGAACATGCTTCCTATTGAGTGTATTGTACGTGGATATATTACCGGAAGTGGCTGGGCAAGCTATCAGGAGACAGGAAAAGTCTGTGGCATTCAGCTTCCTGAAGGTCTGAAAGAGTCTGACAAATTACCTGAGCCAATTTATACTCCTTCCACCAAGGCTGAGATTGGTGACCATGATGAGAATATCTCCTATGAACAGAGTATTGCCCATCTTGAGAAATACTTCCCGGGAAGAGGGGAGGAGTTAGCTTCAAAGCTTCGTGATAATACAATCGCACTGTATAAAAAGTGCGCAGAATATGCTCTGAGCAAGGGAATCATTATTGCAGATACCAAATTTGAGTTCGGACTGGATGAAGAGGGAAATATGGTGATCGGTGATGAGATGCTTACACCGGACAGCTCCCGTTTCTGGCCTGCAGACGGATACGAGGCCGGACATGGACAGCCATCCTTTGACAAGCAGTTTGCCCGTGACTGGCTGAAAGCTAATCCGGATAATGATTGGACTCTTCCTCAGGAAATCGTAGATAAAACAATCCAGAAATATTTCCAGGGCTATGAAATGCTCACAGGAAAGAAACTTGGAGAATAATTTCTGAGGGGTTTCCTTCATCAAAAAAATACTGTTGCATGCAACAGTATTTTTTTGCGTGTATTACGCGAATTATATAGAAATCAATTACATTTTTTGATACAATAAATAACAGAAAAATGAAAATGTAAAATAAAAAGCCCAAAAAGTTAAAGCAGGAGTATACATAGAAAGAGAAAATGAAACAGAGTATGAAGACATTAAAGGGATTTTTTCTGACAACAGCCTGCGTATTTTGCCTGACAGTGGCAGGTACGTCAGCAGTTACTTATGGACAGGAGACGGTTCCGACAGTTACACCGGAAGCTTTTCCGACTATCACGCCGGAGGTAGTGCCTACAGTTACACCGGTTCCCAAACCTACAGCAGTGCCAAAGAAAAAAGGACTGGTAAAGGAAGGTAAGAAGCTTTGCTTTTACTATTCCAATGGCAGCAAGGCGAAGAATAAGCTGAAAACAGTCAACGGTGCCACCTATTATTTCGGACCGGACGGCTATGCAGTGTGCGGCGGCGTAAGGTTTAAGAATAAGAACAAGGTATATGTTTTCGGTGAGAATTTTAAACGGATCAAAAATAAAAAGGGAAAAATCATCCGGGTGAGATACAGTATTTACTATATGACCGGCAACAACGGAGAAGCAGCTACCGGATTCTTTATTTATAAAAATAACCTTTATTACGGAGGTCCGGGAGGAAAGCTGTACAAGAATCGATCCCTGGCCAACCGGTACCATTTTACAGCCTCCGGTGCAGCCAAGAAAAATACGGATGCGCTGCTGAAAATAAAAACCATGCAGATTGCATCTTCCATTACCAATCCAGGTATGACAAAAAGTCAGAAGCTGTATGCCTGCTGGCGATATGTGGTAGGCGGACATATCGGTTACTGGTCTGTGTATCCCAATCTGGGACAGGCAGGATGGCAGAGATCCCTGGCGCTGAACACACTGGTAAACGGCGGCGGTAACTGTTATGGATTTGCATGTGCATTTGCAGCGTTGGCACAGGAAGTTGGTTATGAGCCTTATATGGTTTACGGATATGTACCGGGTTCCCGTGACGGCAGGGCTGATGGAATGACCAGACATTGCTGGGTACAGATCAATGGTCTCAGCTATGATCCTGAAGGAACTTATGCAGGATGGGCACCGGGTATTTATGGTACTGCCGGATATGGGGTTTATCACTGGACTTCCGGCTCTGTGAAATTCGCCTGATATGAGCCTGACTTCAGAGCTGTCTGACAGCCTGGAGTTATAATATAACACCTGACTGATATTTTTTTGCAGTTACAGGTTAAGTTTTATGAAAAGGAGAGAAAAGTTATGATGAAAAAGACAATTTTTAAGAAACTGATGGTGCTCTGTACTTCAGCAGCTCTTGCCTTCGGCACAGTACCTGCAGGTGCAGCTGATGTGGTTCCACAGGCTGTTACAGTAGAGACAGTAAGTGCACAGGCTGCGAAACCAGGGAAAAACCTGAAGGACAAAAATCTGGCAAAATCACTGGACAAAGTGATCAAGGCTCAGAAATTTACAAAGAAAACAACGGACAAGCAGAAATTACAGAAGCTGTTTAATTACACCAAAAAAGCTTACAAGTATACACGTTATATGGGGATTCCTTCTGCAAAAGGCTGGGATGCCAAGCTTGCAAAGGAAACTCTGGCCACAAAGAAGGCAAGCTGCTACCATGATGCAGCTACCTTTGCTTATCTTGCCAGACGCGCAACAGGACTTCCTGTGAGAATCTGCATTGGAACAAGTAATCTGTATAATACCTCCAGATGGCAGAACCACGGATGGGTAGAAATCAAGGTAAAAGGCAAATGGTATACCTTCGACACCAATGCCAACAGATTCTCCAAGAGAAAAGATGTGAAATGGTTTATGCAGAAGCATGCTTCCATGGAAGGCAAAGTCTACAAAACCCAGAAAATCTATAACGTTAACTTCTGACTAAGATAAACAGGGAGGGGATTGGAAATAGATCCCCTTCACTATAAGAAAATAAACAGGAGAAAGGAAGAAAATAAGAAAGATGTTAAAAAAATCTGTGAAAATAATCCTGACTGTTTTCTGTCTGCTGTTCGTGTCTGTATCTGCTGTTTCTGTTAATGGAGCAGAAACAACACAGTCCGGGCAGACAACAGTTAAAAAGGGACTGGTAAAGGAAAAAGGCAAATACTATTTCTATGAAGTAAAAGAGGACGGCACCTCTGCCAGAATCAAAAATAAATGGAAAAATGTAAAGGATGCCAAAACCAAAAAGGCCTACAGATACTATTTTGGCAAAGACGGAGCTGCCTATGCAGGAAGCAAAGACATGTTCGGAAGAAAAAAACTGGCTGTAAAGAAGATTGGCGGCAAGCAGTATGGCTTTGATACAAATGCCAGAATGATAAAGGGCGTGGCTGCTTCTTATCTGGATTCCGGGGAAAAGCTCTATGCTTTTAATTCTAAAACAGGTGTGTACGATGTGCCGAAGACAAAGAAAATCCGTAAGGCCTATGGGTATGAAAAGAAGGCTGCACCTCTGAGACAGCTTCTGGGAAAGCCAATAAAGATCAAAAAAGGAACAGGCTGTTATGGAAACGGCAAAGAATATCTGCTGTATTATAATAACTTTATATTAAGCACAGGTGAGACTGCAAAAGGAGTAGAGGTTATTTTTGGTGTAATGTAAAAGTACTCCATAAATGACCGGTGACATAAATTATGGTTTTCAGTTCAATGGTTTTTATGTGTGTATTTTTGCCGGCTGTTTTTGTCCTGCACTGTATTCTGCCGGGAATACGGGCTAAAAATGCACTTCTTCTCCTGGCAAGCGTACTTTTCTATGCCTACGGAGAACCGGTATATATTATTTTATTGTTTATTTCCACTTTATTGAATTATTTCTGTGCCTGCGGGATTGACAGGTTCCAAAATCACAGGAAGGGAATCCTGGTTCTGGCAGTGATCTGTAATCTGGGAATCCTTATTGTATTTAAGTATACAGATTTTATCCTGGGGATGGTCAACAGTGTGACAGGGCTTCAGCTGCCGCTGCCTCAGATCCGCATGCCTATCGGTATTTCTTTCTTTACCTTCCAGGCAATGTCCTATGTGATCGATGTTTACCGGGAAACTACCAGGGCCCAGAAAAATTATGCAAAAGTACTTCTCTACATATCCTTTTTCCCACAGCTGATCGCAGGACCTATTGTGAAGTATCATGATGTGGCAGCGGAAATTGACCAGAGAACGGTGACACTGGACGGTGTTGCCCTGGGAATCCGCAGATTTTCTGCAGGTCTCTGTAAAAAGGTTCTCCTGGCCAATACCCTGGGACTGGTGGCTGACAATCTTTTTGGTGCATCTGCAGGTTCCATCAATGGGGCAGGAGCATGGCTGGGAGCCATTTCCTATATGCTCCAGATCTATTTTGATTTCAGCGGCTACAGTGATATGGCCATTGGTCTGGGATGGATGTTCGGATTCCACTTTAAGGAAAACTTTAATTATCCATATATCAGTGGCACGATCCGGGAATTCTGGAGAAGATGGCATATGTCCCTTTCCGGATGGTTTCTGGAGTATCTGTACATCCCTCTTGGTGGAAACCGCAAAGGAAAATTCCGCACGGTTGTCAACAAGATGATTGTTTTTCTGTGTACCGGAATCTGGCATGGAGCAGCCATTAATTTCCTGTTCTGGGGTGTTTATCATGGATTTTTCCTAATGCTTGAGGAATATATTCCCTGGATCGGAAAAAAAGGCTCTGCTGTAAAATCCTTCTTCCAGCATGTGTATGCTCTGCTGGTGGTATGCATCGGATTTGTATTTTTCAGAGCAGAGACCATGGCACAGGGATGCTTCTGGGTCAGGAAAATGTTTACAGGCTTTGGATGGAATGCCGGTGCCATGAGCTTTGCACTGCAGCAGATGACCCCTGTTTTTCTGGTTACTCTGGCCGGTGCGCTGATTGCCTGCTGCCCTGTTAAAAAACTGATAAGTGAAAAGAAATGGTACGGTCCTGTGGCATATGTCTGCAGCCTGACAGGTCTGGTGATCTGTATTCTCAGCCTTGCCAGCGGAACCTATAATCCATTTATTTATTTCAGGTTTTAAGGGAGGCAGCTATGAAAAAAGGAAAATTGATTTATTGTATTTTGTTTTTTGCCATCTGCCTTTGTCCTTCCCTGGGAATGCTTGTGACAAAGCAGGAGACATCTTCAGAAAACAGACAGCTTTCAGAGTTCCCTTCTCCAAAAACAGAGGAGGGGAAGATCAATGTGGAATGGCTCTCCCAGGCAGGAGATTATTTCCAGGAGCATTTTGCGTTCAGAAATGAACTGGTTACCGGAAATGCACTGCTTCACGGCAGACTTCTGGAAACCTCTACTGCAGATGGTGTGATCCAGGGTAAAAATGGCTGGCTCTATTACAAGGATTCTCTGGATGACTATCTGGGACAGGATTTATTGTCTGACAGAAGCCTGTTCAATATTGCCCATATGCTGTCCATGACCCAGCAGGCTCTGGAGGAAAAGGGAGTGAATTTCCTGTTTACCATTGCTCCCAATAAGAACTCTCTCTACGGAGACAACATGCCTTATTATGACAAGCTGAAGGTATCTGACCAGACAAACAGGGAAAATCTGGAAGACTGGCTGACAACAGAAAAGGTTGCTTATGCAGATCTGTACCAGGCGCTGATGGAGGAGGATGAGGTTCTTTATCATGCCCGGGATTCCCACTGGAATAACAAAGGTGCAGCACTGGCAGCAGATGTACTGATGGATGCCCTTGGTAAGGACCATGATTCCTATGAGGGAGAAAGCTATACAGTGCGCAGGGATTATACAGGAGATCTGGATACTATGCTGTATCCCCTGGCTTCGACAGCAGACGATGAGATCTATTATGACAAAGAGACCACCTATGCTACTGTGGAAGAGATCCAGAGCAATTTTGATCCCCGGATCACCACTGTAAATCCGGTAAAAGAGGGAAGTCTGGTCATGTACAGAGATTCCTTTGGAAATGCCCTGCTTCCTTATATGGCAGATGCCTATGCCAATGCCTATTTTTCCAGAGGAATTCCTTATCAGCTGACGGATGTGGAGACTCATAGCGCGGATACGGTGATCATTGAGAGGGCAGAACGTTTTCTGCCGGAAATGTCCCAGTTTCCACCTGTGCTTACAGCAAAGGAAATCAGTCTGACTGAGAATCAGGAGCTTCAGGGATCTGATGGGGCTGTTGATGTAAAGATCAAGCCTCAGGGAATGACTGCTCAGCTCAGCGGCCGGATCAAAGAAGGGCTTCTGGATACAGATTCCCGGATTTATCTGAAGGTCAATGGCTCTGTTTATGAGGCCTTTCCTATGGATGTGAAAGTGGGAGAGAATCTGGATGATAACGGATTTTGTCTCTATCTGCCCAGTGAGCTGGTGGCAGCAGACGGAAATGATGTTGAAATACTCATTGAGAAAGATAATAAAATTTATAATATTTATCAAAATAATATTAAGGAGGATTCCATACAATGAAAAAGAAGTTAATTACTAAAATTTTAAGCATCTCAGTAGCAGGGGCAGTTGCCCTGACACCTGCTGCAGCATTTGGGGCACAGACAGAGGAGAATGCACAGACTGAAAGTACAGAAGCAGCAGAGGAGACAAAAGAGGTGGAAGATCTGAAGATCAAAACCGAAACCCAGGAGCTGACTGTGAAAAATCAGACAGGATATGCACTGACAGCAGGAGAGCTGGAAGATGCAGCAGATGAGACAGAGGATGCAAAGGCAGAGGATACAAAAACAGAAGACGCAGCAGAGACTACAGAAAAAGCCCAGGGTAAGATGCTTACAGTTACCGGTGAAGATGGAACAGAGCATGTTTTCAAAAACATTGATCCGGATTCCTGGACAGAGCCTGTTATCTATGATGAGTATGGATTCCTTTATATCAAATATGAGAATAAGGACAAAAAGGAAGAGGAAGTGGCTGAGACTGCAGAAGAGAAAGAGTGGGGAGAATCCCTTACCATGTATCTTCTCTCCAATGTAAATGTCCGTGAAAAGGCAGACAAAGAGTCCAAATCCTTAAAGGTTCTTTCCACAGGTACTGAAGTAAAGGGCATTGCTGTTGCACCGGGCTGGATTAAGGTGCAGGCAGATGATATTACAGGTTATGTATATCATACCTATATTACAGAGAACAAAGAGGCAGCAGATGCCAAGGTAAAGGCTGAACAGGAGGCCAAAGCCCAGGCTGAGGCAGCAGCGGCACAGGCAGCAGCTGCTCAGGCACAGCAGAGCCAGAATAATTATGATTATTCCCAGGATCAGGGCAGCTATCAGGAGCCTGCACAGTCAGCTCCACAGGCAGCTCCTCAGGAGAAATATGAAGTCGGCCGTCAGCAGTATGATGACTGTGACGGAAGCGGACACGGATATTATGAGATTACCTATTCTGATGGCAGTGTAGGATACGAAGAATATTGATCAAACAGATAAGGGTGTAAATATCTGAAGCTTTTTCAGATATACGCGAAAAGGACTGTTGTACATTTTGGTGTATGACAGTCTTTTTTTGCCTGTGAAACACAATCGGTTATTGACAGAAGAAGCACGTTAGTTTATACTAACGCATAGTTAAACGCGAATAACTTTTCGCAAGATAAAAAAACAGGATCAAAGGAGGATCATATATGAGTATTGTAATCGTAGGCGGACATGACAGAATGGTAGCACAGTATAAAAAAATCTGTAAATCTTATAAATGTAAATGTAAGGTGTTTACACAGATGGAAGCGGATTTTGGAAAGAAAATAGGATGTCCGGATGTTCTGGTGCTTTTTACAAACACAGTATCCCACAAAATGGTGAAATGTGCCCTGGACGAGGTGGGAGCTTCCACTGATATCGTGCGCTGCCACACAAGCAGCGGAAATGCATTAACTGGTATTCTTGAAACACGTTGTTGTTGAGACCTTTTTATTATGCACATTGCAATAATACAGTGGTAAATAAATGAGATTTTTTATTAATGTTTTAAAATGAAAAACTTTATCAATATAAAATGTAAAATAGTTATTGACATCTAACCAAAATTAGAATACACTAACCACGTAATAAAGATAATGTTTATCATTTATTAAATACCAGAAAGGGATGAAAAAAATGCCGCTGTCAATGGTGAATGCCGGTGAACCTTTCACGATCAAAAGGATCGGAGGCAAAGAAGAAGTTAAGAGACACCTTGAGGAGCTGGGCTTTGTGGTAGGAGGAATTGTGACAGTTATTTCCGAGATCAACGGAAGCCTGATCGTCAATGTTAAAGAATCCAGGGTTGCCATTGGAAAAGACATGGCAAGCAAGATTATGGTCTAGGGTGTGTTTGAAACAGAAGTGTGTTTGAAGCAGAGCTCTGGGGAAAGAAGGGAAAAGATTTGAAGACATTAAAGAATGCGCGGGTAGGAGAGACCGTAAAGGTTCAGAAGCTTACAGGTGAGGGCCCGGTCAAGAGAAGGATTATGGATATGGGAATCACAAAAGGCGTGGAGGTTTATGTAAGAAAGGTTGCTCCTCTGGGAGATCCGATAGAAGTAACGGTAAGAGGATATGAATTATCCCTGCGTAAAGCAGATGCCGAAATGATTGTTATAGAATAATTTTTTTTGATAATAGGTTAGTGTGTTCTAACAATTAGATATTACTAATAGTTTACAAAAACTAATTTTGTATAAACAGAAAGCCCTGATTAAAAAGATATCAAAGGTAGAGGAGAGAGATTATGTCAGTAAAAATTGCACTCGCAGGTAATCCGAACTGTGGTAAAACCACATTGTTCAATGCACTGACCGGATCCAACCAGTTTGTAGGTAACTGGCCAGGTGTAACAGTTGAAAAGAAGGAAGGTAAGTTAAAGGGACACAAGGATGTGATTCTTACTGACCTGCCGGGTATTTATTCTTTGTCACCATATACTCTGGAGGAAGTAGTTGCCAGAAATTATATCCTTCAGGAAAAACCGGATGCGATCATCAATATTATTGATGGTACCAATATTGAGAGAAACCTGTATCTGTCCACACAGATTCTGGAGCTTGGAATTCCGGTGATCATGGCCATCAACATGATGGACATTGTAAAAAAGAATGGTGATACCATACATATTGATAAGCTGAAAAAAGCGCTGGGCTGTGAAGTAGTTGAGATTTCTGCCCTGAAGGGAACCGGAATCACAGAGGCTGCCAACAAGGCCGTAGCCATTGCGCAGAGCCACAAAAAAGTAACACCTGTTCATGAGTTCTGCCAGAAAGCGGAAGATGTGATCAGTGATGTGGAAGCAAAGCTTACAGGTGTTATAGAGGAATCCCAGAAGAGATTTTTCGCCATTAAGCTGCTGGAGAGAGATGACAAGATCGCAGAGCAGATGAAAATCAAAGTGGATGTATCTGCTGAGATCAGAGAAATGGAAGAGGCATTTGACGATGACACAGAGAGCATCATCACAAATGAGAGATATGTCTATATTTCTTCCATTATCGGCAAATGCCTGACAAAGGCAAGAAAAGAGAAGCTTACAACCTCTGATAAGATTGACCGTATCGTCACAAACAGATGGCTGGCACTTCCTATATTTGCAGTTGTAATGTTTATCGTGTATTATGTATCTGTAACAACAGTGGGAACGATCGTAACAGACTGGACTAACGATGTGCTCTTTGGTGAGATCATTCCTCCGGCTATCCAGTCCGGACTGGAAGCTGTACACTGCGCTCCATGGCTGGAAGGTCTGATCCTTGACGGTATTGTAGCAGGTGTTGGGGCAGTACTTGGTTTTGTACCTCAGATGCTTGTGTTATTTGCATTCCTGGCATTCCTGGAATCCTGCGGATACATGGCACGTGTAGCGTTTATTATGGACCGTATTTTCCGTAAATTCGGACTTTCCGGCAAATCCTTCATTCCAATGCTGATCGGCAGCGGATGAATAACACAAAATGGTTCTTCTTTGCAATCGGATATCAGTGTGGACTGGCATATCTTGTATCCCTTTGCATCTATCAGATCGGTACCCTGGTAACAGGCGGTGGATTTGGTATCTGGACAGTTGTGGCATTTGTGATCATTGCAGGATTCTTATATCTGCTGTTCAGACCATATAAAGAAAGCAATACTCTTAGAGTGAATGTAAAGGGTCTGGCAGGAGCGAAATAAATGAATTGCAGAAGCCTGTGAGGTCACGGGCTTCTGACAGTTAAAAGATTGAGATGATTAAGATGGAGGTATCGTTATGGGAACTTTAATTGTAGGCGGCATTTTACTTCTGGTTGTTGTGCTGATCGTTAGAGGAATTATCCGTGACAAAAAAAGCGGAAAGCATTCCTGCGGCGGTGACTGCAGCCATTGCCGGGGTTGTCATTGATAACGGACAGCTCAGGTATCTGAAACAGATCTGGAAAACTCAGGGCGTGAATTAAATGAAACCTACAAGGAGAAGCTGATCAATTCCGTAGTGCTGCGAACATTAAATAAAATGTTCCTGCCCTACCCGGTACGTGTGGTACTTACTACGGCAAAGTCTATCAAATACCTTTACCATGGTGTCCGCACTCTTCTGAAGGGAAAACTGGAGGTTCCGGTACTGGATGCCACAGCCATCGGTGTTTCCATGATCCGAGGTGACTTCAATACTGCAGGCTCCACCATGTTCTTGCTTGGCATCGGTGAAATTCTTGAAGAGTAGACACACAAGAAATCAGTCAATGATCTTGCAAGAAGTATGTCCATCAATGCAGAGAAGGTATGGATTTTAAATGCAGAGGGCCAGGAGGTTCTTGTACCGGTTTCTTCTATTATGACAGGAGACAGTGAGCGTACAGCTGCTGCCATCGCCAAAAGGGTGGGAGTAGACGAATACTATTCCGAGGTTCTGCCTGAGGATAAGGCATCCTTTGTGGAGAAGGAAAAGGCGCTGGGACATAAGGTGATTATGATCGGTGACGGAATCAATGATTCCCTGGCACTTTCTTCGGCAAATGTAGGTATCGCCATCAGTGACGGTGCTGCCATTGCCCGTGAGATCGCTGATGTTACGATCTCTGCTGATAATCTCCATGAGATCGTCACTTTAAAGAGACTGAGCACAGCTTTGATGAAGCGTATCCACAATAATTACAGAACTATCATTGGTGTGAACGGCGGTCTGATCGCTCTTGGAGTTACAGGTGTGATCATGCCAACAACCTCCGCATTGCTTCATAACATGTCAACCCTGACTATCAGTTTACGAAGCATGAGAAATCTTCTTCCGAAGGAAGAAACACTATAGATAAGAATAATATAAAGAAGAAACATTATAAAGAAAAGAAGTCCTGACTGAAAGGCAGAGGATTACAGATGGATGTATCCCTGCTGCCTCGTTCAGGACTTCTTTCCTTTGGGTATAAGTGCCAGATTTGACAATCCAGTAAAATCAATGGGTATCTGCCACAAATTTCTTGATAGCAGAAAAGCTTTCCGAGCTGATGGCATGCTCCATTTTACATGCATCCTCAGCTGCAACCTCAGGGTCTACTCCCAAAGATGTAAGCCAGTTGGTCAGGAAAGTATGCCTTTCATAAATTTTCTCTGCAATTTCCTGTCCGGCTTCTGTAAGATTGATAAAACCATTCTCGTCAACAGTAATATAATTACTGGTTTTTAAATTCTTCATTGCAACGCTGACACTTGGCTTGGAAAAAGAAAGCTCACGTGCAATATCAATAGAGCGGACATTTCCGCTTCTTTTCTTGATCATAAGGATTGCCTCAAGATAATCCTCTCCTGATTCATGTATTGCCATATTCATACTACCTCCGATGTATTGTTTTGGATTATAACATAAATTTCCATTTCCGTAAAGAAAACTGCAGAAAACTATTGACAGCACAGAAAAGAATGGTATAATAAAATCAAACAAATGAACAAGTGCTCATATGTTAAAATGAATAAAATGAGCCGGAAAGGATAACATTATGAAGAAGACCTATAAGATTGATGTAGACTGTGCCAACTGTGCCAATAAAATGGAGGAAGCTGCAAAGAATACAGCAGGTGTGAAGGATGCAACTGTTAACTTCATGATGCTGAAGATGATCGTTGAATTTGAGGACGGACAGGATCCGAAAGCAGTTATGAAAGACGTATTAAAGAACTGCAAGAAAGTAGAAGATGACTGCGAGATCTTCCTTTAATAAAAGTATTTCAGGGACTGCTGTATAAAGAATGAGTTACCGTCATATCTGCCGGTGGATAAACTTTTTGCCGGCAGCCCCTGTTTTTTTGCCCGATTGGGTTCAGGTTCATAATTATAATACGGAGCAGTCATAAATTGTAATAAGAAGAGAGGTATTGAGGTGAATAAGAAGCAGAAGAAAATGCTGGTAAGAATTATCATATCCCTTGTTCTGGTGGTTGTTTTTTCACAGCTTCCGGTTGAGGGCTATCTGCGATTTGGCCTTTTCATGATCCCTTATCTGATCATTGGATATGATATTCTGAAAAAAGCATTCAAAGGGATTAGAAATAAGCAGGTCTTTGACGAAAATTTCCTGATGGCAGTGGCTACTATAGGCGCCATTCTTCTGGGAGATTATACAGAGGGCACAGCAGTTATGCTTTTCTACCAGATCGGAGAGCTTTTCCAGAGCTATGCAGTAGGAAGGAGCAGGAGAAATATCAGTGAACTGATGGATATCCGTCCTGACTATGCAAATGTAGAAAATAACGGCGAACTGGAACAGGTGGATCCGGATGAGGTAGCAATCGGAACCATCATTATTGTACAGCCGGGAGAGAAAGTACCTATTGACGGTGTGATCACAGAAGGTACTTCCACATTAAACACCAGTGCACTGACAGGGGAAAGTCTTCCAAGAAGTGCAAAGGTAGGAGATGAAGTGATCAGCGGCTGTATCAACATGACTGGTTTACTGAAAATCCGCACAACAAAGGAATTTGGTGAGTCCACAGTATCCAAAATCCTGGAGCTTGTAGAGAATTCCAGTTCCAGAAAATCAAAATCCGAGAACTTTATTTCCAAATTTGCAAAATATTATACTCCTGCTGTATGCTACGGTGCCCTTGCCCTTGCCCTGCTCCCACCGATCGTACTGTTGATCATGGGAAAACCGGCTATGTGGGGTGACTGGATCTACAGAGCCCTTACCTTCCTGGTAATCAGCTGTCCATGCGCGCTGGTGATCAGTATTCCTTTAAGCTTTTTTGCAGGAATCGGTGGTGCCAGCAACCAGGGAGTGCTTGTCAAAGGCTCCAACTATCTGGAAACACTGGCACAGACCAAATATGTGGTATTCGATAAAACAGGTACCATGACCCAGGGTGTATTCGAGGTAAGCGGCATTCACCATAATGAAATGTCTGATGAGAAATTGTTAGAGTATGCAGCTCTTGCAGAGTGTTCTTCTTCCCATCCTATCAGCAAGAGTCTGCAGAAAGCATATGGCAAACCTGTTGACAGAAACCGTGTTACAGATATTGAAGAGATCAGTGGAAACGGTGTGATCGCAAAGGTTGACGGTGTTTCTGTAGCTGCGGGAAATGCAAAGCTGATGAAAAAGCTCGGTATTGCCTATCAGGAATGCCATCACGTAGGAACAGTGGTACACATGGCTGTAGATGGCAGATATGCAGGACATATCCTGATCTCTGATATTATCAAGCCTCATGCAAAAGAGGCCATTGCAGAACTGAAGAAGGCCGGCATTTCCAGAACTGTTATGCTTACCGGTGATTCCAGACGTGTTGCAGATCAGGTTGCCACAGAGCTTGGCATTGATGAAGTCTACAGTGAACTTCTTCCTGCTGATAAGGTAACAAAGGTGGAAGAGCTTCTGGATAAGAAAACAGCCAAAGAAAAACTGGCCTTTGTAGGTGACGGTATCAATGATGCCCCTGTATTATCCAGAGCAGATATCGGTATTGCCATGGGTGCCCTTGGCTCCGATGCAGCCATCGAGGCAGCAGATATTGTGCTGATGGATGATGACCCGCTGAAGATTTCCAAAGCAATTAAGATCGCCCGTAAATGTATCCGCATTGTATATGAGAATATCTACTTTGCTATCGGCATCAAGGTTCTCTGCCTGATCCTGGGGGCCATTGGTATTGCAAATATGTGGATGGCCATCTTCGCAGATGTAGGAGTAATGATCATTGCAGTGCTGAATGCAATCCGTGCATTATTTGTGAAAAAGCTATAAGTATTGCGAATGAATAATGTTAGAATTATAACAACTAGAAAGGAAACAGGTGACAGAATGGAAGAACGTAAAGATGAAGTATGTGATGGTTTCGAGGTCCATGAAGACCTGTTGAAGATTGTAAATGAGACCCTGCCTGAGGAAACAGAGCTTTATGATCTGGCAGAACTTTTTAAGGTTTTTGGAGACTCTACCAGAATCCGGATCCTCTTTGTTTTATTCGAGGCAGAGGTCTGCGTATGTGATCTTGCAAAGGTACTGAACATGACTCAGTCAGCCATTTCCCATCAGCTCCGCATCCTGAAGCAGAACAAACTGGTAAAAAGCCGCAGAGAAGGGAAATCTATTTTCTATTCCCTTGCAGACGACCATGTCCGCACCATTATCAACCAGGGACGGGATCATATCGAAGAAGACTAAGAAACCAGCACCCGCTTGCAGAGTTCTGCAGTAAGTCCGCCGATCACAACTCCCGCTGCAACCCCTGCTACAAGCAGAGCAGGCGCATATACAAACACACTTGCATTATTTACGATCAGCATGGCAATGATCAGCTGACCAATATTATGGGAAACACCTCCTGCAACGCTGACTCCGATCAGACTGAAGGAGGTTTTTTTCAACATAAGTGTCATAACTGTCATACTAAGTGCCGCCCCTGCCAGGCTGTACAGAATACTGAACAGATTTCCAAACATAAATCCGATCACCAGGATACGGACAACGGAAACCAGGGCAGCCTCTTTAAAGGAATACTTTTTCAGGATAAACAGGACTCCCAGATTGGCAAGCCCCAGCTTGATTCCCGGGATCCCTGCAAAAACCGGGATCAGTGATTCCACATATCCCAAAATAATCGCAACAGCGGAAAAAAGCCCCAGATAGGCTGTTTTTTGTTTCATAGAAAATTCTCCTCTCAGTATTTAAGAATGCCACCGGCATTCTTGCTGCGTATCTCACATCTGATATGCTATTAACTTTAGATATTTTAACATATTGAGAACTTCAACGCAACTAAAGAGTTAGCCAATACTAACAGAAACTCTGCAGAAGTGCATTATTGAGAAAGTTTGTCTAATAAAACTATTGAAGAAGCTGCATTAAAGGCTGCCATTAATGCAACCGGCTATGAGGTAAAAGGCATCACATCAGAACCATATGAAAAAAAGAAAGGGATTTTTTCCTTTCTGCATAAGTGTGTTCAGGAAGCAGGGGTTGCCCCTGCTTCTTTTAACCGAATTAAGTAAGTCCTCTGCTTCAATTACAAATATCCGCTTGACCTTCTTGCCTTTGCGAAAAGTCTCGAAGAATGTCGACAAGTTTACGGACAAATTTGGGAAATGCGGTTGTGAAAAATGTCAAATTATGGTAGACTAAGTTCAGTTCATAAATCAGGAGATATAAAGATATAAATGAAGAAAAAAATACAGACCCTTTGCTGGGTTTTATTTACCATATTTTCTGCGGGATGCTTATTTATTAATTTTATCAGCGGACCGCCAGTAGATAATGTAAAAGCACTGACAGGTTATATGATCTGTGCAGCAGCAGTCTCAGTATTATATCCGGCAGCTATGCTGTTCCTGGGACTGAGAAACCGCTGGCTCTATGAGCAGCTGCAGAGGAAAGCTGAAGGAGAAAGAAAAGCTCTGGAAAGCCTTTCCCCCACATCCCCCAAAAGGGAAAATATACAGAAGAATCCTTTCGCCCACAAAGCTGTGCCTACGGACTTGTCTATGCTGGTCAGTGCCCTGAACTCTGATCAGAAGCTTACAGAGGAAGAGAAGGATTCCCTGATCAAATACATTAAAGAGAAATGATGTGAACGGTTTTGGATTTAATTGTATGTATGTCAATTGCAGGAAGCATTCCTGTATTGCTTTGTTTTCTGTTATTTCTGATCCAGAGGGATTCCTATAATTTCCTTTGGGGCAGGAAATTGTTGCTGACCGGAGTGTTCTTTTTCCTGATCCCGGTACAGCTGGTGAGATTTCTGTTACCTATGAATATTCTGCCGGAACCTGTTTTCAGCGAAGAAACACAGCTTTATCTGTCCCATTCCATGGATTTTCTGCCTGGACATGGGAATGAGTATGTGTGGTTCCCCAGATGGGTTTCAGTTATCATTCTGTTGTGGGCAGGCATTGTAATCATCTTTGCCCTGTATCAGTTTATAAAATATCGTAAAATCGTTAGGAAAATCAATCGATCCGTTTTCTACTATGTAGATGAGCCGGAAATGGAGCTGGTCTACTATGTTGTGCCTGATGGAAGCTGTGGTCCCTGTACAGTGGGATTCTTCCGACAGAAAATCATAATACCTGAAAGCTTTACAGAGCTTGAGAATTTTTCTATGGTATATCAGCACGAATATACCCATCTGAAAAATCGTGACAATCTGGTAAAGCTTTTATGCCTGATCGTTCTTTGCATCCATTGGATGAATCCGGCGGCATATCTGTTGCTGTTCCTTTATCGGATCACTGCAGAAGCTGTCTGTGATGATGCAGCAGTGCTTGGCTATTCAAAGGATATAATAAAAACCTATGCCATGCTGCTGGTAACTACGACCCCGGTCCGGGAGAAACTTCCGGTTGTATGGAAAAATAACTTTTCCAGTGAGGGAAAAATGATCAAGAGGAGGATCAACTACATGATGAAGAAAAGAAAAAACGGATGGATGAGAAAAGGGATTATTGCAATGGTATCTGCATTGACTATTGCAGCAAGCGCAGGGACGGTGTTGGCGTATGAGCCAATGCAGTGGTCGGATGGAAGCTTTGATGATGTTTTAAATACAAGTAACATAGATTTTTCATCCTATGATTTTGAAGAATCAAGTTTGGTTGACAGCTTTGATTTTAGCGAAAGTGATGAGATTTTCGTATACATGGATGGAACTCAGGTTCCAATTCAAAATTCTGCCTCCGAAAGAGTGTTATGCAAACATAATATGGTTAATGGATATTTTTCAACACACGAAAGTAAAAGTAATGGTGGATGTGTTGTAAAGGTTTATACATGCCAAAGATGCACAAGATGTGGCTATTTAGCTAATGCAAAGTATTATTCAACAACAAACTACGCAAAGTGTCCGCATTAATAATTTGATAAATATTGCGAAAAATTACCTTCTTAGAAAAGTCTGCTCATGAAAGAAAATTATAGAATGAGCAATTATAGACAAAATGGTAGTGTAAAATAGTTTGTGTTTTTGGTAAAAAATAACTCCTTTTTGGTAAGAATTCAGATATGACAATTCTTATCGAAAAGGAGTATTT